>DASPSV010000195.1:0-3897 GCA_035623755.1 Gemmatimonadales bacterium
TGGGGCATCGAGTGCCAGCACCCGGAGCTGCGGGTGTTCACGCTGCAGGGCGACGGCGATTTGGCCGGCATCGGGATCGGCGAGACGTTCCACGCCGCGGCGCGCGGCGACCCGACGGTGCTGATCTTCCTCAACAACGCCATCTACGGGATGACCGGCGGCCAGCTGGCGCCGACGACGCTGATGGGGATGGTGACCTCGACGTCGCCCGACGGCCGCGACGTGAAGAACCACGGCTACCCCGTCACCATGACCGAGGCGCTGGCGCTGCAGCAGGGCTGCTCGTTCGCGGTGCGCACCTCGGTGCACGACGCGCCCAGCATCCGGAAGACCAAGAAGTACATCAAGCAGGCGTTCCTCAACCAGGAGAAGAACCGCAGCCTGTCGGTGGTCGAGATCCTGTCCGCGTGCCCGTCGGGGTGGAAGCTCGACCCGGTGGACGCGCACAAGTACGTGGTGGAGACCTTGATGCCCGCCTACAAGCCCGGGGTGATCAAGGAGCCGCCGGGAGGGATGCCGCGATGATCGAGCGCATCATGATTTCGGGCAGCGGCGGCGACGGCGCCGTGTTCATGGGCAAGCTGCTGTCGTGGGCGGCCATGGCGGCGCAGCGCGGGTTCTTCACCACCGGGCTGCCCTCCTACGGGCCGGAGATCCGCGGCGGCACCTCCCGCACCGAGGTGGTCGTCTCCGACGTGCCGATCGGCTCGCCGGTGCTGACGCAGATGGACAGCCTCATCGTGTACAACGACATGTCGCTCGACCGGTTCGAGCCGGGCGTGGTGCCGGGCGGCCTGATCGTGCTCAACGCCGACGTGGTGACCCGCCTGCCGCGGCGCAGCGACGTGACGGTCATGTCCGTGCACTGCAGCACCGAGGCGCTGGCGCTGGGCAGCCCGCGCTCGATGAACGTGGTGTCGCTCGGCGTGTGGGCGGCGCACAAGGCGCACGTGCTGGACCGCGCCGCGCTGGTTTCGGGCCTGGAGCACGTGACCCGGAGCCCGAAGGTGCTGGAGATCAACACCCGCGCGCTGGACCGCGGCCTGGCGATCGCGCGCGAGATGAACCGGGAGCCCGCGCTAGCGCGCTGAGACGTGCAGCTGCTGGATGACCGCGTCGGCGTCCCGGAGCCGGCGCGTGAGCATGCGGATGACGCCCTCGGCGATCTCCACCTGCTCGTGCAGGATCTCGTAGAACTCCTCGCTGCCGATCCGCAGCACCTCGGTCTCTTCCTCGGCGAGGGCCGTGCCGCTGCGCGGCGCCTCGTCGAGGACCGCCATCTCGCCGAACGCCTCGCCCGGTCCCAGCGTGGCCAGCCGCTCGCCGCCGCCGGTGATGGTCACCTTGCCGCGCACCAGCACGTACAGCGCGTCGCCCAGGTCGCCTTCCCGGAAGACGGCCTGGCCGGCCGCGTAGGTCTCGACCTCCGCCACCCGGGCGAGCGCGGCGAGGTCCTCGCCGCTCACGCGCTCGAAGACCGGCGCGCTCTTGAGGAACAGGATCTTCTCGATGGTGGCGTACAAGGGGTCCTCCGGGATGGGGCGCCCTTCGAGGCGCGCGAGCGCCCTGGCGGCGTGCCGCGCCACCGTGGGGTCGGGGTCGGTGAGCAGCGGGCGGATCAGCGCCGGGGCGCCCGCGGGATCGGCGGCGGCCACGGCGTGCAGCGCGCCCTCGCGGGCGAGCGGGTCCGGGTGGCCGAGCGCGCGCCGGCCCTCGTCGCCGCCCACGGGATCGGCGCGGCGGGCGAGCGCGTCCAGCGCGAGCAGCACGACGTACGGGTTCGGGTGGCGGCAGTGGCGGCGCAGGAACTCGGGCGGCGGCGGCGTCGCGGGCACCAGCGTGCCCGCCTTGCGCAGCAGCTCGCGCACCGGCAGGTCGTCGAGGAACGGCATCACCAGCGGCCGGAGCGGCGCATCGAGCAGCGTGTCCAGCACCTCGAGCGCGTTGGCGCGGCGGGCGGGGTCCACGACCCGCTCGCGCACCAGCGCCATGGGCTCGGGGTCGTAGCGCAGCTCGAGGATGCGCAGCACCCGCCGCACCGCGCGCTCGCGGCGGAACTCGAACACCTCCTCCAGCAGCGGCGTGGAGTACATCGGCCGCGCCGCCTCCCACCCGGCGAGGTTGCCGTAGGTCTCCCGCACCTCGTCCTGCACCAGCGCGTGGATCGCCTCCACGGGCTCGGGCGGGAGCTGGAGCGAGCGCCGCAGGTGGGACAGCGCGGCGCAGATCCTGAGCCGCAGGTGGCTGTCCTCGACGTGGATCAGGGCCCGGAGCCGCTCGTAGGTCTCCGGCGTCGGGATGCGCCGCAGCAGCCGGGGCATGAGCAGCTTCACCGGCCGCGCGGCGCCCTTGCGGGTGATCTGCTCGCACAGCGCCGGCACGGCCGGCGGGCCGACGGCCACCAGCGCCCGCCCGGCGCGCCGGCGGCACGCCGGATCGGCCAGCATCTCGACCAGCACCGGCACCAGCCGCGGGTCGGCGACGCCGGGCGCCGACCGCAGGGCGGCGCGGCGCACCGCCGGATCGGGATCGGCCAGCAGCTTGCGCAGCGGCCGGTAGGCGGCCGTCCCCAGCGCGTCCAGGGTGCGGGCCGCCTCCTCGCGGTCCGACGGCGCGTCCGAGCCCAGCAGCTTGGCGAGCTGCGCGCCGCCCTCGATCCCGCCCTCGACGCCGCCGTGGCCCAGCAGGCCCGAGAGCGCCGCGACCCGCACCTCGTCGCTCGGATCGTCCAGCAGTGGGGCCAGCGCGTCCACCGCGTCGTCCTTCGCCAGGGCGGCGGTCGCGGCGGCGGCGGCCGCGCGCACCGCGGGCTCGGCGTCGGCGAGCGCCCGCAGCGCGGGGGCGGGGTCGGCGTCGGGCCGGCTCGCCATCTGACCCAGCACCGCCGCCCGCACCATCGGGTCGGGGTGCGACGCGAGCCCCTCCAGCGCCCGCCCGAACTCGGGCGAGGGATCGCCGGCCAGCTGCTCGAGCGCGATCAGCACCTGGCGCGGCTCGCCGGCTTCGAGGCGGCGGATCAGCGCCCGGCGGCCGGCCGAGTCGAGCAGGTACTCGTGGTCGAGGGCGAGCGCGCCCCGGGCGCTGAGCGTCGCCTCCAGCTGTCGCAGGTAGCGGCGCCGCACCACCGGGATCAGCGCGAACCACCCGAGCACGAACGGCAGGCTCACGTACGACATCCGGTGCGGCTCGTGCAGCACCGGCACCAGCGCGATCACCGCGACGCCGGCGAGCGCGTAGCCGAGCGGCTTGACCACGGCCTCGAGGAAGGCGCGCGTGCGCGCCTTGGCCTCGGGCGGGAACGGCACGTACAGCGCCTGGAACGTGGTCTCCTGGATGGTGAACTGGAACCCGTTGTCGCCGAACTTCATCGCCGTCGCCACCGCGAGGCGGGGCAGGGCGAGCAGGGCGGCGCTGCCGGCGCCGAACACCGACGGCATCGTCGCCATGCCCCAGCCGACGCCGAGGCGCGCGAGGATGCGCGGCGTCACCAGGATCTGGAACACGAACGCCACGACCCCGGTGGCCGCGTAGAACAGGCTGAAGAACTGCGCCAGCTGGTCCTCGGCGTACGTGGCGCGGGCGATGGCCTTGAACTGGTAGTCGCCCACGTTCAGGGCCGTGAACGCGAGCAGCAGGATCAGCGCGAGGGAGCGGATGTAGGGATCGCCGATCGCGCTCGGCGGCGCGCCGCGCCGCCGCGGCTGCGCGCCGGCGCGGAGGCCGTGCTCGGCGTGCGGCTCGCGGACCAGCGGCACCGCCAGCAGGCCGAAGCCCGCCATCAGCGCGGCGAGGACGAACAGCAGCTGCTCGGTCCCGATCTCGCGCACCACGGCGCCGGTGCCGAGCCCGACGGCCACCGACGCCAGCAGCCGCGCCGCCCCGATCGTGCCGAACAGC
>DASPSV010000201.1:0-2057 GCA_035623755.1 Gemmatimonadales bacterium
GCTGTTCCCGGTGCCGCCGAACGGCGACGCGGCCTGGCTCACGGTGGGCTTCGTCCATTCGCCGAGCGGGCGCCTCATCCAGCGCCGCTACGCGGGCCTGACGGCCGACCAGTACTACGCCCTCGGCGGGCGGGGCGGCGCCGAGCAGGACACGGCCGCGACGTACAAGACCGACAGCGGCCGCACGGTCAGGGGCGGCGGCGGCATCGCTCCCGACTCCGAGCTCCCAGCGCCCGTGCCGCCGCCGCTGTGGTGGAGCATCGCCGCGGACAGCGGATTCGACCTCGCGGTCGCCGACAGCGTCGCCCCGACCCTGGGCTCCGACGCCGCCAGCCGCGCCGCCTGGCCCGACGACACGACCGGCTGGCGCCTGCGCCTGCTCCGGCCGTTCCTCGATCGTGTCAGGTCGCGTCTTCACGTGACCGCCGCCACCGACAGCGGGCAGGACGTCCAGATCGCGGAGGTTCTCGCTCGGCGCGCGGCGGAGGTCCGCTGGGGCGCCGACGCCGCCGAGGAGTTTGCGCTGCACAACGATCCGGACCTCCGCGCGGCCATCGCCTGGCTGGAGCGAACCCACCCTGCGGAGGCGGCCGGCCGGCACTAGACTCCGGAGCCATGCCCCGGCGCTTCTACCTCGTCGGCCACAACCCCAACTCGGTCGCGGCCGCCGCCCGCTGCCTCGAGGCCGGCGCCAACGCGCTCGAGCCCGACGTGTGCTTCGAGCGGAACGACTTCTTCGTCCACGAGCGCATCCCGCTCGTGCCCGACTGGATCCTGCGACTGTTCCGCGGCAGCCTCACGCTCCGGCAGTACCTCGACGGGCTCACCGCGTACCTCGAGAGCACCGGCCGCGCCGGGCAGCTGGCCCTGATCGCGTTCGACCTCAAGCCGCCCTACGACTACGACCTCGCCACGCTCCAGCAGATGGTGCGGGATGCGTTCGGCGGCACGTTCCCCGGCACCGCGATCCTCTTCACCGCCGGCGATCCGGCCGCGATGCCGTGGCTCGCGAAGCTCGCGCCCGCGCCGCGCACCGGCGTGGGCGTGGACGGCGGCGCAACGCCCGAGGAGGTCAACGACTTCTTCGGCGGCGGGACCCTCCGCTACACGTACGCCGACGGCACGAGCGTGCCGCTCCTGCCCACGACCTGCTGGCTCGGCAGGATCCGGCGGGCCATCGCGCTGCGGAGAACCGGCGCGCGGCCCGGGTTCAGCCTGGTCTACGCCTGGACGGTCAACAGCACGCGGTCGATGACCGCGTTCCTCGAGAGCGACGTGGATGGATTGATCACCGACAGGATCGAGAAGCTCCGCCACCTGTTGGCGACGAAGTTCGCCGACCGCTACACGCTCGCCGCAGCCGGCGACGACCCGTTCGCCTAGGGCGTCACGTCGAACGACGCGCTGGTGACCGGCGTCAGTCCCGGCGACGTGAACGTCAGCGTGAACGTCCCCGTCCCCGTGATCGCCAGCCCGGTGAACACCGCCCGGCCGTTGCCGTCCGTGCTCACCGTCGTCGTGCCCGTGAGCGTGCCGGTGCCGCTCGCGATCGCCACGCTCACCGCCACGCCGCTCTGCAGCAGCTGTCGCTGCAGCGCGTCCTCCACCATCACCACCGGCTGCTGCGTGAACGTCTTCGCGTCCGCCGCCCCGCCGGGCTGCGAGACCATCGCCAGCAGCGCCGGCGGATTCGCGGTCACCGTCACCACCGCCGTGTCCGCGCAGCAGGCGGGCGTCCCGCTGAGGCCGCCCAGCTGTGTCACGGTCACCGTGTCCACCGCCGCCACCGCGCCGGCGGTGAACAGTCCGCTCGGCGACATGATGCCGCCCGTCACCTTGTAGGTCACGCTCGGCACCGTGCTCGACCCGTCGCTCAGCGTGCCGGACACCCCGAACTGCACCGTGGCCCGGTAGCCGACGACGATCGTCTTCGGGCTCAGCACCAGCTGGATGAGCGTCGTGGACCCGCCGCCGCCACCTCCGCCGCCTCCACCGCCACCACCTCCCCCACCGCCCCCGGCGCCACGCACCTCGGTGAAGAAGCCGCTGCCACAGCC
>DASPSV010000211.1:0-4023 GCA_035623755.1 Gemmatimonadales bacterium
GTCGTGCAGCATCTCGTGCTTCACCGTCCACTCGTCGGAGAAATAACCCTTCGGGAACGAGGTGCTCGGACCGGCGAAGTAGATCGAATGCGGCTCGGCCCACTCGCCGGCGCAGGTGTGGTCGGGGCCGTCGGCGCAGTAGAAGCCGCCGTCGTCCGGGTCCGCGGGCACCTCGTACCAGGCCACGCGCTGCTCGTCGCCCGTGAGGCCCGAGCACGCCTCCACCTCGCTCCACCAGGCCTGGTAGCTCGGCAGCGGCGCGAGCAGCCGCGCGTTGGCCGGCGGCGCCGTCGCGACCTCGCACCCCGCGCCGGCGACGCCCGCCGCCGCCACGAGCCACGCGGCAGCGGCGCCGGCAGCCAGCCGAGCCACCAGTGCGAACTCCGGACGCATTGAGCCTCCCCAAGTCCATCATGGGAAGGCCCTCCTGACGGTCAATCCGTAGTCGTCCCCTGACGCCGCCCTAACGCAAAACGATTCGCTCGGGCTTGACATGCCTCGGACGAATCGCCGTAATAGGCAGCCCCGGCCGTTTCCTGCGCTTTCCGCACGCCCGTGTGCTACCATTGAGGATGGCCGGTCCCTCCGTCACGCAGCGCACCGAGAGCACGCTCGCCGCCATCGAGCGCACGCGGGGCGCTCTCAACGCGTTCCTCACCGTCACCGGCGAGAGCGCGAGGACCGAGGCGCAGCAGGCCGAGCAGGAAATGGAGAGCGGGCACACCCGCGGCCCGCTGCACGGCGTCCCGGTCGCCATCAAGGACCTGATCGCGACGCAGGGCACGCGGACCACCGCGGGCTCGCGCATCCTCGGCGAGTGGATCCCGGCGCGCGACGCCGACGTGGTGTGGGCGCTGCGCGAGGCGGGCGCCGTGCTGGTCGGCAAGACCAACACGCACGAGTTCGCCTTCGGCACGACGAACGACAACCCGCACTACGGCGCCACGAAGAACCCCTGGAACCCGGCCCTCACGACCGGCGGCTCGAGCGGCGGCTCCGCCGCCGCCGTCGCGGCCGGCGTGGTGGACGTCGCGCTCGGCACCGACACGGCGGGCTCGATCCGCATCCCCGCGGCGCTGTGCGGCGCGGTCGGCTTCAAGCCGACGTACGGGCTGCTGCCGGTCAGGGGCGTGGTGCCGCTGGCGAAGAGTCTCGATACCGTGGGACCGCTGGCGAGGACGGTGGATGGCGCGGCGGCGGCGTTCGAGGTGCTGGCAGGACAGGGTGTAGGGGGTAGGGTGTGGGGTGTAGGGAAAGACGGCGCGCACACCCTACACCCTACCCCCTACACCCATTCGCTGAAGGGCCTCAAGATCGGCGTCGCGGAGCACTACGTCTTCGAGCGCGTCGATCCCGAGGTGGAATCCGCCGTCCGCGAGGCGCTGCGCGCGCTCGCCGCCGCGGGCGCCGACGTGCGCACGATCACGGTGCCCGAAATCGACGGCTGCGTGGACGTGGGGATCGCGATCGTCCGGCCCGAGGCGCTGGCGTTCCACAGCCGCTGGTATCCGGAGCGCTCGGGGGAGTACGGCGAGGACGTCGCCAAGGCGCTCGCCAGCGCCGTCGAGGTCCGCGCCAGCGCCTACCTCGCCGCGCGCCGCACCCAGCGGCGCATCCGCGCGGCGCTGCGGCGCGTGCTCGATGAGGTGGACGTGCTCGCGGGGCCGACCGTGCCGATCCTCGCCTTCCCCAACGCCGACGCCTTCCGGCCCGTGCTGCCTGGCGGCGAGCTGCCGCGCCATGCGCTCACCCGGCTGACCTATCCCTTCAGCTTGAGCGGCCTGCCGGCGATCAGCATCCCCTGCGCACTATCCCGACATCATCTGCCCATCGGGCTCCAGCTCGCGGCAGGGCCGCGGCAGGAAGCCCTTCTCCTGGCCGCGGCCCGTGCCTTCGAGGACGTGCGCGGCGCGTGGAAGCCGCCGCAGGTCGCATCCTCCTGATCCCGGTCTGAACGGCGCCGGCCGTCGGCCGACGCCGCCCGTCACCAGCTACATCTGCATGCCGCTGTCGGCCCTGGCCGCCGCCACCGGAAGCATGAGGTGTGCGTACGGCGTGCCCGCCCACATGACGTACGGGCCGCCGCTCCGCCAGTCGGTGGACAAGCCGCGCAGCGCCTTCACGTCCGGGACGAAGACCATCACGTGCGGACCGGTCGTGACCCATGGCTGGCCCGAATCCGGCTTCATCTTGAACGGTTCGGTGTTGCTGGCGTCGGTCGCGCCCTGGAGCATGTAGGCGAGGGCCACCGTGGTGGTGCGCGGCGGCTTGTGCTGCATCCAGAAGCCGTACCAGGCGAACGAGGCGCTGTCGCCGCACACTGGGTCGTTGCTCGGCGTGCTCGGGTCGTCCGGCAGGCAGGTCCAGCCGTTGGTGCCGGCCCGAAGCTGCGTCATCTTGCCGTCAGGTGTCGCGGGCCAGTCCATGATCGTCGCCGCGCTCGCGATCGAGGCCGGCGCCGCGCTCATCGCGTTCTGGATCTTCCACTCCGGCGTGCCCTTCGCCGGACCCGCCGGCGCGGCCGGCGCCTTCGCCTGCTCCTGCTTGGCGCACGCGGCGAGTGCGAGCGCCAGGACCGCCATGCTCATTCGACCGGACACTGCTGACCTCCGTTGAAAGGGGACGGGCCGGTGCGCCAGGTCGCCGGCCGTTGAGCCGGCCGAGCCGTGAACGCCGGCCAGGATGCCTCGTCGTCGCGCATCGTGCTTGGAGCGCACAGAAAACCTACGAGGCCGCCCGACAATCGCCAGAGGCGCGGTCGGAATTGGACCCTTGCGGATTCATACGTTTGTATGTCAGAATACATACGTATGAAACAACACCTGGAAGCCCGTGAGCGGCTGATCGAGGCGGCGCGCGAAGCGTTCGCCAAGGACGGGTTCGAGGGCGCGAGCGTCCGGGACATCACGACCCGGGCCCGCGCGAACCTCGGCGCCATCACCTACCACTTCGGCTCCAAGGAGGCGCTGTACCACGCCGTCATCGAGCGGTTCGCGGAGCCGCTCGCCGACCGGCTGGCGGCGATCTCCCGCGAAGGCGGCGCGCCGCTGGAGCGGCTCGCGCTCGCGGTCCGGGCCTTCATGGAGCACATGTGGAGCCATCCCGAGATGCCGTGCCTCATCGTCCAGGAGCTGGCGAGCAACCGTCCGCTCCCGCCGCCCGTGGCGAAGGTGATCCGCCGCAACGTCGAGTCGTTCACGCGGATGATCACGGAGGGCCAGGCGGACGGCTCCATCCGCCCCGGCGAGCCGCACCTGTTCGCGATGAGCATCGCCGGCCAGCCGATGTTCCTCGCGCTCGCGGGGCGAGCCATCCGTGAGGCGCTCGGCGTGGACCCGGGCGACCCCACGATGCGCCACCTCATCACCGAGCACGTGATCGCCACCCTGAAGGCCGCGTTCGCCAGCCCGGCCGCCGCCGCGGCCTCCGCTCACCCGAACCCGTCGCAGGACCGCACGCCATGATCGTCTCCCTGCTGATCGCCCTGCAGGCCGCGGCGCTCGCGCCTCCCCTTCAGGCCCCGGCGCCGGCCTCCCGGATCCCCGCGGCCCCGGCGCCGGACACGAGCCGCCTGACGCTCGCCGCTCTGGTGCGGCGGGCGCTGGACTCGCACCCGAGCGTCGCCGCCGCGCGCGCGAGCCGCGACGCGGCCGCTGCGTCGGTGGGCGCGGCGCAGGCGCCGCTGTTCCCGCGCCTCGCGGCCACGCTCACGGCCAACCAGTACAAGATCGGGAACCTGGTCTACCCGCTGTCGGGTCTGAGCGTGGCGAACCCGCCGCTGTTCAACTCCACGCTGAGCCAGGGCGCGGTCGCGCTCGGCTACACGCTGTTCGACTTCGGCGGTCGCACCTCGCAGGTGCGGCTGGCGCGGGCCCAGGAGCGCGGCGCGGAGGCGGCGCTGGACCAGACGTCGGCGCAGCTCGTGGCGGGCGTTGCCGACGCGTACCTGGGGGTGCTCACCACCCGCGGCGTCCTCGAGGCGCAGGAGCGGCAGCTGGCCGCGCTCCAGGCCGAGGCGAACCG
>DASPSV010000257.1:0-3540 GCA_035623755.1 Gemmatimonadales bacterium
CTGGTCGTGCCGGGCAGCCCCACCGAGATCTCGAAGGACCACGCGCTGGGCCCGCCGACCTGGACCCAGCCCTTCGGGATGGACGACCTGGGCCGCAGCATCCTGAGCCGCGTGGTGTACGGCTATCGCGTCTCGCTCGGGGTGGCGACGGGCTCGGTCGCGCTGGCCCTGCTCGTGGGCGTTCCCCTGGGCCTGGTCGCCGGCTACGCGGAGGGCGCGCTCGACCAGCTCATCATGCGGCCGCTCGACGTGCTGATGTCGTTCCCGGCCATCCTGCTCGCGATCGCGCTCATGAGCGTCTTCGGCACCGGCGTGCTGCTGGTGGCGCTGTCGCTCGCGGTGGTCTACGCGCCGATCGTGGCGCGCGTGGTCCGCGCGGCGGTCCTGTCGGTGAAGGTGGAGATCTACGTGGACGGGGCGCGCGCGCTCGGCGCGCCGGTGTCGCGGCTGGTGCTGCGCCACATCCTGCCCAACGCGGCGACGCCGGTGCTGGTCCAGGCCTCCGTGCTGATGGCGATCGCGATCCTGGTGGAGGCCTCCCTCTCGTTCCTCGGCGTCGGCGTCCGTCCGCCCACGCCGTCGCTCGGCCTGATGCTGGCCGACGGGCGCGGCTTCATGGTGCAGGCCCCGTGGATGGTGATCTTCCCGGGGCTCGCGATCATGGCGGCCGTGCTCGGCTTCAACATGGTGGCCGACGGCCTGCGCGATTGGCTCGATCCGCAGCGCGCGGCCGGTCGCGCCGGATCCTAGAGTCGGCGCGCCCCGACCCAGCGCGTCCGGAACCAGTCGTCGTCGAGCCGGGAGATCCGGACGCCGCCCGGCGACGCCGCGTGCACGAAGCGGCCGTCGCCCAGGTAGATGCCGTTGTGGCGGAGATGGTTGAAGAACACGACGTCGCCCGCCTGCAGCTGCTCGCGCGTCACCGGCGCGCCGTACTGGTACTGCTGGGCCGCGTTGTGGGGAATCGACACGCCGACCCGCGCGTACACGTAGCTGACCAGCCCCGAGCAGTCGAAGCCCGCCGGGCTCGCGCCGGCCCAGACGTAGGGGGCGCCCAGATACACCGTGGCCATCCGCGCGGCGGTCGCGTTGCGCGAGACGTCGCGCTCGTCGGGCGGGGGAGCCGACGGGATCGCCGCCGGCGGCGCGGTGGCGATGTACCCGGGCGGTAGCACGGTCTTGGCGCACGCGCTGAGGCCCACGAGCCCGACGGGCACGAGCAGCCAGCCGACACCGCGAAAGATTCTCGCACGCATCACGACGTGATTCACCGTAGCACGGGGGACCCTCGCGGACCGAGCTTGCCGTCTGCTACCCTGGGGCACCCTGTCTCGAGGAGGCCGTATGCGATACCCGAAGCCCGCGATGATCGTGGCACCCCAACCCGAGTCCACCGAGGCCGGGGCTCAGACCCTGAAGGCCGGCGGCAACGCGGTGGACGCGGCCATCGCCTGCGCCCTGGTGCAGGGCGTCGTGGACCCGCTCATGTGCGGGATCGCCGGCTTCGGCAGCTGCGGCATCGCGATGCGAGACGGCTTCCACGGCTACATCGACTTCCACGCCCCGGCCCCGCTCGCGGTACGGCCCGACATGTGGGCGGACCGCATCGAGTCCGAGGCGCGCGACGGCTACGGCTTCATCCTGCGCGGGCGGGTGAACGACATCGGCTACCAGTCGATCTGCGTGCCCGCGAGCCTGCGCGCCTACCGCGAAGCCCACCGCGAGCACGGCCGGCTGCCGTGGGAGCAGATCGTGGAGCCGGCCATCGGCTGGGCCGAGGGCGGGTGGACCGTGCGGCCGCACGTGGGGTCGTGGTGGGCCGAGGACGGGCAGATGGGCCGCGCCGCGAATCACGAGCGGCTCGCCTTCACGGAGGCCTCGCGCGCGCTCTACTGCCGCCCGGACGGCACGCCGAAGCGGGTGGGCGACCGGGTGGTGAACCGCGATCTGGGCCACACCCTTCGCCTGATCGCCCGGCACGGCGACGCCGTCTTCTACGAGGGCGAGATCGCCCGCGCCATCGCGGAGGACATGCGCCGCCACGACGGTCTGCTCGGGGCGGAGGACCTCGCGAGCTGGCGCACCGTCCGCAACGCGCCGCTCTGGGGAGCCTACCGCGGCTACCGCGTGTCGACCAACCAGCCGCCCGGCGGTGGGATCCTGCTCCTGGAGATGCTCAACATCCTGGAGCACTTCGATCTGGCCAAGCTCGAGCACAACTCGGCCGAGTACGTCCGGATCGTGGCCGAGGCCATGAAGCGCGCGACCATCGACAAGGATCGCCACGTGGGCGACCCCCGGTTCGTCGACGTGCCGGTCGAGCGGCTCATCGGCAAGGGCTACGCGACCGGGCTCGCGGAGGAGATCCGCGCGCGGCGCAAAGCCGACGTGCCCCGCTTCAACGGCGGCGGGCCGCGCCCGGACACCACGCACGTGTCGGTGATCGACGCGGAGGGCTCCTGCGTCAGCATGACCCACTCGCTCGGCATGCCCTCGGGCGTGATCACCCGCGGGCTCGGCTTCATGTACAACGGCTGCATGGGCGTCTTCGACCCGCGGCCCGGGCGGGCCGGCAGCCTGGCGCCCGGCAAGGCCCGCTTCAGCTCGGTGGTGCCGTCGATCGTCTTCGAGGGCGACCGCCCGCACATCGTGATCGGCGCTCCGGGGGCGACCCAGATCGCGATGGGCGTGCTCCAGGTGCTGCTCAACGCCATCGACTTCGACATGACCATGGTCGAGGCGGTGAGCGCGCCGCGCTTCTCGGCCACGAGCAACGCCATCGACGTGTCCAACCGGATCCCGCGCGGCGTCCAGCGGGAGCTGGAAGCCGAGGGCTACGAGGTCGTGCGCAGCCCCAACACCTACGGCTTCGCGTCGGTGCACGCGATCCGGGTGCACGACGACGGCCTCGACGGCGGCGCCGACCCGGGCCACGACGGCATCGTGATGGCCGTCTAGCCCGCGCGGCCGGCGCCGTGACGCTCGGCGACAGGTCCGCCGTTTTCGGGGCCGCGGTGCCCCGGACGGAGGACGCGCGCCTCGTCACCGGCGGCGGCCGCTACGTGAGCGATCTGGAGCGGCCGCGGATGCTCCACGTCGCGTTCGTGCGGAGCGTGCACGCCCACGCGCGGATTCGCGGCCTCGACGTCGCGGCCGCCGCGTCGGCCGCCGGCGTCGTCGCGACGGTGACCGGCGCCGACGAGCGCTTCGTGGGCCTGCGCATCCGCGCGCGCTCGGCGCTGCCGACCTACGTGCCGACCGAGCAGCCGATCCTCGCCTGGCCGGAGATCCGGTTCGCCGGGGAGGCGGTGGCCGCGGTGGTGGCCGTGGACCGCTACCGGGCGGAGGACGCGGCGGCGCTGGTGGCCGTCGACTACGAGCCGCTCCCCGCCGCCGTCGACGTCGCGCCCGCGCCGGGCGCGGCGGCGCCGCGGGTGCACGAGGCCGCGCCGGACAACGTGCTGCTCACGCGCCGGTTCGAGAGCGGCGGCGTGGACGCCGCGCTCGCCGGCGCCGCGGTCGTGATCGAGCGCACGTTTC
>DASPSV010000265.1:0-7955 GCA_035623755.1 Gemmatimonadales bacterium
CGTACACCAGCACCGGGTAGGTGCGGGTCGAGTCGAAGCTGCGCGGCCGGATCATCCAGCCGTCCACGGTGACCCCGCTGTCGGCCGCGACCGTGAAGAACTCGGTCGGCTTCGCGAGGAACGGCTGCACCGCCGCGCGCAGCGCGTGGTTGTCCACCAGGGTGCGCACCGACTGGTGGGAGGGCAGCCGCACCAGGTCGAGGGTCGAGGGGGTGTCGAAGCCCGAGGCGCTGTGCAGCGCCCACTTCGCGTCGGGCGAGATGTCGTAGCCGTTGTTGCCCGGGGCCGCGGGCGGCGTCACGCGCACGGCGGCGCCGCGGCCGTCGAGGCGGGCCGTGTACAGGTAGCGCTGGGTCGCGTTGGCGGGCGAGGCGATGAAGTAGAGCATCCCGCCCGCCGAGTCCACGGCCTCGACCTGCACGACGTCGAACGCCCCCGGCGTCACCAGCTGCACGTCGCGGCCGTCGCGCGAGACGGCGTACACGTGACGCCAGCCGTCCCGCTCGCTGGTCCACAGGAAGCGGCGCCCGCCGTCCAGCCACGGCACGCCGGTCTCGAGGTCCACCCACGCGCTGTCACGCTCCGAGAGCACGGGCCGCACCGCGCCGCTCGCGGCGTCGGCCATCAGCACCTCGTCCACGTTCTGGCGCCGGTTCATGTGCTGGATCAGCAGCTCCCGCGGGCCGGCCCACTCCATCCACGGGACGTAGGTGTTGCGCGGGTCGCCCGGCACCTGGATCCACGTCGTGGCACCGCCCGCGGCCTCCACCACGCCGACGCGCACCGCCGAGTTCGGCGTGCCGACCTTGGGGTACTGCACCGGGACGGTGAACGGATACAGCGAGTCGGTGTCGTTGATCAGCAGGAACGTCCCGACGCCGGACATGTCGAACTGCCAGTAGGCGATCCGGGTCCCGTCGGGCGACCAGCGGAAGCCGTCGCGCAGGCCGAACTCCTCCTCGTAGACCCAGTCCGTCATGCCGTTGACGAGCGTCTTCGTGGCGCCGGTGGTGAGGCGGGTGATGGCGCCGTCGGCGAGCCGCTCGACGTACAGGTCGCCCTCGCGCACGTACGCCACCCGGTCGGCGGACGGCGAGAACTTGGCGTACATCATCGTCGAGGGCGGCCCGTCGCCGCCGAGCTTGCGCAGCGTGCCCGCGCGGCGGTCGAGCACCCAGTAGTCGCCGCGCGTGTTCTCGCGCCACACCCGGCGGGTGTTGGTGAACAGCAGCAGCAGGTTGCGGTCCGCCGACCAGCCGTAGTCGTCGAAGTCCAGCGGCACGCTGTCGCCGGCGGGGACCAGCCGCTGGGCGGCCACCAGCACGCTGCGCGCGCCGGTCGCGGTCTCGTAGCGGACGATGTCCATCCCCTTCCCCGAGGCCGTGCGCTCGACGGTGGTGTAGGCCGCGCCGTTCTCGACCCAGCGCGCCGGCCCGAACCGCTCGGGGGCGAAGTCGCGGGTGCCGAAGAGGCGGTGCACGGTCGCGCGGACCGTGTCCGGCACCTGGGGCAGCTGCTGGGGAGGCGCGCCGGCGAGCAGCAGGGCGAAGACGAGCGTCACGGGTGACTCCACGGGAGAGGGCTGAGACGACGGACGGCGGTCGCGACCTAAGCTGCGGTCGCGGCCGGACGATGGCAACTCAGGCGCGCGGGCCCCGGGCGGCGGCGGGCGCCGACGCGGGCCAGGCCTCGCCGTAGGGCCGGAAGCCCGAGCGGCGCACCACGACCCAGCCGATCGCGAGGCCCGAGAGCGCGAGGATCGCGTTGGTCACGTCGAAGAACCGGTCGGCGATCACCACGTGCCCCGCCTCCACGGCGGCGGCGAGCCACACCGCTGGCCACAGGTGCGCCCACCGTCCCGCGAGCCGCAGCGGCCACACGGCGAGCAGGGCGCCGAGCGGCAGGTAGAGCAGGAACTGCTGGGCGACGTGCAGCGCGCTGAAGACGTCCTGCTCGCCGGCCAGGGCCTTGAGCGGGACGAGGTGGTCGACGGTGAGCTGCGCGGCGATGGCGCCCGGATCCAGCTCCGGCATCAGGGGCCGCCAGCCCCACAGCACCAGCAGCGCCGCGTAGACGAGGAAGGCGGCCGCCGCGCGCGCGGCGCCGCGCATCGTGCGGCTCAGCGCCGCGAGCCACCGGCCGGCGGCCCAGGCGCCGGCCGCCAGCGCCGCCGCGTGCAGCGCCGCCGCGCCCCAGGAGATCGGGACCCGTGCGGCGCCGTGCGCGATCTCGGCGCCGAAGGCGAGGACGACGCCCGCCAGCGCCACGCGCGGCCAGGCGCGCTCGACGCGCGTCCCGCGCTCGGCGAGCGCCATGACGGCGAGGAAGGTCGCCGGCGCGAACAGCAGCGCGTCGAACAGCTGCTCCGGTCCCGGCGCGACCTTCGCGGCGCCGAGCGCGATCCGGATCGACGCCATCGGCCCGCCCTCGACCCCCGGCAGCGGCCCGGAGCCGAACAGCGGCACCAGCGCCTCGGCGAGCACCGCGCAGCCGTAGGCCCCGGCGAGCAGGGTGGCGGGCAGGCCCAGGTAGCTGCGCGCGCCGCGCGAGCGCTGGACCTCGAAGACGAGGAACGCGGTCACGGCCGCGCCCACGAGCGCGCCGACCGTGTTGGTGGTGAGGTCCACGATGCTCGCGGTGCGGACCGGCGAGAACACCTGCGCGCCCTCCACGGTCGCGCTCAGCACGCAGCCGACCACCGTGGCGACGACGACCTCGCGCCGCACCCGGCCGGTGAACGACGTCACGACCCACACGGCGCCGAGTCCCGCGAACAGCGCGACGTTGCGCAGCCCGTCGATGACGTCGCGCCAGCCGAACGACGGATCGAACGCCCGCGCCAGCCGCTGGCCCGCCGCCGCGAGGTCGCCGGACGGGTGGAGGTCGGAGAGCGTGGCGAGCATGACGACGCCCACGTAGGCCAGGCGGGCGGCGAGGAACCGCTGACGGGGCGTCATCGCCGGGGAATGTACACCGCCGCCCGGGCCGCGCGCGGCGCGGCCACGCGGCGCGCTGGCCGGGCGCCGCGGCGCGCCGTAGCTTGGAGGCCATGAGCGACACCCCCGTACCTCCGGGCGACGCCCCGGCGCCCGCGCCCGCTGCGCCGAAGCACCATCACTGGTGGCATCACTGGCGCGGCATCCTGGTCGCCGTCGTCGCGACCCCGGTGCTGCTGTTCGTCGTCTTCACCCTCGTCACCGTGTACTGGAGCTACTCCGACGGCGAGCGGGCCGGCACCCTGCAGAAGTTCTCGCGCAAGGGCTGGCTCTGCAAAACCTGGGAGGGCGAGCTGATGCAGCCCACGGCGCCCGGCGTGGCCCCCACGATCTGGTTCTTCACGGTACGCGACGACGAGACGGCGCGCCGCGTCGAGTCGGGCCTGGGCGGGCGCATCGTGCTCCACTACACGGAGCACCGCGGCGTGCCGTTCTCCTGCTTCGGGGACACCCGCTACTGGGTGGATCGGGTCCGGATCGAGCGGTAGGATCTACTCCGACAGCCACTCCGCGGCTTCGCGCCGGTCGGTGAACACGCGGACGTTGAGGCCGCGGTTCGCCGCCACGTTGGCCGCGAACTCCATGTCGCGCGTCGCGTGCTCCGGGTTGACGTCCAGGTAGGCGATGCGGGTGATCGCCCCCGCCGCGTTCCGGCCCGCGCCCTCCGCGATGCCGTAGATGTCCATCGTCCCGAGGCTCGGGCCGCTCAGGTTCTCTTCCACCAGGACGCGCGAGCATCCGCGGGTCTCGCAGGCCGCGCGGATCTCCGCCAGATACTCCCGGACATCCTGCGGCGTGTTGTCGCCGCTCACCGAGGCGACGAGGTAGTCGCCCCGGAACTCGAGGCGGAGGTCGTAGGCCATGGACGCTCCTCCCGTCCGCGCCGCCGGGCCCCATCCGGCCGCCCGCCGGCGCAGCGCCGGTCTCAGATATGCGGCCTCCGGGCCGCGCCCGCCAGACGGACGGGGGCTGGAGGCGCGCCCGGGTCGCCGATTCACGAGTGGGCGGTTCGGACATCGGGCCGCGCCGGAGTGACGCCGCCCTGACGCCGTGGTGTACATTCCCGGAGGCCCCCGGAGCCGCCGGCGGAGGCCGAAGCCCGCATCTGATGGCGGCCGATCCCGTGCTCCGTACACGGCGATTGGAGGTGCGCATGAAGCGGCAGTCGGTGAACCTCGCATCCACCGTCCTCGCAGCCGCGGCCTCGATCCTCGTGGTGGCCGGGTGCGGCCGCGAAACGACGGCCGCGCAGCAACGCACCTGCAGCGCGCCGGTCGTCGCCGTCTCGCCGGCCGCGCCCGAGCTGGGCGTCGGCGATTCGCTGGGCATGGCGGCGGCGTACATCACGGCGGGCGATCCCTGCAACCCGGCGGTGCCGGCGGCGGCGCTGCGGTGGGCCACGACGGACCCGACGCTGGCCACGGTGGACTCGGTGCGCGGCCTGGTGACGGCGGTGCGGAAGGGCAACGTCGGGATCACCGTGCACGAGGCGGACAGCGCGCGCGTGCTGGGCACGACGGTGGTCCACGCGTACACCCCGCTCTACGGCCGGATCATCTTCACGAAGATGCTGCACTCCTCGTACGCGCCGTACCCGTGTCCGTCGGGAACGGGGACGTGCCCGCCGGCGCTGTGGACCATGGCCCCGGACGGGTCGGACCAGGAGCTGCTGCTCGACAGCCTCAACTACCCGGAGAGTCCGCGCATCGCGCCGGACGGGCGCACGGTGGTGTTCGAGGACTGGGGCCTGCTCTACACCGTCGATGCGGCGGGGCTCGGCAAGCACCAGATCGCCACGGGCCTCGCGAACAACTACCGCCCGACGTGGTCGCACGACGGGCGGTGGATCATGTTCTACGGCTGGCCGTCCGGCGGCACCCTGGGCCAGGTGTACCAGATCCACCCGGACGGCACCGGGCTGCGGCAGCTCACGTCGGGGCCGCTGGGCGGGTACAGCGCGGACTGGTCGCCCGACGGAAGCTCCATCGTGTTCATGCAGGAGGTGCTGGACACGCTCGGCCAGCTCGCGCACTGGCAGGCCGCGGTGATGGACAGCGGCGGCGGGAACATGCGCCTGCTCAAGGCCTGGGGCTGCTGCTACACCGTCATGGATCCCGCCTGGTCGCCGGGCGGCGGCACCATCCTCGTCATCGGTCCGGGAGGCAGCAACTGGGGCATCGGGCGCCTGCGCCTCAGCGACACGAGCTACGTCGTGCTGGCGGATGCGCAGGGGAACCGGCCGGGCGAGTGGTCGCCCGACGGATCGACGATCGTGTACGGGACCGGCGACATCTGGCTGATGAACGCGGACGGCTCGGGTCAGCGCGACGTGCTGACCGATGCGTTCATCAACATGGAGGCGTCGTGGGGTCCGGCGGCGCCGGCGCACGCGAGCCCGGCGCGGGCGGCGGCGGCACGGCACTGATGGAGGGGAGCCGGGCGCGCGGCGCGCGCGGACCGGCGGGAGGCAATGCCAGAGGAGGGATTCGAACCCCCGACACGCGGATTATGATTCCGCTGCTCTAACCACCTGAGCTACTCTGGCCTGCTCACGACGAGAGGCGGCTCCCACCTGGGGCCGCCTCTCGAGTAGCGGGGGCGGGATTTGAACCCGCGACCTTCGGGTTATGAGCCCGACGAGCTACCAGGCTGCTCCACCCCGCGTCGCTGTCGTCAAAGCTAGTCCGGGGGCCGGGACCGGTCAAGAGAGAATCGCCTACGGCCGGGCGCTGTCGGGCGGCACCACCTCGTAGAGCGACTCGCCCGGCCGGATCATCCCGAACGTCTCCCGCGCCACCCGCTCCAGGGTGGCCGAATCGGTCTTGAGCGCCCGCGCCGCCCGGGTGAGCGAGTCCACGTCGCGGCGCAGCCGCACGATGGCCGCCTGCTCGCGGCGCACCTGGCGCCGCATCCGCCACAGGTCCAGCGACGAGTACTCGCCGCCCATCGCGGCGAAGGCGACCATCCCCACCACGACCGTCCCGACCACGACCCGCCGGTTCACGGACGGTACAGCGTCTTCCCCGGATAGAAGGCCACGTCGCCCAGCTCCTCGGCGATGCGGAGCAGCTGGTTGTACTTGGCCACGCGGTCGGTCCGGCTCGCGCTCCCGGTCTTGATCTGCGCCGCGCCCGTCGCCACGGCGAGGTCGGCGATGAAGGTGTCCTCGGTCTCGCCGGAGCGGTGCGAGATCACCGTCGCGTACCCGTTCCGCCTGGCGAGGTCGATGCAGTCCAGCGTCTCGGTCAGCGTCCCGATCTGGTTCAGCTTGATGAGGATCGCGTTGCCGACGCCCTCTTCGATCCCGCGCGCGAGCCGGTCCATGTTGGTGACGAAGATGTCGTCACCCACGATCTGGATCCGGTCGCCGAGGGCCTCGGTGAGCTTGACCCAGCCCTCCCAGTCGTCCTGCGCCAGGCCGTCCTCGATCGAGACGATCGGGTACTTGTCCACCCACGACCGGTAGAGGTCGATCATCTCCTCGGCCGTGCGCGCGCGCCCGTCGCTCTTCTTGAACACGTACCTGCCGTCGGCGTAGAACTCCGACGACGCGGGATCGAGTGCGAACACCACGTCCTCGCCCGGCGCGTACCCGGCCTCCTTCACCGCCACCATCAGCGCCTCGAGCGCCGCCTCGTTCGACGCGAGCGTCGGGGCGAACCCGCCCTCGTCGCCGACCGCGGTCGAGAGGCCCTGCTTCGCCAGCACCTTCTTGAGCGCGTGGAACACCTCGACTCCGATGCGCAGCGCCTCGGCGAACCGGTCGGCGCCCACGGGCACGATCATGAACTCCTGCACGTCCACGTTGTTCGACGCGTGCGCGCCGCCGTTGAGGACGTTCATCATCGGCACCGGCAGCACGTGCGCCATCACGCCGCCGAGGTAGCGGTACAGCGGCTGGCCGAGGTCGCGCGCCGCGGCGCGAGCCACCGCCATCGACACCGCCAGCATCGCGTTGGCCCCGAGGCGCGACTTGTTGGCCGTGCCGTCGAGGTCCAGGAGCTGGTCGTCCACGCCCACCTGGTCGTCGGCGTCCGCGCCCTCGAGCCGCGGGCCGATGACCTCGTTGACGTTGCGCACCGCGTCGCGCACGCCCTTGCCGCCGTACCGTCCCTCTTCGCCGTCCCGCAGCTCGAGGGCCTCGTGCTCGCCGGTGGACGCGCCGCTCGGAACGGCGGCGGTCCCCGTGGTTCCCGACGCCAGGACCACTTCCGCCTCGACCGTCGGATTGCCGCGGCTGTCCAGGATCTCTCTCGCGTGTACGTCGATGATCGTGCTCATGGTCCGCCAACCTATGTGGCACCACGCGGAGCGTCAACGCTCGCGGCCCGGAGCCGCGCGACCGCCTCGCGCGTGCGGTCGCGCAGCGCCCCGCGGTCGTCGATGGTGAGTCCCGTACTCGCAATGGGCGCGCTCACGGAGACCTCGACCGCGTGCGGCCGCACCCGGATGGAACCCTTGGGGAGAATCCCGAACGTGCCCGCCACGTACACCGGCACCACCGGCGCGCCGCTCTCGATCGCCAGCACGAACGGGCCGCTCTTGAACGGCTGCAGCTCGCCGGTGCGCGAGCGCGTGCCCTCGGCGAACACCAGCACGCTGAGGCGCTGATCGTGGATGTAGCGCGACGCCTGCTCGTAGGCGCCGATCGCCTGCTTGAGGTTGGTACGGTCGAGCCGGATGTGCCCCAGCGCGCGGAGCGTGGAGCCGAAGAACGGGATCGCGAACAGCTCCTTCTTGGCGACGAAGCGGATCTCGACCGGCAGCATGAGGAAGAGGGCGAGGATGTCGAACCACGACTGGTGGTTGGCGACGACGACCTGCGCCTCGGTCTGAGAGAGGTGCTCGGTGCCCTCCACGGTGACCGTGACGCCGGCCGACGCGAGGAGAAGACGGGCCCAGGCGCGCGGGGCGCGTTCGTAGATCCCCTGGCGCTCGTGCGGGCACCGGAAGACGGCG
>DASPSV010000267.1:0-6350 GCA_035623755.1 Gemmatimonadales bacterium
TTCACGCGGCCTATTTCCGGAAGATGGAGTAGGCGAGCAGGATGGTGTTCACGATCGCCAGCAGCAGCCCGAAGTCTTCCTTGGTGAACGTCGCCCGGCCCATGACCAGCTGGTCGCCGGAGCGCACGCCCAGCTCGCGCAGCGTGGAGCGCGCGATCGCCTGCGGGTCCAGGGAGACCGCCACGGCCTGGCCGCCCCGGATGAGCTGCAGCTTGTTGTTCGCCTGGCGCGTGGGACCGCCCGCGAGGGCGGTCAGGTCGAACACCGTGAGCGTCGGGTCCACGCTGTAGAGGCCCGGCTTCCAGACCTCGCCGAGGACCGCGACCCGGAACAGCGGCGTCAGGGTGAAGAACGGCCGCTGGAACAGCTGGCCCAGCTCGGTGTTGAGCCGCTCGCGCAGCTGGCTCACCGTGACCTGGCGGACGTTGATCGAGCCCACCAGCGGGAAGAGCAGGTTGTAGTTCTCGTCGACCGGGAACTCGCCCGACAGCTCCTCGTGTCCCCACACCTGGACCTTCACCACGTCGCCCGGCCGGATGGCGAGGGTGGACGACGTCGTGTCCACGCCGGGGGCCTGCGCGGGAATCGCGGCGGGCGCGGAGGCGGGGGAGGCGGGGGAGGCGGGAGGCTGGCCGGGCGTCGGAGCGGGGGTCGGGTTCTGGGCCGCGGCGGAGCCCGCGGCGAGGGCGACGGCGAGCGTGAGGGCCGCGAGGGGGCGCGTCATGCGCAGAAGCTAATGGTCGCCGGCGGCACCGGTCAACGCGGCCGGCGGCTGGCCGAGCAGCGGCCCGAGGTAGCGGCCGGTGACCGAATCGGCGGCCTGCGCCACCTGCTCCGGCGTCCCGGCCACGACGACGCGTCCGCCGTCGGCTCCGGCGCCCGGTCCGAGGTCGACGACCCAGTCGGCGCGCTTGATCACGTCGAGGTGGTGCTCGATCACCAGCACCGTGTTGCCGGCGTCCACCAGCCGGTCGAGGACGCCGAGCAGCACGCGCACGTCGTCGAGGTGCAGGCCGGTGGTGGGCTCGTCGAGGATGTAGAGCTTGCGGCCCTTGCGCCGGCCGGCGGCCGCGAGCTCGCGGGCGATCTTGAGGCGCTGCGCCTCGCCGCCCGAGAGCGTGGTCGCCGGCTGGCCGAGCCGGAGGTAGCCGAGGCCCACCTCGGCGAGGTGCCACAACGCGCGGCCGAGCCGCTCCTGGTGGCGGAAGCGCCGCAGGGCCTCGTCCACGGTGAACTGCAGCACGTCGGCGATCGAATGGCCGGCCAGCCGCACGTCGAGGACCGTGGGCTTGTAGCGGGTCGCGTTGCACGCCTCGCACGGCACGAACACGTCGGCGAGGAAGACCATCTCGACCTGGACGTGGCCCGCGCCCTCGCACACCTCGCACCGGCCGCCGCCGGAGACGTTGAAGGAGAAGGTCGCGGGCGTGTAGCGGCGCGCGCGCGCCAGCGGCGCGGCGGCGAACAGCTCGCGGATCTCGTCGAACGCCTTGATGTAGGTGACCGGGTTGGAGCGCGGCGTCCGGCCGATGGGCGACTGGTCCACCAGCACGGCGCCGTCGAGGGCCTCGAGGCCGGTGAGGCGGCGCACCCCGCCCACCACCTCGCCCAGGTGCTCCTTGGCGCTGTGGCGGCCCTCGAAGTGCCGCTCCAGCTGCCGGAACAGCACGTCGTTCACCAGGGTCGATTTCCCCGAGCCGGAGACGCCGGTCACCACGGTGAGCGTGCCGACCGGGATCGCGACGGTGAGGTCGGTCAGGTTGTGGGCCGACGCGCCCTCGATCGTGATCCACCGCGGTCCGATGCGCCGGCGCGCGGAGGGCACGGCGATCCGCCGCTCGCCCGAGAGGTAGCTGGCGGTGAGGGTGCGCGCGCCCGCCAGCCGGGCGAGGGGGCCCTCGAAGACCACCGACCCGCCGTGCTCGCCGGCCCCGGGCCCGAGCTCCACCAGCCAGTCGGCGGCCCGCATCGCGGCGGGATCGTGCTCGACGGCGAGCACGGTGTTGCCCTGGTCGGCGAGGCGGCGCAGCAGCGCGAGCAGCCGGTCGGTGTCGCGAGGGTGGAGGCCGATGGTGGGCTCGTCGAGCACGTACAGCGTCTCGGTCAGCTTGCCGCCGAGCGCGTTGGCGAGCGAGATGCGCTGCGCCTCGCCGCCCGACAGGGTGCGGGTCTGCCGGTCGAGCGTGAGGTAGCCCAGCCCGACGTCGTTCAGCACCCTGAGCCGCTGCGCCAGCTCCTCGAGCACCACGCCCGCCACCGCCTGCTGGTGCGCGGAGAGCGAGAGGTCGCCGAGCCACCGGCCGAGGTCGGCGGCCGTGAGGGCCGCGGCGGCCCCGATCGGGCTGCCGCCGACCAGCACCGCCAGGGCCTCGGGCCGCAGGCGCCGGCCGCCGCAGGCGGGGCACTCGCTGGCCATCTGGTACTGCCGCAGGAACACGCGCACGTACTGCTTGTAGCGCTTGCGCTCCAGCCGCCGGAGGAACGGGAAGATGCCGAGGTAGCGTCCCTTCTTCCCGTGCAGCAGCTGCTTGCGCGCCGCCGGGCTCAGCGTGCTCCACGGCTCGTCGAACGGGATGCCGGCGTCGCGGCAGTGCTGGCGGAGCAGGCGGCGCCGGCCCTCGTAGCGCGGCTTGGTCCACGGGTCGATGGCGCCCTCGGCCAGCGACCTGCCCGGGTCCGGCACGATCAGGTGCTCGTCGTACTCCAGCACCGCCCCGAAGCCGTTGCAGCCGGGGCAGGCGCCGCGGGGATGGTTGAAGGAAAAGAGCGCCGGGGTGAGCACCGGGGCGCCCGCGCCGCAGGCGAGGCAGCGCGGCGCGACGGAGAAGCGCGAGGCCTCGCCGGGGCCGCCGACCGGCACCGCCACCGCGGTGCCGTCTCCCTCCGCGAACGCGGTCGCGACCGAGTCGGCCAGCCGCTCGGCGTTGGCGGCGGTCGCGGCCAGCCGGTCCACCACGACCAGCACGCCCTCGGCCTCGCGCAGGTCCAGGCCCGCGGGCAGCTCCTCGAGGCGGAGCGCGCGCCACGCCTCGCCGATCGGCTGTCCGGCGTCCGGCGCCCCCGCGCCCCGCCGCCTGGCCTCCAGCATCACCCGCACGAACCCCATCGCGAGCAGGTTCTCGACCAGCTGCCCGTGGGTGGCGCGGACGACCGGCGGCAGCGGGAAGGCGACGACGACGTCGCCGCCCGCGGCCACCAGCCGGTCCACGGCCTCCTGCACCGTGTCGGAGCGGACCTCGCCGCCGCACGCGACGCAGCGCGCCTGGCCGACGCGCGACCAGAGCAGGCGCAGGTAGTCGTAGATCTCGGTCGCGGTGCCCACGGTGGAGCGGCTCGACGTGGTCGGGTTCTTCTGCTCGATCGCCACCGCGGGCGCGATGCCCTCGATGGCGTCCACCGCCGGCCGCGGCATCCGCTCGAGGAACTGCTTGGCGTAGGTGGACAGCGACTCGATGTAGCGGCGTTGGCCCTCGGCGTAGATGGTGTCGAAGGCGAGGGACGACTTCCCCGATCCCGACGGGCCGGTGAGCACGATGAGGGCGCCGTGGGGCAGCGCGAGGGTGAAGCCCCGGAGGTTGTGCTGGCGGGCGCCGCGGACGACGAGCGATCTCATGGCCCGCGCGAAGGCTAAGGGAATGCGATCAGGATGGCCAGCGGGGCCGCCGACGCGTAGCTTATGCGCCACATGGCGACCCTGCTTTCTCCGCGCTTTCTCCGGCGCGGGCTCGAGTTTTTCGCCGTCGCCTCCGTCGTCGCCCTCATCGCCCTGCAGCTGTACGGTGGAAACTGGGGCGCATCGCTGGAGGCCGTCGAGCGCCTCAGGCCGGGCTGGCTGCTCGCCGCGCTGGCCCTCGCCTCGTTCGACTGGTGGGGCGGCGGGGTGCGCATCTGGCTGCTGACCCGGTTCCTGTGCGGGCGGGTGCCGTTCCGCGGCATGGTGCTGGCCGGGGGCCTCAACACCTGGGGCTCCTACCTGACCCCCTCCCAGACGGGCGGGGGCCCGATGATGATCTGGGCGATGAGCCGCGCGGGCGTGCCCGTGCCCGAGGCGGCGATCGCCACCTTCATGAGCTTCATCGGCACCGTGGTGTTCTTCGCGATCGCGGGGCCGCTGGCGATCGTGCTCGGGGCCGGCCGCTCGCTCCGGCTGCACGGGGTGCCGCTGCTCCACCTGTCGCTGTACGACGTGTTCAAGGTGAGCGCGTGGGGTTTCGTGATCACCGGCGGCCTCCACCTCGCGGTGTTGCTGTTCCCCGGCCAGGCGCGGCGGCTGGTGCACTGGGCGATCGGCTGGCTGGAGCGGCGGGGCGGGGGCAGCGCGCGGCTCGCCGGCCGGATGGCGGGCCTGCGCGAGGCCATCGACCGGATGCAGGAGTGCGTGATGCAGTTCCTGACGCCGGCCGGGTGGTTCGCGCTGGCCGGCGGCGTGGTGACCTCGGCGCTCGCCCATGCCAACAAGCTCCTCGCGGGCTACGTGGTGCTGCGCGCGCTCGGGATCCAGGCGAACTTCGTGGACGTGCTGCTGCTCCAGACCGTGATCGGCTTCCTGCTCTACTTCGCCCCGACGCCCGGTGGCGCCGGCGCGGCCGAGGCGCTGTCGGCGGCGCTGATGAGCGTGTACGTGCCGCGCGCCCTGCTGCCGATCTACACCCTGCTGTGGCGGTCCACGGTGAGCTACGCCACCGTGGCCTTCGGCTCGCTGGTCTTCTTCAAGCTCCTGCACGGCCGCCTCGAGGAGGCCGCCGCGCCCCCGCCCCAGGCGGCCGCCGCGACGTGACGGCGCCGTTCCACGAGGAGGAGGCGCTCGGCAAGCCGCTCGACACGGCGCTGCTGCGGCGGCTGCTGCGCTACCTGCGCCCCTACGCGGGCATCACGCTCGGCGCCATCGCGATGCTGCTCGCGGGCGCGGTGCTGCAGCTGGCGGGGCCCTACTTCACCAAGGTGGCGATCGACCGGGCGATCCCGGCCCGCGACGTCCACCTCATCCTGCTGCTCGGCCTCGCGATGGCCGCCGCGTCGGCCGCCGAGTTCGCGCTCGAGTACGGCCAGACCGTGCTCACCGCGCTGATCGGCCAGCGGGTGATGGTGGACCTGCGGCTCGAGATCTTCGCCAAGCTGCAGCGCCTGCCGATCCCGTTCTACGACCGCAACCCGGTCGGCCGGCTGATGACCCGGGTCACCAGCGACGTCGAGACGCTGAACGACCTGTTCACCGGCGGCGTGGTCGCGCTGTTCGGCGACCTGTTCACGCTGCTGGTGATCATGGTGTGGATGCTGGCGGTGGACGTGCGCCTCGCGCTGGTGTCGTTCGCCGTGATCCCGTTCGTGTTTGCGGCCGCGCGGCTGTTCCAGACCACGGTGCGCCGCGCCTACCGCGACATCCGGGTGAAGCTGGCGCGCATCAACGCCTTCCTGCAGGAGCACGTCTCCGGGATGCGCGTGGTGCAGCTGTTCGGCCGCGAGGCGCAGGCGGCCGCGCGGTTCGACGCGGTGAACCAGGCGCACCTCGACGCCAACCTCGCGTCCATCACCGCCTACGCGTTGTTCTTCCCGGCCATCGAGGTGCTCACCTCGGTGGCGCTGGCGAGCATCCTGCTCTACGGCGGCGACCGCGTCCTCGGCCACACCCTCACGGTCGGCGTGCTGGCGGCGTTCCTGCAGCTGGCGCGCCGGTTCTTCCGCCCGCTCCAGGACCTGTCGGAGAAGTACAACATCGTCCAGGCGGCGATGGCCTCCTCCGAGCGCGTGTTCCGGCTGCTGGACACGGTCGAGACCGTGCGGGACGCGGCGCACCCGGTGCCGCTCCCGCGCCCGGTGCGCGGCCGGGTCGCGTTCGAGCAGGTGTGGTTCCGCTACCCCGCCGCCGACGGGAAGGAGCGCGGCGACGACGGCTGGGTGCTGCGCGACGTGTCGTTCGAGGCGCGGCCCGGCGAGACGGTGGCGATCGTGGGCCACACCGGGGCGGGCAAGACCACGATCATCAACCTGCTGCTCCGGTTCTACGACGTCGAGCGCGGCCGCATCACGATCGACGGCGTGGACATCCGGGAGCTGGCCCAGCGGGAGCTGCGGGAGCTGATCGGGCTGGTGCAGCAGGACGTGTTCCTGTTCACCGGCGACCTGGCCTCCAACATCCGGCTCGGCGCGGCCCTGCCCGACGCAGCGGTGGAGGCCGCGGCGCGGCGGGTCGGCGCGCACCGGTTCATCGAGCGGCTGCCGGACCGCTACGCGCACCGGCTGGGCGAGCGGGGGCAGAACGTGTCCGTGGGCGAGCGGCAGCTGCTCGCGTTCGCGCGGGCGCTGGCGGTGGATCCCGCGATCCTGGTCCTCGACGAGGCCACCAGCTCGGT
>DASPSV010000018.1:0-4418 GCA_035623755.1 Gemmatimonadales bacterium
CCGGCATCCTCGCCGCCGCCGTCACGCACGGCCTCACCGTGGCGGAGGGCAAGGGCGGCTGGCTGCTGGGCGGGGCCGCGCCGCTGCACACCTTCCGCGCCACGATGAGCCAGAACTTCACGCTCGCCATCGCCGCCTTCACCACCTGCTTCGTGGTGACGATCGCGGTCAGCCTGGCGACCCGCCCCCGCCCCGACGCCGAGATGAAGGGGCTGGTCTACAGCCTCACCGAGCGGCTCAGCGCGACCGGGCTGAAGTGGTACGCCAAGCCCTGGGTCATCGCCGTTCTCGTGCTGGCGGCGACCATCGTCCTCAACCTCATCTTCGCCTGAGCGCGCCGTGAGACTCCTCGACGACCTCCGGTTCATCATCGGCCTGCTGTTCGCCGTCCTCGGCCTGCTGCTGCTGATCGCGAGGCCGGCGTTCCTGGCGCCGGTCCCCGGCGCCGTCAACGCCAACCTGGTGGGCGGCATCGCCATGACGGCATTCGCCGTGCTGATGCTGGCGCTCGCGCTGCTCCACCGGCGCAAGGACGGCGCGTAGCGTGACGGCGCGCGCGGCCGAGCTGGTGCGCGCGCTCGGCCTCGCACCCCACCCGGAGGGCGGGCACTTCCGGGAGACGTTCCGCTCGAGCACCCGGATCGCCGCCGCCGGCGGCAGCCGGTCGGCGCTGACCCACATCTGGTTCCTCCTCGCGGCCGGCGAGCGCAGCCGCTGGCACCGCCTGGCTTCCGACGAGATCTGGCAGTTCCACGAGGGCGAGCCCCTCGAGCTCCTCACCATCGCGCCGGCGACCGCCGCCGTGGAGCGGCGGCTGCTCGGTCCCTCCGGGACGGCCCGCGAATTGGCACCCCGCTCGCCGACCGGTCCCCGTCCGGGCAGCGGGAGCGCCCGGTCCGTGCCTGCCGGGGGGCCTGCCCTGCCCGCCATCGCCGTGCCGGCGGGCGCCTGGCAGGCGGCGCGGCCGGCCGGGGCCTACGCCCTGGCGAGCTGCGTCGTGGCGCCCGGCTTCGAGTACGCCGACTTCGAGCTGCTGGCCGATTGCCCTGCCGAGCGGGACCGGCTCACCCGCGCCGGCGTGGAGCTGGGAGACCTTCTCTAGAGCCTCATTGCAACCTTTTCCCCTCCGGTTCCGTCCTACACGTGTAGTTGCCGTACCAGTCACCGCCCCCTCCCCAGCCGGAGGACGGATCGTGCCTCGTGCCGTCACGCCGCACGCCCTCGCGGGCCTCGCCGTCGCCCTGCTCGCGCCCGTCGCGGCCCACGCCCAGTCGCATCCGGCGGCGCCTCCGCGGGCGGTGGCCGCGCCGCGGACGGGCCCGATCGCGCTGGACGGCAAGCTCGACGAGCCCGACTGGCGGGCGGCGGTGCCGGCGACGGACCTCCTGCAATCCCAGCCGAACGAGGGCCAGCCGGCCACGCAGCGCACCGAGGTGCGGTTCCTCTACGACGACGACGCGCTGTACATCGGCGCCCGGATGTACGACACCCAGGGCGCCGCGGGCGTCCGGACGCGCCTGGCGCGGCGCGACAACATGCCCAACGCGGACTACGTCGAGATCATCTTCGACACCTTCCACGACCACCTCGGCCGTGTGGACTTCCAGGTGAATCCGTCGGGCGTGAAGGCGGACTCCTACGGCCCCAACGGCTCGAACCTGGACCTGTCGTGGGACGCGGTGTGGGACGTGAAGACGAGCATCGACTCGCTCGGGTGGACGGCCGAGATCAGGATCCCGCTCGGCCAGCTGCGCTACCCGCGCGACTCGGTGCAGACCTGGGGCCTGCAGGTGTGGCGCTTCGAGGCCCGGCTCAACGAGCTGTCGCAGTGGGCGTTCTGGCACCTGAACGAGACCGGCGGGCCGGCGAAGTTCGGCCACCTCGAGGGCCTGCGGATCACGCGCGGGCCGGACCGCGGCGAGGTGCTGCCCTACGTCGTCGGCCGCTCCACGCTCGACCCCCAGATCCCCGCGGCCGACCCGTTCACCCACCCGCACGCGTACGACGCGCGGCTGGGCGGCGACTTCAAGTACCTGGTCTCGAGCTCGCTCACGCTCTCCGGCACGGTCAACCCCGACTTCGGGCAGGTCGAGGTGGACCCGGCGGTGGTGAACCTCAGCGCCTTCGAGACCTACTTCCAGGAGAAGCGGCCGTTCTTCGTCGAGGGGAACGGCCTGTTCGACTTCGGCAACTTCAACTGCTACAGCTGCAGCAACGTGAGCTCGGCGGGCCTGTTCTACTCGCGGCGCATCGGGCGCGCGCCGCAGGGCGCCGGCAACGCCGTCTCGGCCGCGGGCGACAGCGGCTTCGCCAAGGTCCCCGACAACACCGCGATCCTCGGCGCGGCGAAGCTCACCGGCAGCGTGGCGCGGGGCTGGACGCTGGCCGCGCTCGACGCCACCACCGCGCGGGAGATGGCGCAGCTCCAGGACTCGACCGGGCGCCGCAGCCAGATGGAGGTGGAGCCGCTCACCAACTACTTCGTGGCGCGGCTGTCGCACGACCTGCCGGGCGGCAGCTACGTGCGCGGGATGGTCACGTCGGTGGTGCGCGACATCCGCGACTCGACGCTGCGCACGCAGCTCAACACCCACTCGGAGGCCGCGGGGATCGAGACCGACCTGTGGTGGGGCCGGCGCACCTACCAGCTGATGGCCAACGCCACGGTGACCCAGGTGTCGGGCAGCCCGGCCGACCTCCTCGGAGTGCAGCAGGCGAGCGCGCGCTACTTCCAGCGGCCCGACCGCCGCAACGGCACCAACGGCCTGTTCAGCGACGCCTACGACACGACGGCGACGGCGCTGCGCGGGTTCTCGTTCTACACGCGGCTCGCCAAGGACGCGGGTGACTGGAACTGGGAGATCCAGACCAGCGTCCTCAGCCCCGGCTTCGAGGCCAACGACGTCGCGTTCAACACCCAGGCCGACCGCATCTGGATGGGCGGGAACCTGATGCGGCAGTTCACCAAGCCGAACCGGTTCGCGCGGATGATGATGTTCATGCTCGGCGCGCAGCAGATCTACGACTTCAGCCACGAGCTGCTGAACCGGCAGGCCATGGGCTACACGCAGTTCACCTTCCACAACTACTGGAACCTCTCGCTCTACGGGCAGGTCCGGCCGCAGACCCTGTCCGACAACCTCGCGCGCGGGGGCCCCGCGCTCGCCCAGCCCGCCTCCTGGTACTCGTTCGTCCAGCTCACGACCGACAGCCGGAAGGCGATCGTCGTGACGGCGATGCCCGACTACGGCTGCGCCGACCGGCACTGCTCCTGGGACGCGAGCGTGGACGCGACGATCCACGCCGCGTCGAACCTGTCGGTGGAGGTGATCCCCGCCTTCAGCTACAACACGACCACCAACCAGTACGTGACCACCGTGACGGATCCGACGGCGACGGCGTTCTACGGCCAGCGCTACGTGTTCGCGTACCTGCTGGAGAAGACGCTGTCGATGGTCACGCGGCTCGACTGGACGTTCACGCCCGCCCTCACGCTGCAGGTCTACGCGCAGCCCCTCATCGTCAGCGGCCGCTACGACTCGTTCCACGAGTTCAACGCCCCGCGCACGCTGGAGCGGAGCGTGTACGGCGTGGACCGCGGGACGATCGCGTACGCCAACGGCACCTACACCGTGGACCCCGACGGGGCCGGGCCGGCGGCACCGTTCAGCTTCGCCGATCCCAACTTCAACTTCCGCTCGCTGCGGGGCAGCGCGGTGCTGCGGTGGGAGTACCACCCGGGCTCCACGATCTACTTCGTGTGGACGCAGGAGCGGAGCGGCACGGCGGCGACCGGCGTCGGCGACTTGCAGCTCGGGCGCGACCTGCCCGGCCTGGTGGCGGTGGCGCCGCAGAACATCTTCCTGGTGAAGTTCAGCTACTGGGTGGGATTGTAGCAGGGAGCAGTCGAACGGATCGGAGTTCCCAGGGTAGTTGCCAGACGGCGAAGGCCTGAAGTGGTTACCAGTTGCCCGTGAGCGGGCGGCAGACCAGTGGACAGGACTGGCAACTGGTCTGGCCCCTCGAGACTGTTGGCTGGTAACCACTTCCTCCGTGCCGTCTGGCAACTAACTTGCCACCTGCCGACTGCCGACTGTTTCTTATCCCGCGATGGGATCCCCGGTCCTCCCGCCGATCCGCCCGACCTGGCGCGCGCTGGCGACGACCTTCGTCCCCGAGGCCGCCGCGCTCGACGACGCCGGCTGGGACGAGGCCGAGGCCATCGTCGAGGCGTTCCTCGCGGGCCGGCCGGCGGCGGTGCGGAGGCAGCTCCGCCTGCTGGTGCGGCTGCTCGACCTGCTCCCCCTGCTCCTCCACGGCCGCCGCTTCCGCTCGCTCGACGCCGCCGGGCGGCTGCGGTTCCTCGAGCGGATGCAGCGCGCGCCGCTGCTCCTGCTGAGGCGCGGCGTGTGGGGCGT
>DASPSV010000041.1:0-2663 GCA_035623755.1 Gemmatimonadales bacterium
GCCGCGGCGAGGGCCGCCCTACCGCGCGGCCAGCGCATCGTCCAGCGAGCGGGGCAGGGAGACGGCGGGCGCGCCCGCGGCGGAGGCGGGATCGCAGGCGCCCGGCGCGGCGCCGTGGCGGGCGAAGGCGAGCACGACGGCCGGCAGCAGGCGGTGCTCGACGGCGAGCACCCGCGCGGCGAGCGTCTCGGGCGTGTCGTCGGCGCGCACGGGCACCGGCCACTGGGCGACGATCTCACCGTGGTCGTACTGCTCGTCCACCAGGTGCACGGTGGCGCCGCTCACGCGCGCGCCGCTCTTCAACACCGCCTCGTGCACCCGCCGGCCGTACATGCCCGGCCCGCCGAAGGCCGGCAGCAGCGCCGGATGCACGTTGAGCATCCGGCCGCGGAAGGCGCGCACCACGTCGTCCGGCACCCGCTTCAGGTAGCCCGCCAGCACCACCAGCTCGATCCGGTGCTCGGCGAGGAGCGCGAGGAGCCGCATCGCGTCCCGGCCGTCCTCGGCGATCGTGGCCGTAGGCACGCCGGCCGCCGCCGCCCGCTCCAGGGCGCCGGCCCCCGCCTTGTTGGAGACCACCAGCGCGACCGCCGCGGCCGCGTCCGGGTCACGGAAGGCGTCGAGCAGCGCCTGGAGATTGGATCCGTGCCCGGAGGCGAGGACGGCGAGGCGCATCCGCGATCCTACCGGATCGACAGCGAGAACGCGCCGTACGACCCCTGCCGGTACGTGTTGGCGATGATCCGGTAGGCCCCCGTGTAGGGCAGGGTGTAGATGATCCGGGCGTTGGTGCCGCCGCCCGAGTCGTCGTCGGCGGTCAGCTTGACGCCGTTGCCGTCCTGGATGATGGCGTAGGCGTCGAAGTCCGACGACACCACGTCCACCTGGATCGTCTCGCCCGCGGTGCCGATGTAGGTCCAGGCCTGGTACACCGAGCCGTCGGACAGCTTGGGGTCGTTCGGCTGCAGCCGTCCGGACATGGTCTGGCCGCGCAGGATCTGGCCCACGGTGCCCGGCAGCAGCCCGCTCGTGGCGGAGCCGGGCGAGGCCATGCCGAGGCTCCGCAGCCGCACCGTGTACGGGCCGTAGTGCCCCTTCTGGTAGCTGTTGGCGATGACCCAGTACACGCCCGAGGTGGGGATGGTGTAGATGATCCTCGCGTTGGTGCCGCCGCCGCTGTCGTCGTCCCGCGCCAGCACCGAATCGGCCGAGTTCTGCAGCATCGCGTAGGCGTCGAACGCGGTGGACATCACGTCGATCTGGACGATCTGGCCTGCCTGGGCCTCGAAGCGCCACGCCTGGTAGACGCTGCTGTCCCTGAGCCGCGCGTCGGTGCGGGACAGCCGCCCGGTGCCCACGTCGTTCATGGCGAGGTTCCGCTGCACAGGCGTGATCGGGGCGGGGGCGCTGTGGGCGCAGCCGGCGAGCGCCAGCAGCGCGAGGGTCAGGGAAGCTCGGGTCATCGTCGTCTCCGCGACTGCGCGTGATGGATCGTGCGGGTGGAGCCGCCTACCGCACGGTGAGGGTGTACCGGCCGGCGCGCCGCTCGTGGCCGGCGCTGTTCACGACGATCCGGTACCGGCCGGCGGCCGGCAGCACGATGGTGAGGCGGGAGTTCAGGTCTCCCCCCGAGTCGTCGTCCTCGCCGATCTTGGTCCCGGACGGATCGAGCAGCTGCAGGAAGGTGTCGAACTCGTCCGAGCGGACGTCGATGGTGAGCTTCTCGCCCGCCGCGCCGTCGAGCTCCCACACGTCCGCGAACGTGCTGTCGGCCATGAGCTGGTCGCCGGGCTCGAGCACGCCGCGCATCGTCTGGCCGACCCGGATGCGCCCGATCTCGCCCGGCCCCGGGACGGCGCTCGCGGCCGGCGCCGGCTCGCGGCCGGCGCCCAGCGGACGCCCCGGGTCCGCCTGCTGCGCCGGGAGAGGCGCCGCCGCGGCGGCGCAGCCGAGCACGACCAGCGCCCACCCGGCCGCAACGCGCCGCGGCCGGCCGCCGCGGGCCGACCCGCCCATCTCCCGCCCGCGCCTCAGCGGAGCGTCAGCGTGTACAGCCCGGTGCGCCGCTGCCGCCCGTTGCTGTTCACCACGATCTGATACGTCCCCGTGCTCGGCAGCGTGAATGCGAGCCCCGAGTCCGGGTGCCCGGCCGACTCCTGCAGCACGTTGCCCGCGCCGTCGAGCAGCTGCAGGTAGGTCGGGAAGTCGTGCGAGCTGAGCTGGATGGCCACGGCCTGGCCGGAGTTCCCCTGGAACTGCCAGATGTCGGCGTAGGTGCTGTCGGAGCCCATCGTCTGGTCGCCGGGCTCGAGGCGCCCATTCACCGACTGCCCGACCATGATCGAGCCGGTCTGGCCGGGCGCCGGGATCATGTTGGTCGGGGCCCCGACCGTCGGCGGCGTCACGGTCGGCTGCACGGTCGGCGTCACGGTCACCGGCTGCGGCATGGGCGTCGTCGGCTGGGGCGTGGGCTGCCCGAGCGGCACGACCTGGCCCATCGTCGCCTGCAGCTGCTGGATCCGCAGCGTGTACGGCCCGGGCGAGGTCGAGGCCAGCGCGGTCGTCACGCCGAGGCGGTACAGGCCGCTCGCCGGGCAGCTGAACTGCAGCCGCGCCTGCAGGCTGCCGCCGCTGTCGTCGTCGTGCGCGACCTCGACGCCGTT
>DASPSV010000047.1:0-3384 GCA_035623755.1 Gemmatimonadales bacterium
CCGCCATCCACGAGGTGGTCACGCGCTACATCCGGCGCCGCCTCGACCAGCACGAACCACTCCCCGATCTGATGGTCATCGACGGCGGGCGCGGCCAGCTCAACGCGGCGCTCGCCGCCGCGGCCGACGTGGCACTGCCCGAGGGCAAGCTGGCCTTCGCCTCGCTCGCCAAGCGCGACGAGGAAGTGTACCTGCCCGCGCGCGTCGAGCCGCTGCGGCTCTCCCGCCGCAGCCCCTCGCTCAGGCTGATGCAGCGGGCCAGGGACGAAGCGCACCGCGTCGCCGTCACGTTCAACCGCAAGCGACGGTCGGCCAGGACGCTCACCTCCGAGCTGCTGGCGGTGCCCGGCATCGGCCCGTCGCGGCGTCGCGCGCTGCTGGAGCGGTTCGGCTCGCTGGCCGGCGTGCGGTCGGCGAGCCTGGACGAGCTGGCGGCGGTGCCCGGCGTCTCGCGCGGCTTGGCCGAGCGGCTGCTGGCCCACCTGAGTGCGCGGAGCTGACCTGATGGACTGGACGCTGGAGTGCTCGGGGTGCGGGAAGCGGCGGGACGCCGGCGGCCTCGCGACGGTGTGCCCGGACTGCGGGTCGCCGTGGCTCGTGCGGTACGGCCGCAGGCCCGCGGACAAGTCGGCGCTCCCGCCGTCCGGCTCGGGGGAAGGGATGTGGCGCTACCGGGCCCTGCTGCCCCTGGAGCCGGGAGCGCGGCCGGTGACGCTCGGCGAGGGCGGCACGCCCCTCTTGTCGGCCGCCCGCCTGGGACGGGAACTGGGCAGCGGGAGCCTGTGGATCAAGGACGAGGCACCGAATCCGACGGGCTCCTTCAAGGCGCGCGGCCTGTCCGCTGCCGTGACGCGGGCCGTCGCGGCGGGGGCCTCCCGGTTCGTACTGCCCACGGCCGGCAACGCCGGCGTCGCCGCAGCGGCCTACGGCGCCCGGGCCGGCGTGCCGGTGAAGGTCTTCGCTCCGAGGACCACGCCCGCTCCGCTCCTCGGCCAGATCGCGGCGTACGGAGCTGATCTCGAGCTGGTGGACGGGCACATCGGCAATTGCGGCGCCAAGGCCAGGGAATACGCGGCCGAGCACTCGGCGATGGACCTCTCGACCCTCCGGGAGCCTTACCGGATCGAGGGAAAAAAGACCCTCGGCCTGGAGATTGCAGAGCAGATGGGCTGGCATTTGCCGGGGGCGATCGTGTACCCCGCCGGCGGCGGCACGGGCCTCATCGGCATGTGGAAGGCCTTCCTGGAGCTGATGGAGGCGGGCTGGGTGTCGGGACCGATGCCGCGCCTCTATGCGGTCCAGTCGTCCGGCTGCGCCCCCGTGGTGCGAGCGTGGGAGGCCGGGGCGGGCACGTGCGAGCCGTGGGCCGACCCCGAGACGGTCGCGAGCGGCCTGCGCGTGCCGGCGCCCCTGGGGGGCGCGCTGATGCTGCGGGCCCTGCGGGAGAGCCGGGGCGGGGCGGTTGCGGTGCCGGACGCCGACCTCGTGGCGGGGGCCGCGCTGATGGCCCGGCTCGAGGGCATCGACGCCTGCCCGGAGGGCGGGGCGGCCGTGGCAGCGGCCCGGCGGCTCCTCGAGCGCGGCGCGGTGAGCGCCTCCGAGGCGCTGGTGGTTTTCAACACGGGGGCGGGTGTGCTGTACGGCAGAGAGTTCAAGTAAGGCGTTGACTCGGGAGTCTAACTCGTTTCTCTTAGACTAGTTGGGTGGTGCCACCTCAGGGGAGGTACACGTAATGGCTTCTCGCAGTTTGATGCTGATCGCGCCCATCGCGGCGACGGTGCTGGCCTTCTCGTCGGCCGCCGGGCAGCAGGCTCCTCCGGAGTGTCGCCATCTGGACTACCGCGGCAACTTCCGGCTGAACGGAGCCAAGCAGCACATCGACCTGGCCACGACGACCAAGTACGAGGACGCCAGGCGGGCGAACATCGCGGACGCGAGCCGGCTGCTGAACGACGTGGCCAAGAGCGGCGGGGCCGACGGGGCCACGCTCTGGTACATGTTCGCGCAGCTGGATCTGCTGAACAAGGACCTGGTCGGGGCGGATTCGGCCTTCACGAGGGCCGAGGCGCTGACGGACCCGGAGTGCAAGCGGGAGATCGAGCGGGAGCGCTACAACGCGTCGGTGCCGCTGCAGAACGCGGGCACGCAGCTCGGCTCGGACAACCCCGACTCGGCGCTGGTGGCGTACCGGAAGGCGACGACCATCTTCCGGGGGGCGCCGACCGCCTTCCTCAACATGGCGCTCATCTTCTACGGCAAGGCGCAGCTGGGGCTCGACTCGACCAGCATCGCGCAGGAGGCCCATGCCCGGAACGTGCCCGACTCCGTGGTGCGGCTCCAGCGGGCGACCGGCCTCGACAGCGCCATCAAGTACTTCCGCCTGGCGGCCCATTCGACGGACGACCGCCGCTACGACGATGCGCGCGAGACGGCGCTGTTCAACACGGCCCGCCTGGTGCAGGGCCGGGCGGCGGACACGGCCGCGGTCCACGCCGAGGCCGTGCGGCGGGGCGTGACCGACAGCGTGGTGAAGGAGTCCCGCCTGAAGGACGCGGAGGCGGCGTACCGCGAGGTGCTGGCGTTCCGGCCGCGCGACCTGCCGGCGCAGGCGAGCCTGGCGGGCGTGCTGACGGCGCTGCACCGGGAGGCCGAGGCGCGCACGGTGTACGACTCGATGCTCTCGCACGCCGATTCGATGGACGCGCTCGACCTGCTCGACGCCGGCACGGCGCTGTTCCGGGTGCGGCGCTTCGACCTGGCGGCCCGGGCGCTGGAGATGGGGCTGGCGAAGGACCGCTGCGACCGCGACGGGCTGTACAACCTGGCCAACGTGTACCTGGCGTCGAAGGACACGGTGAAGATGCTGGGTGCCGCCCGGCGGCTGGCGGAGATCGACCCGAACAACCGGACGTCGCTGCAGGTGCTGGCCCGGGCGTGGCAGGACAGCGGCAACCGGGACTCGACGCTGCACGTGCTGCTGCGGGCCGATTCGCTGCCGTGGGAGATGTCGGTGATCCGGTTCGAGCCGGGCGATTCATCGGCGTCGATGCACGGGATGGTGACGAACCTGCGGCCGGCGGAGCTCAAGGGCTTCACGCTGACGGTACAGTTCGTCAACGCGGCGTGCGACGTGGTGGCTTCGCAGAACGTGGAGCTGCCGGACCTGAACGGGAACGGGAACGCCGGCCAATCGTACGACTTCACCGTGCAGGGGAACGGGCGGGGGATCCTGTCCTACAAGTACAAGACGCAGTGAGGACGGTTGACGGGGGGGCGCGCCGTTCGTAGGTTGCGCCTCATCCAGCGGGCGTAATTCAGGGGTAGTCAGCACATTGGACTGACTACCCCTGAATTACGCCCGCTGGATGAGGCGCAACCTACGAA
>DASPSV010000049.1:0-6418 GCA_035623755.1 Gemmatimonadales bacterium
CTCACCGAGAGCTTCACCGCCACCGGCGCGTCGCTCGCCGAGAGGAACCCCTCGATGGTGCCGGCGAGCACCAGCAGGCACGCCGCCGCCGCCACCATCCGGATGGCCGCGCGCCCCTGGACGACGAGCGCGTCGCGCCGCGTCAGGTCGCCGGGAGCGATCAGCGCCCGCGCGACCCGCAGGCCGCCGCCCCCCGCGATGAAGATCGCCGTCAGCTCCAGCACGCCGTGGCCCGCGACGAACGTGAGCAGGAAGCCGGCCGCCGCGTGGTTCGCGAACAATCCGAGCACCGCGCCGAAGGACAGCCCGTTGAACACGAGCACGAGCAGCGTGCCGACCCCGGCGGTGATGCCGAAGGCGAAGGCCGCGAACGCCACCTGGATGTTGTTGGCGATGATGCTGGTGGCGACGAGGGGCAGGTAGAGCGACGGCATCTGCGCGTAGCCGGTGCCGGCGGCGCGATCGGACGCAGCCGCCGCGGCCCGGTCGAGAACGACGGCCGGCAGCACCTCCGCGGCCACGGCTGGCCGCTCGCGCAGCAGCAGGTAGCCCGTCGCCGCCGGGAGCGCGAACAGGAGGCAGGCCGCGAGCACGTAACCTCGCGAGCGCACCACTTCGCCCGGCAGGTCGCGCGTCAGCCAGCGGACGACCGAGAAGCGCCGCGCGCCGCGGAGGCCGTAGAGCGCGTTGTGGCCCGCGCTGACCGTGCGCTCGAGGTACTCGACCACCCGCGCGTCCACGCCGAGCGTCCTGGCCCGCGCGAGGTCCGCCGCCAGCTCGCGGTAGCCCGCCGCGAATCCGAGCACTGCGTCGCCGTCCAGGCCGGCGAGTCCCTCGCGCTCGGCCCGGGCCGCGCGGTCTCGGAACCGCTCCCACGACGCCTGCTTGCGGGCGACGAAGCGGATCGCGGGCCGGTTCGAGGTCGCCCGCTGGCGCCGCTGGGTCTCCTCTTCCAGCAGCCAGGTGAGGAAGGTCTCGGGGCCCGAAGGCCGGCGCGGGTAGCGTCCCGCGAACCGCACGACCAGCTCGCCCGTAAGCCGGGTGCGCGCCTCGGGCGCGAGCAGCTCCCGCCGGGCCAGGAACTGCGTCAGCAGCCGGAACTCGTCGTCGGCGAGCGCCGGCGCGGGCATCGGTACCAGGCTCTCGGCGCGCGCCGCGACGGGCGCGAGCCGCCGGTCGCCCGGCCGGTCCCGCACCACGACCGTGCCCGCCACCAGATCGCCCAGGCGCTTGTGCTGCGGATGGAAGAGCACGAAGGCCCCGCCCACCACGTAGCTGACCGCCGGCTGCGCGTCGACCAGCCGGACCAGGTTGCGCACGGCCGAGGCCGCGAAGGTGAGCGGGTGGCCCGTGTCCATCACCACCCGGATGCCCATCTCGCGCTTGCCGAGGGTGCGGCCGTTGGCGAGGCCCTCGCTCAGCACGTAGTAGCCCCACAGCACCACGAATCCGGCGAGGAGGGCGACCGCGTCGAACCAGCTGCCCGCGGCCGACAGCAGTCCGGTCGCCGCGCTGGCGATCACGATCAGGAGGAGAATGCCGGCCACCACGACGGCGTCGTAGATCGCGGCGGCGGCGCGGGAGCCGAGCCCCGCCAGCTCGAACTGGAGCGAGACGTGCTCCGGCGTTTCCACCGCCAGCCGCTCGGCGAATCGCTCTTGCGCCGCCGGTCGATCGGGGGCCATATGATGTCCATCTTACGGTCCGGGAGACCGGATGGCCACGTACGAGCTGAGTCCGCTGAGCACCGGGGAAGTCATCGACCGCGGGATCACACTCTATCGCGAGCAGTTCGCGACGCTGTTCGGCATCGCGGCGGTGTGCCAGGGGCCTCCGGCCGTCCTCAGCCTCTACGTGGCGCTGGGGGGCGGCTTCCTGCTGCATCCTCTCGCGGCCGGCGTCGGCGCGCTGCTGACCTACGTCGGCTACCTGCTCGGCTCGGCCGCCACGCTGCACGCGGTGTCCGAGGCGTACCTCGGGCACGAGCCTCAGCTCGGCGAAGCGCTCGGCTTCGCCGGGCACAAGGTGTGGCCGCTGTTCGTCGCCGGGCTCGCGGCCGGCATCGTCATCATGCTCGCGTCGCTGCTGCTCATCGTGCCGGGCATCATCGTGGCGTGCGGCTACGCGGTGGTCTCGCAGGTGGTCGTGCTCGAAACCCTCGACCGGTCCTCCGGGGCGCTGCAGCGCTCGTGGGCCCTGACCAAGGGCTTCAAGGGCAAGGCGTTCGTCATCGGGCTGGTGACGCTGCTGATCGTCGGACTCCCCGGCGGCGTCGTCGCGGCGGTGCTGCGCGGATCGCCGGAGACCGGCTCCGTGCTGAGCCAGCTCATCCAGCTGGTGCTGCACCCGATCATTCCCTGCGCGTTCACGCTGCTCTACTACGATCTGCGCGTGCGCAAGGAAGCGTTCGACCTCGAGCTCCTCGGCCAGCAGCTCGGGAGCGGGGCAGCCACGGCCTGAACGCTCCCTGGCAGGCCGTCCCGGCCGACTCCCTCCGGGACGTGCTCCGGCAGGTGTTCGCGGCGCGGGAGTACCAGTGGCGCCAGACGGGCGATCCGCTGGCGTGGCTCCGCGACCGCATCGCGGACCTGCTGCGGTGGCTGGTGGCGCTCCACCAGGCCCACCCCGCCGCGTACCTGGTGCTGCTCGCCGCGCTCCTGACCATCGCGATCGCCCTGCTGGTGCACGTGGGCTACGTGGTCTCGCGCGCGCTCGCGCGGGCGGCACCGGCGCGTCCCGGCGCCGCGCCCCGGGCGTCGCCCGCGCGGGACGCCTCCTGGCACCTGGCCGAGGCCCGGCGGCTCGGCGCCGGCGGCCGGTTCGCGGAAGCGGTCGGCCATCGCTACCTCGCCCTGGTCCTGCTGCTGGCGCAGCGCCGGGCGCTCACCTTCCACGCGTCCAAGACGCCGCTCGAATACGCGGCCGAGGCGCGGCTCGATCCCGACGCCCGGGCCGCGCTCGCGGCCCTCACGGGCAGACTGTACGCCCACCTGTTCGGCGGCGCATCGTGCGGCACCGAGGAGTGGTCCCGCTTCGACCGCGACGCGGCTGCGCTGGCTTCCCGTGCGGCGCCGGCGTGAGTGGGCCGTCATCGCGCTTCTGGCCGCGGCGCTCGCCGTCGCGGCCTTGCTCGGGCGCGCCACCGCGCCCGACGCGAGCCTCCTGGACCAGCGTCGCTCCTCGCTCCTGGCCGGCCCGGCCGGCGCCAAGGGCCTCGCGGACGCCCTGCGGCGCCTCGGCGTCGCCGTCGTGGCCGAGCGCCGTCCGCTGGCGGTTCTCGACTCGGTTCCCGCGCCGGGCCTGATCGCGCTGCTCGACCTCCCCGCGCTGCTCTCGCGGACCGACCTCCAGACGGTGCGCCGCTACGTGGAGCGCGGCGGGAGGGTGTTCGTGGCCGGCCGGTCGCGGCTCGTGACGTGTGTCGGCTACTCGACGCTGTCCGTCGAGGGCGACTCGCTGGCGGCCACGCCGCCGACGGCGTCGTGGCGCCTGCCGCGCGTCTACCGGCTGCTGGCCTCGCGCCCGAGGGCGGAGGAGTGCGCCGGCCTCTCGCCCGCGTCCGCCGACACGCTGCTGCGGACGCCGGGCGGCCGGCCCATCGCCCTGCGCCTGGTGTACCGGTCCGGCGGCCGCGTGACGATCCTGGCCGACCCCGATCTCATCGCCAATCACGCCCTGCGTCAGACGGACGCCGGCCTGGTCGTGCTCCCCTGGTTCCTCGAGGACGGGCGGGCGGGGGTGCGCTTCGACGAGTACCACCAGGGATTCGGCGAGGAGGGCTCCCTGCTCGGCGCCGGCCTCCGCTGGACCGTGGCGGCGCCCGCCGGCTGGGCGATGCTGCAGCTCGCGGCGGCCGGCATCGTGCTGCTCGCGCTGGGCGCCGTGCGGTTCGGCCCCGTGGCGGCCGGGGTGGAGCGGCGGCGGCGCTCGTCGCTGGAGCATCTCGACGCGCTGGCCGCCGCGCTGCGGCGTGCGGCGGCCGGAGACACCGCGGTGGGCCTGCTCGTCGCCGGACTGCGGCGCCGCCTCGGGCGCGCCGGCCCGGCCGGCGACCGGTCCGTGCGGTGGCTCGGCTCCCTGGGTGCCGCCGCGCGCGACCCGCGCGCCCGCGCCGCCGTCGCGCGCCTCGAGGCGCTGGTCGGCGGCCGCGATCACCCCGAACGCATGGTGGACGCCGCGAACGCGGTGGAGGACGTATGGACGGCCCTGGGACAGCGAGAGATCCGGCCGCGATTCTGACCGCCCTGCGCCGCGTGGTGCTGGGACAGGACGCGGCGACCCGCGAGGCGCTCGTGGCGGTGCTCGCCCGGGGCCACGTGCTCCTGGAGGGCGTGCCGGGCACGGCGAAGACCCTCCTGGTGCGCGCCCTCGCCCGGACCCTCACCGTGCGCTACGGACGGATCCAGTTCACGCCCGACCTCATGCCCGCCGACGTCACCGGCGTCTCGGTGCTCACCGCGACCCAGGAATTCGCGTTCCGGCCCGGCCCCATCTTCGCGGACCTCGTGCTCGCCGACGAAATCAACCGCGCGCCGGCCAAGACCCAGGCGGCGCTGCTCGAGGCCATGCAGGAGCGCACGGTGACGGTGGACGGGCGCAGTCACGCGCTGCCGCCCGTGTTCACCGTGTTCGCCACCCAGAACCCGATCGAGTTCGAGGGAACCTACCCGCTGCCGGAGGCGGAGCTCGACCGGTTCATGCTCAAGATCTCGCTCGGCTACCCATCGGACGAGACGGAGCAGGGCATCCTGCGGCGGCACCTCGAGGGTTTCGAGGCCGACGTCCCCGAGACGTACGGCATCGCACCGGTGATGGACGACGCGGGCCTGCAGGCGCTGCGCCGCGCCGTGGACGCGGTGCGGGTCGAGGACCGGCTCGTGTCGTACATCACCGCCATCGTCCGCGCGACCCGGGAGGCGGCCTCGCTCACGCTCGGCGCCAGCCCGCGGGCGGCCGTGGCTCTGCTCAAGGCCTCGCGCGCGGCGGCGCTGGTGGACGGTCGGGACTACGTGGTGCCCGACGACGTGAAGGCGCTCGCCGCCCCGGTGCTGCGCCACCGGATCGCCGTCGCCCCGGAGCTGGAGCTGGAAGGCCTCACGCCCGATGCGGCCCTGGGCGCCGTCGTCGCCCAGATCGAGGCGCCCACCACGTGACGCTGCCCACGCGGCGCGCGGCGCTGGCGCTCGCCGCGCTGGCGCCGCTCGGGCTGCTGGGCTACGCGAGCCCGGCGGCCCTCGACGCGATGCTCGTGGCCGACGCCGTCGTCGCCCTGCTCGTGCTGCTCGATGCCCGGCTCGCGGCCGACCCGGCGAGGATCCGCGTGGAGCGGGAGGCGCCCGCGGCCGGCTCCCGCGGGCGGGCGCTCGTGGTGGGCTACCGGTGGCGCAACCCGGCCCGGCTGCCGGCCCGGCTGGTCGTCCGCGAGGCGCGGCCCGCGATTCTCGGCCCGGCCCCGGCGGCGCGGAGGCTGGCGGTGAAGCCGGGAGGGGAAGTGCGCGAGAGCTTCACCGTGACGCCAGCGCGGCGCGGCGCGGAGGCGGCCGGCTGGCTCGCCGTCCGCAGCGTGGGTCCCCTCGGACTCGGCCAGCGCCAGACCCGGCTCGATCTGCCGTGGTCGGTCACCGTCTTCCCCTCGCTCCCCCAGACGCGGCTCAAGGCGTCGGTGGCCCTCGCCGTGCGCCGGCGCGAGGCCGGCCTCAGCGCGCAGCGCCAGCTGGGCGAGGGGCGCGTGTTCGAGAGCCTGCGCGAGTGGGTCCGCGGCGACGACGTGCGGATCATCGACTGGAAGGCCACCGCGCGCCGCCGCAAGCTGATCGCGCGGCAGTTCGAGGCGGAGCGCCGCCAGCACGTGCTGCTGCTGCTCGACGCGGGCCGGCTGCTGACCGCCGAGATCGCCGGCGCGCCGCGGTTCGAGTACGCGGTGGACGCCGCCGTGAGTCTCGCGCTCGCGGCGGCCCACCACGACGACGACGTCGGCGTGCTGGTGTTCGCGGACACGGTGCGCCAGTACGTCGCGCCGCAGCGCGGCCGGCGGGGGCTCGGGCAGGTGCTGGAGGTGCTCGCCCGCGCCGAGGCGACCATGGTGGAGCCCGACTACGCCGGGGCCTTCCGGTTCCTCGCCGTCCACAACCGCCGCCGGGCGCTCGCCGTCCTGTTCACCGACGTGGTGGACCGCACCGCGTCCGAGGCCCTGGTGGCGAACACGGCCACGCTGCGCCCGCGCCACCTTCCCGTGGCCGTCGCCCTGCAGGACCCGGAGCTCGAGCGCGCCGCCGCCGCACGCCCCGGCGACGTGGGGGAGGCCTACCGCAAGGCGGCAGCCGAGGAGCTGCTGCGCGCGCGCGAGGAGGCGCTGGCGGTGATGCGGCGCTCGGGGGTCGTGGTGCTCGACGTCCCGCCGGCGCGTGCCGGCGCGGCG
>DASPSV010000087.1:0-12866 GCA_035623755.1 Gemmatimonadales bacterium
GCGAACAGCGTACGCGCCAGCGTGTCGGCCAGCACCAGGAACGTTCCGCCGAGCACGAAGGACGCCGGCAGCAGGAAGCGGTGGTCGTGGCCCCGCACCAGCCGCACCGCGTGCGGCACCACGAGGCCGACGAACCCGATCATCCCCGCGGAGGCGACCGTGGCCGCCGCCAGCAGCGAGGCGGCGGCGTACACCCGCCGCTTGGTGCGCGCGACGTCGGCGCCGAGGTGCTGGGCCGGCTCCTCGCCCAGGGCGAGCAGGTTGAGCGCGCGGGCCTCGGCGAGCAGCACCGCCACCGCCGGCGCCGCGTACACGGCCAGCGCCAGCACGCCCGGCCACGCCACGCCGCCGAGGCTGCCCATCAGCCACAGCGTCGCCGTCTTGACCTGGGTCGCCTCGCTCACGGCCAGCACGCCCGAGAGCAGCGCGCCCGCGAACGCGCCCACGACCACGCCCGCGAGCAGCAGCACCCGGCTGTCGAGCGCGCCGCCCGCGACGACGGCGAGCCGGTAGACGACCGCCACCGCCACGAGCGCGCCCGCGAACGCCGCGGCCGGCAGCGCCCACGCCGAGACGACGCCCGCCGCGATGGCGAGCACGGCGCCGAGGCCCGCGCCGCCCGAGAGGCCGAGCAGGTAGGGATCGGCGAGCGGGTTGCGCACCAGCGCCTGGAGCGCGGCGCCCGCGACCGCGAGGACGCCGCCCACCACGAAGCCCAGCACGACCCGCGGGGCGCGCAGCGACCACACGATGGCGACCGCCGTGGGATCGCCCCGGCCCGCGAGCGCGCGCACCAGGCTCCGCGGCGCGAGCGGCGCCGCGCCGAGCGCGAGCCCGAGCGCGAGCGCGACGAGGGCCGCCACGGCGAGCCACGCCAGGAACGCGGCGGCCGACGGGCGCCTCACCTTCGCGGCTCCGACCGCAGCGGCGCGAGGCGCCGCGCCAGATCCGCCGCCGCGTCCGGCATCCGCGGCCCGGGCCGGCCGTAGAGGCCCGCGTCCACCACCAGCACCCTGCCCTCGCGCACGGCGCGCACCGCGCTCCAGCCCGGCCGCGCGGCGAGATCGGGCGGGTGGAGCGTGTCCGGCTCGACGACCAGGACGGCGTCGGGATCGCGCGCCGCCACCGACTCGAGGCTCACCGTCGCGGCCGACGCGCCCAGCTCGCCGAAGGCGTTCTGCGCCCCCGCGGCGTCGAGGATCTCGGACAGGTAGCTGCCCCGCCCCACCGTCATCGGCGGGCTCGCCCACACGTCCACGTAGACGACCGGCCGGCGGCCCGGCGCCGCGGCCGCGCGGGCGCGCACGGCGGCGAGCGAGTCCTCGAAGCGCCGCACCATCGCCTCGGCGCCGGCGCTGTCGCCGGCGAGCACGCCGAGACGCCGCGCGGCGCGCACCACGTCGACCGAGAGGTCGAGCTTCAGGACGGCGACGGGAATCCGCAGCGCGGTGAGGCCGTCCAGCGCGGCGCGGTCGGCGGCGGAGGCGTACAGCACCACGAGGTCCGGCCGCCGCGCCGCCACCGCCTCGACGCTCGGCTCGATGCCGTTGCCGACGCTGGGCACGGCGCGCGCCTCGGCCGGCCAGTCGCAGTACGCGGTGCGGCCCGCGACCCGCGGGCCGGCGCCGATGGCGAACAGGATCTCGGTGCTCGACGGGGAGAGCGAGACGATGCGGCGCGCCGGCGCGTCGAGCGCGACGGTGCGGCCCCAGTCGTCGGTGATGGAGAGCGTGCCGTGCGGCGGCCGCGGACTGCAGGCGGCCGTGAGTGCCAGGAGCAACGCCAGGGATCGTGCCACCGCCCCCTCCCTCGAGGGCTGTTGGTGGAGCGCGAGCGGCGAGGTCTCCTGGCTCCGGGCTCCTTCGCCCGCCTTCCCGGCCGACGGCCAGTGGCGTGTGGACGAAGGGAGGGACGAATCCCTGCCCGTTACAGTGGCGGGGCCGCGCCGGATTCGCACCGGCTTCCGAGATCCCCGCTCGCGTACGACGTCGGTTGTGACTGCCGAACCCAATCTACACCGGGCGCCTCACGGCTGCGCAAGCTGCCCGGCCACCTGCGCCTTCAGCGCCGCCCGCTTCGCCTGGTACGCCTCCCACTCGGCGGGCGGCGTCTCGGCCTGCCGCGACGCGTAGCGCTCGTCGAGCGCGACGATCTGCCGCACCAGCGCGTCCCGGTTCGCCGGGGCGCCCGTCGCGCCGGCAGGCACTCCCGCCGCCGGAGCCGCGCGCGCGCCGCGCCGCCGGACGGCGAGCCAGCCGCCCGAGGCCAGCAGCAGCGCCGACAGCCCGATCGCGAGCCACGCCAGGTTGGTGCGCGGGCCGGCCTGGCCGAAGGTGACGGTGGCGGTCTCACCGCGCACCACCCGCGCGGAGGAGTAGTGCTTGAAGGTGCGGCCCTGCAGCTGAAGCGGGTTCCCGCCCTCGAGCGCGGCGCCGCTGGCGCCGGCGCGCGTGTCCTCGACCAGCAGCTCGAGCCGCGCGGTGGGCTGGTCGAGCGGGATCTTGAGCTCCTTCGTGCCCTGCGGCAGCGCGTAGATCGCGACCACCTGCTTGACGCCGGGCGGGAACGGCGCCGTCACCAGCAGGCTGTCGCCCGCCTGGTGCACCGCCTCGGGCGGCACGTCGCCCTCGCCGACGCGGAACGCCTCGATGCCGTGGGGCAGCTGCATGTGCCAGGTGGGCGCCCCGCCGCGCGAGACCATCGTGGTGGTGCCGGGGTTCCCGACCTGCACGATGTCGAGCACGTCGCGCGAGCCGTCCTCGCCGGGCGCGCTGATGACCAGGTGCCGCACGGCCACGTCGAGCGGCGCGCCGGCGCTGCTCGTGTCGTACACGGCGAGCACGATCGAATCCGATCCCGCCCGGCTCTGCGACGAGAACGGCGCCGAGAAGTAGCCGATGCCGTCGTAGAGGGTGGAGACCACGTACATCGCGGCGCTGTCGGGGCGCGCCACCCGGAAGCTGAACCGGCCGCCGGCGCCGCTGGGCAGCGAGTCCATCGGCCCCTCGCGGCTCGCCGCGACGCGGTGCGCAACGATCCGCTGGCCCGCGAGCGCGGTGGTGTCGGTGCCGCGGACCCGCACGGCGCGGCCGGCCAGGACCAGCGGCCCCGGGACCTGGGCCCGGGCCGGCGGGGCGAGCGCGGCTGCCGCGAGCGCGACCAGCGCGGCCCGGCGTCCGGCCGCTGCCGCGCTACGGCATGAACTTGCCAAAATCCTCGGGGTCGAGATTCTGCAGGTAGGTCTTGAGCGACTCGGCGTCGAGCGGGCCCTCGTCCTTGGAGGGCTCGACGGTGCTGATCGGCGCCGTGTCCAGCAGGTCGGGATGGGTGAAGATCGGCGCCTTGAGGCGGAGCGCGATCGCGATCGAGTCCGAGGGCCGCGCGTCGAGCTGGATCCAGTCGCCGTTGCGGTGGATCTGCAGCTCCGCGTAGTAGGTGTTCTCCTTCACCGCCGTGATCAGCACCCGCTTGAGCTCGCCGCCCAGCCCCACGATCACCTGCTTCAGCAGGTCGTGGGTGAGCGGGCGGCTGAACTTCACCCCGGCGAGCTCCATCGCGATGGCGCTCGCCTCCGCGGGCCCGATCCAGATCGGCAGCACCCGCTGCCCGTCCTTCTCCTGGAGGACCACCACCGGCGCGTTGGTGTTCCGGTCGAAGCCGAGGTGCGCCACGCGCACCTCGACCAGCGTCTTGCCCTGCGCGTCAGGTGCCAAGGTCCCACGAGGCGAGGTAGTGCTGCTGCTCGGCCGTCAGCGTGTCGATCCCCAGGCCCATCCCCGCCAGCTTGAGGCGGGCGATCTCCCGGTCGATCTCCGCCGGCACGCGGTGCACGTCCTTCGCCAGCGACGCCGCGTGCTTCAGCAGGTACTCGGCGCCCAGCGCCTGGTTGGCGAACGACATGTCCATCACGCTCGCCGGGTGCCCCTCGGCCGCCGCCAGGTTGATGAGCCGGCCCTCGGCCAGGATGAAGATCCGCTTGCCGTCGAGCGTCCACTCGTCCACGAACGCCCGCGCCTCGCGCGGCCCCTTCGCCGCCTTCTTCAGGCCCTCGAGGTCGATCTCCACGTTGAAGTGGCCGCTGTTGGCGACCACCGCGCCGTCCTTCATCCGCCGCATGTGCTCGACGCGCACCACGTTCACGTTGCCGGTGAGCGTCACGAACACGTCGCCGAGCGGCGCCGCGTCGGCCATCGGCATCACCCGGAAGCCGTCCATCCGGGCCTCGAGCGCCTTGACCGGGTCCACCTCGGTCACGATCACGTCGGCGCCGGCGCCGCGGAACCGGTTGGCCACGCCGCGGCCGCACCAGCCGTAGCCGGCCACGACCACCGTCGAGCCGGCGAGCAGCAGGTTGGTGGCGCGCACGATCCCGTCCACGGTGGACTGGCCCGTGCCGTAGCGGTTGTCGAACAGGTGCTTGGTGTCGGAGTCGTTGACCGCGATCACCGGGAACTGGAGCACCTTGTCCTTCGCCATCGCCTTGAGGCGGATGACGCCGGTGGTGGTCTCCTCGGTGGAGCCGATCACGCCCTTGATCAGCGCGGCCCGCTCGTCCTTGGACAGCGACTCCACCCACGTCCGGACCGGCGGGGCGAGGTCGTCCAGGCGCCCGAGCGCGATCATGTGGAGCGAGCCCACCAGGTCGGCGCCGTCGTCCATCGTCACGTCGGGCCGGTGCGCCAGCGCCTCGCGGATGTGCGCGTAGTAGGTCGCGTGGTCCTCGCCCTTGATGGCCCAGACCGCGATCCCGTGGTCCTTCACCAGGTGCGCGGCCGCGTCGTCCTGGGTGCTGAGCGGGTTCGAGGCGCACAGCGCCACGTCGGCCCCGCCCGCCTTGAGCGTGATGGCGAGGTTGGCGGTCTCGGTCGTGACGTGGAGGCAGGCGCTGAGGCGCCGGCCCTTGAGCGGCTGCTCCTTCGCGAACCGCTCGCGGATCAGCCGCAGCACCGGCATCGAGCGCTCGGCCCACTCGACGCGCTGCTTGCCCTGCGCGGCGAGCGCGAGGTCCTTGACGTCGTGGGCGTCCCGGCTGGCGGTCATCGCCATCGTCGGCGCCCCCCTTAGCGGGCGGCCGGGCGCGCGGCGCCCGCCATCCGCTTCGCGGTGTCGGCCAGCTCGGCGGCGCGGTCGGTGCGCTCCCAGGTGAACAGCTCGACCTCGGTCTCCTCGACCGACGCCTTCACCGGCTTGCGGCCGAAGTGGCCGTAGGCGGCCGTGGCCTTGTAGATCGGCTTGCGCAGGTCCAGCGCCTCGATGATCGCGCGCGGCACCAGGTCGAACTGCTCGCGCACGGCCTTCTCCAGCACGTCGTCGGGCACCGTGCCGGTGCCGAACGTGTCCACCAGCAGCGAGACCGGCTCGCGCACGCCGATGGCGTACGCCACCTGCACCTCGCAGCGGTGCGCCAGCCCGGCGGCCACGACGTTCTTGGCCACCCACCGCGCCGCGTACGCGCCCGAGCGGTCCACCTTGGAGGGGTCCTTGCCGCTGAACGCCCCGCCGCCGTGCCGCGCGAAGCCGCCGTACGTGTCCACGATGATCTTGCGCCCGGTGAGCCCCGCGTCGCCCTGCGGACCGCCCACCACGAACCGGCCGGTCGGATTGATGTGGTAGATCGGCTTGTCGCCGGCGACGAAGTCGCTCACCACCGGCTTGATCACGTGCTCGATCACCTCGGCCCGCAGCTCCTCGTGGCCGATGGTCGGCGCGTGCTGGGTGGACACGACCACCGTGTGCACCCGCTTGGGCCGGTCGCCCTCGTACTCGATCGTGACCTGCGACTTCCCGTCCGGCCGGAGCCAGGGGAGCTTGCCCGCCTTGCGGACGTCCGCCAGCCGGTGCGTCAGCGCGTGCGCCAGCTGGATCGGCAGCGGCATCAGCTCCTTCGTCTCGTCGGTCGCGAAGCCGAACATCATCCCCTGGTCGCCCGCGCCGCCGGTGTCCACGCCCTGCTTGATGTCGGGCGACTGCCGGTCGATGCTGGTGAGCACGGCGCAGGTCTCGGCGTCGAAGCCGTACGAGGCGTCGGTGTAGCCGATCGCCTCGACCGTCCCGCGCACGATGTCCGGGATGTGGACGTAGGTCTCGGTCGTGATCTCGCCGCCCACCACGGCCATGCCGGTGGTGACGAAGGTCTCGCACGCCACCCGGGCCGCGGCGTCCTTGGCGATGATCGCGTCGAGGACGGCGTCCGAGATCTGGTCGGCGATCTTGTCGGGATGACCCTCGGTGACCGACTCCGAGGTGAAGAGCCAGCGTCGCCCGTTACTCAAAGTGTCGTCTCGTGTTAGGGGTGCCTACCGCCGCAAGCTAGCCCGGCGCGCACGGGCTGGCAACGGGGACGAGGGGTCGAGGAGCCGCAGGTCCACGACGCTGCCCACCGTGCGGAGCACGAACGCGTTCACTTCGTCGGTGGTCGGCAGCTCGAGCGCGCCCTCGGCGCACGACGCGGCGTCCCGCGCGCTGATCTGCCGGACCATCCACTTCACCATCGGCAGGCTCGGCGACGCCGCCGACAGCACCCGGTAGCCGAGGCCGACGAGCAGGTATACCGAGACCGGGTCGGAGGCCATCTCGCCGCACACCGACACCTCGCGGCGCGCGGTCTTCGCGGCGCGGGCGACGTTGCGCAGCAGCCGCAGGACGGCGGGATGGTGCGGGCTGAACCGCTCCGCGAGCCGCGCGTTGCCGCGGTCCACCGCCAGCGTGTACTGCACCAGGTCGTTGGTCCCGACCGAGAGGAAGTCCGACACCTCCGCCAGCCGGTCGGCGACGATCGCCGCGGCGGGCGTCTCGACCATGATCCCGATCGGCACGCTCGCGGCCGCCTCGACGCCGCTCTTGTGCAGCGCGCGCGCCTCCTCGGCCACCATCTCGCGGGTGCGGAGCACCTCGTCCACCCGGGTCACGAGCGGGAGCATCATCTTGAGCTTGGCGTGCGCCGCGGCGCGCAGGATCGCGCGGATCTGCGGCCGGAAGATCTCCGGCTGGTCGAGGCAGACGCGGATCGCGCGCCAGCCCAGCATCGGGTTGCCCTCGCCCACCCGCTTGAACGGCGCCGGGAACTTGTCGCCGCCGAGGTCGAAGCTGCGGACCACCACCGGGTGCGGCGCGAAGGCCGTGCCGATGCGCCGGTACAGCTCCGCCTGCTCGTCCTCGGTGGGCATCTGCCCGCGGCCCGCGACCAGGAACTCGGTGCGCATCAGGCCGATGCCCTCGGCCCGGTGGCGCAGCGCCGCCTCCAGCTCCTCGGGCAGGTCGAGGTTCGCGCGCACCGCGAGCACCGTCCCGTCGGTGGTCTGGGCCGGCAGCTCCGAGCCGGCCTCGAGGTCGCGCTCCAGCTCGCGCCGCTGCCGGTCGCGCCGCCGGGCCGCGTCCACCGTGGCCTCCGACGGCTGCACCTGCAGCGTGCCGGCCCAGCCGTCGAGGACGACGGTGTCGCCGGTCGTGACGCGGTCGAGGACCTCGGACAGCGCCATCACCGCCGGGATGCCGATCGAGTGCGCGAGGATCGCCGCGTGCGAGGTGCGGGTGCCCTCCTCGCAGGCGATCGCCAGCACCGCGTCGCGGTCCAGCTGGACGGTGAGGGCCGGCGTCAGGTCGCGCGCCACCAGCACCACCGGCGCCTCGGCGCTGGCGTGCTCCAGCGTCGGCTCCTCGACGCCCATCAGGTGCGAGAGCACCAGGATCTCCACGTCGGTCAGGTCGGCCAGCCGCTCGCGCAGCGTGGCGCTGCCGGTCGTGGTCCACAGGCCGCGCCACTCCAGCATCTTGAGCTGGAACGCGCGCTCGGCCGAGAAGTGGTTCTCGCGCACCAGGCGGTCCACGCCGGCCCGCAGGTCGTGGTCCTCGAGCATCATCAGCTGCGCGTCGAAGATCCGCGCCTCCTCCTCGCCGGCGCGCTCCGCGGCCCGGTCGCGCGAGCGGGTGATCCGCTCCCGGGCGTACGCCATGGCCGCGTCCAGCCGCTTCGCCTCGGCCGCCACCTGGTCCGGGCGGATCGAGACGTCGGGCACCACCGGGGCCTCCCAGCGCACCACCAGCGCGGGCCCCACGGCGACCCCCGGCGAGACCGCGATCCCCTTGATCACCCGGTGCGGCATCAGTCCTCCCCGAATCCCGCGGCCACCAGCGCCAGCAGCGCGTCCACCGCGGCCTCGGCGTCGTCGCCGTCGGCGCGGATCAGCAGCGCACTCCCGCACTCGGCCGCGAGCATCATCATGCCCATGATGCTCTTGCCGTTGACCTCCAGGTCGTCCTTCCGCACCACGATGTGGGCGCGGAAGCGGTTCGCGATCTTCACGAACTCCGCCGCCGGCCGGGCGTGCAGGCCGAGCCGGTTGACGATCGGCGCCGACTTCTCGACTACCACAGCACCCCCACGCCCACCACCACCGCCAGCGCCAGCGCCGCGGTCACGAGGCCCGTGGCCCGCCCCTGCAGCAGGCGCACGCCTGCGGCGAACAGCACCGCCGCGCCGGCCGCGACGGGGACCTCCCAGCGCACCCGGAACGGGTACCAGCCCAGCAGCGCGGGCAGCGCCGCGCCCACCAGCATCGCGGCCACCGGCGCCACCAGCTCCAGCGAGCGCTGCAGCCCCGGCGCGGCCAGCGCGCCCGCGACACCGACGCCCGCGCGCCAGCCCTGCCGGAGGCCCCACACGCGCAGCCACACGTGCACCACGTTGTACAGTGCCAGGAACACCACCACCGCCCACGCCCGGGCGCCGAAGGCCACCATCAGCAGGGCGACGGCGGCGCAGGCGGGCAGCCACCCGGCCCAGATCAGCCGGTCGCCGAGCGAGCCCAGCGGGCCCACCAGCGCGGCCCGGAGCCGCTCGATCCGCTCGGGCGGCGCGCCGTCCGCCTCCGCCCGCGCCACCGCCCCCACCGCCAGCGCGGCCAGGTAGGGGTGCGCGTTGAAGAAGCCCGACTGCCGCGCCAGCGCCGCGCGGAACGCGCCCTCGCCCCCGGGCCCGCCGCGCCGCAGCGCGCGCAGCAGCGGCTCGGCCGCGAAGGCGAAGCCCACCCCGAGCATCCGCTCGTAGGTGAACGCGGCCTGGATGGTGAACAGCCGCGCCAGCGCCGTGCGGAAGCCGGGGGCCGCCGGGACCGCGGGAGCCGCGCCGGGTCGCTTCACCACGCCAGCAGCCCCGCGGCGAGGGCCACGCCCGCCACCGTGCCCACGGCGAGGAACCGCCGCGCCGCGCCCTGCCCGAACAGCCGCCAGGCGCTGAGGAGCGCCACGCCCAGCGCGGTGCCGAGCACCGCCACGTCGGCCAGCTCGCGCGGCGCCCGCCATCCCGCCGCCACGTGGCGCGCGACCCGCTCGCCCACCGCGAAGGTGACGCCGGTCAGGATGCCGGCCCGGACGAAGTCGCGCGCGATCCCCCCGAAGACCAGCGCCGCCAGCGCGCCCGCGTCACCCCGCCCGAGCGCCGGCTCGCGGCTGCGGATCTGCGCCGCGTTGAGCCGCCGCACCAGCATGAGCCCGAGGCCGCCGAGCCATGCGGCGAGCAGCGCGACCACCATGATCCCCGCCATCCACGCCGGGTCCCACACGCCGCCCCGGAGCGCCGCCAGCGCGCCCGCGGCCGCGGCCGCCGGCCCCCAGTCCGGGTAGCGCGACGCGCCCACCGGCAGCGTCTCGAAGGCGAACAGCTCGAGCACCGCGCCGGTGGCGAGGCCCGCCAGCGGCCCGCCCACCACCGCGCCGCCGAGGAAGCCGGCCACCAGCGGCCGGCCGATCATCGCCTGCGGCACGCTCACGAGGTCGAGCCCCGCGAGGGCGCCCACGCCGATCACCGCCAGGACGCTCGCGACGGTCACAGCAGCTCCGCCACGGGCACCGGCCGCGCGGTCGGCACGTCCTGCGCCGTGACCTCGACGCCGCGGTCGGCGAGCGCCTTGAGCCGCGCGGCTTCCGCCTCGGTGAGGAACACGTACCGGAGCCGCTCCGTGCGTCCCTCCCGCGCGTGGATGCCGCCGACGTTCACCTGGCGCACCTCCGGGAGGGCGGCGCACACCGCCGCCATCGTCTCCACGTCGCCCGTCAGGAGGATGCCCTTGCGCGGGTCGGCCGCCCACTCGGCCGCCCGGCCCGCGGCCTCGCCGACCCCGGTGAACACCACGTCGATCGCCGGCGGCACGCCCATGCGGTACAGCTCCTGCTCCCACACGTTGGCGCGCACGCCGTCGTCGACCAGCACGATGAAGCCGATGCCGAGCCGCTGTCCCCACCCCACGACGACCTGCCCGTGGATGAGCCGGTCGTCGATGCGGTACAGCACCAGGCTCACTTCCCGACCAGCCCCACCGCCGTGCGGCCGGTCTCCACGGCCCGCTGCGCGGCCTCCGCCACGGGGAGGTCCCGGTGGAAGGCGAAGTCCACCAGCATCGCCAGGTTCACGCCGGTCACGACCCGGACGTCGCCGCGGCCCCGCGCCAGCGCCGCCGCGGTGAACGCGCACGAGCCGCCGGCCATGTCGGTGAACACCACCGCCGGCCGGCCGCCGATGGCGGCGTCGAGCCCGGCGAGGAGCGCGGCCCGGTCGCAGCCGGTGTTGGACACCGCCACCAGCCCGGTGTCGTCGCCGGCGATCGCGCTCACCGCCGCCAGCAGCGAGGCCGCCAGCTCGGAGTGCGCGACCACCACGCCGGTCAGGCGCTCACTCATAGTCCTCTTCGAGGTACTCGCGGATCTGGCGCTGCTCCTGCATCCGGCCGATCAGCCGCTCGTTGAACTCGCGCGCCGAGTCCACGCCGGAGTACTTGAGGAGGTGCCGCATCGCGACCACCTCCGCGATGACGGTGATGTTCTTGCCCGGGTTCAGCGGCACCACCACCCGCGGCAGCTTCACGTCGAGGATGGTGGTGTCGTCGCCGTCGAGCCCGGTGCGCTCGTAGGGGTGCTCGCTGTCCCAGTCCTCGAGCTGCACCACCACCTCGATGCGCTTCTGCTGCCGCACGGCGCGGATCCCGAACAGCGCCGCGATGTCGATCAGCCCGATGCCGCGGATCTCCATGAAGTGGTGCTGGTGCTCGTGGCCGCGGCCGATCAGCACGTCGTGGCCCAGCCGCCGCACCAGGACGACGTCGTCCGCCACCACGCGGTGCCCGCGCTCCACCAGGTCCAGCACGCACTCGCTCTTGCCGATGCCCGAGCGCCCGAGGAACAGCAGGCCCACGCCGTAGACGTCCGCCAGCGAGCCGTGGATCGCGGTCTGCGCCGCGAACACCTCCTCGAGGAACGGCTTGAGGCGGTTGTAGAACTCCGACGTCTTGAGCGAGGTGCGGATCACCGCCACGCCGTTGGCGCGCCCGAGCTCGGCCAGCTCCGGCGGCACCTCGAGCCCCTTGGTCACGAACAGGCACGGGCACCCCAGCTGGCACAGCGACAGGATCCGCTGCCGCCGCTCGGCGTCGGGGAGCGCGAACAGGTACGAGATCTCGGTCTCGCCCAGCACGTACACCCGGTCCGGCGTGAAGCGCGCCGTGTAGCCCGCCAGCACCAGGCCCGGGTTCGACACCTCGGCCGACGGGATCACGCGGTCCAGCCCCGCGTCGCCCGTCAGCACCTCGAGCTGCAGCGTGTCGGCGCGCTGCTCGATCAGGTCGCGCAGCCGGACCGTGGCTACCTCCTCGTGCTGCCCGCCCGCCGGCGGGGGTTCGCTTCCTGCTTGTCCAGCTGCCGCCGCAGCTTCTGCGCGACGCGGTCGAGGGCCGTGCGGTGGTCCGCGGCTTCCGCGCTCGCCACGTGCACCGCCCCGCGCGCCGCCGTGAGCCGGACCTCCGCGGTCGCCCGCTGGTGGTCCAGGCCGAAGGTGACGTGCGCCGCGGTGGGGCGGTCGGTGAGCCGCGCCAGCCGGTCCACCAGGCGCTCGACCCGGGCGCGCAGCGCGTCCGGGATCTCGCCGTGGCGGGTGGTGATCGTCGTCTCCATTTCAGCCGTGCTCCTGGCCGCGCGGCCCGCTGGCACGCGCGGCTTCGAGGTGGGCTTCCGTTTCGCTCGCGGCGCGCTCCCAGCTCAGCGACTCCGCGAAGGCGCGCGCCCCGCGCCCCAGCCGTTCGCGGAGGGCGGCGTCCCGGGCCAGCTCGCCGAGCGCGGCCGCCATCGCGCCGGCGTCCCCGTGCGGGACCAGCAGCCCCGTCTCGCGGTGCCGCACCGACTCCCGGAGCCCCGGGCTGTCCGAGGCCACGGCCGGCGTCCCGCAGCCGGCGGCCTCGAGGTTGGTGATGCCCCAGCCCTCCTTGGGCGAGGGGAACACCACCGCCCACGCCTCGCGGTAGAGCGCCAGCTTCGCATCCTCGCTCACCCGGCCCAGGAAGGTCACGCCGCTCCCGGGCCCCGCCAGCCGCTCGAGCCGCGCGCGGTCCGTGCCCGCGCCGGCGATGACCAGCTCCGCCTCCGGGACACCGGAGCGCCGCAGGGCCGCCACCGCGGCGATGGCCGTCTCCACCGCCTTATACCGCTTCAGCCGCCCCACGTACAGGAACCGCGGGACGCGGGCGCGGGCGGCGCCGGGGGCGGGCGCGTAGCGGGCGGCGTCCACGCCCGGGTAGATGACCCGGATCGCCTCCGGCGCGAAGCCGCGCGCCACCAGGTCGTCGCGGGTGCTGGCGCTGATCGCGTGCACCGCCGCGCGGCGGTACACCGCCGGCATCGGACGCTCGGCCGCCCACACCGCCAGGGCCACCGGCCAAGGGACCTCGCGGAACGCGGTGGTCCCGAACAGGTGCGGCACCAGCAGCACCAGCGGTCCGCGCCACACCAGCGGCAGGTAGAGCGGGACCTTGTTGACGTCCTCGACCACCACGTCCGGCGCGAGCGCGCGCGCCAGCCGCGCGAACGCACGGCGCCCCGCCAGG
>DASPSV010000095.1:0-13134 GCA_035623755.1 Gemmatimonadales bacterium
CCAGATGCCGCGCGCCCGCGCCGCGTCCACCTGGTCCTGCATCAGCGAGATCAGCGGCGAGACGACCACGGTGAGCCCGTCCAGCACCAGCGCCGGGATCTGGTAACAGAGCGACTTCCCGCCCCCGGTCGGGAGGACGACCAGCGCGCTGCGGCCCGCGAGGGCGGCGCGCACCGCCCGGAGCTGGCCGGGCCGGAAGGCCGGGAAGCCGAAACGGGCCCGGAGCTGCTCCCGGGCCAGGTCGATGCGCGTGGCGAGCGGCGTCACGCCGCGCCAAGCTAGGGGCGTCGGCTACGGCGTCGGGCTCGATCCGTTGCGCGGCTGATCCTTCGCGCGCTGCCAGAACCGGAGGAAGACGCAGGGCCGGGCTGCTCCTCGCCCTTGCGACGCGGCCGCGACGCGGCCGCGACGCGGCCGCGACGGCCGGGTCTGATCTTCGGGAACTCACCAAGCCGATGGCCTCCGACGGCTTGCCGCCAGTCGATGCTCTCCTCTGTTGAGCACCGCACCGACGACACCGCCAGACCGCCGACCGTTCCGCAACGTCTTCCTTTGGAGGTGGTGCATGCGCATCTCATGGAAGTGGCTTGCACTGGTGGTTCCCGTTTCGATGCTGGCCGCATGCAGCGAACAACCCTCGGCACCGAAGCTCGTCCAGACTGCCGTCCTGCCGGGCGCTGGTGGGTCGATCCTGGCGGCGGGCAGGAGGTTCGCGATCGAGGATCTCGGAACGTTGGGAGGATCCAACTCCGAGGCCCGGGCGATCAACAGCGCCGGCTGGGTGGTTGGCTGGAGCGACGTAGCACAAGGCGGCCCGAGCCACGCCTTTCTCTGGAAGGGCGGGACGATGATGGACCTCGGCACGTTGGGCGGAACCTCGTCCATGGCGCTCGGTGTCAGCGATGACGGCGAGGTCGTCGGCACGAGCCAGCTCGCGGGCGACGCCATTTCGCACGCCTTCCGCTGGAGTCACGGCAGGATGGTGGATCTCGGAGGTCTGGGAGGCTCTTACGCCGAAGGATTCGACATCAACGACGCTGGCGTGGTGGCAGGAGGCGGCTTCGAGGCGGGCGATGCCACCTTCCACGCCTTCCTCTGGGAACATGGCAGAATCATGGACCTCGGAACGCTCGGCGGGAGCAGCTCCTACTCAAACGGCATCAACAACTCCGACGCGGTGGTCGGGGGCTCGGCAGTCGCCGGGGACGCGGCCCAGCACGCCTTCCTCTGGAGGCACGGCGTGATGACCGACCTCGGAACCCTGGGGGGTAGCGTGTCCGGGGCCGCGCACATCAACGGCACCGGTTCGGTGGTGGGAGGCAGCGCCCTGGCTGGCGATGCCGCCACCCACGCCTTTCTCTGGCAGCGTGGCCGGATGATCGACGTCGGGACACTGGGAGGCGACTACGCCTACGCCCAGGGGATCAACGACCGGGGCCAGGTCGTCGGCGCCAGCACCCTCGCGGCGGACACGGCCTACCACGCGTTCCTGTATGACAGTGGGGCGCTGACCGATCTGGGGATCCTCCCCGGCGGGTTGGGTTATAGTTGGGCCCAGGCCATCAACAATCGAGGCCAGGTGGTCGGTGCCGCCGTTACCGCGACTGGCCAGGAGCATGCGGCACTGTGGTCCGCGCGAGAGCAGGACCCCAGGTAGGCGACTCGGCACTGCGAACAGCGAAGGTGGGCAGCGCCCGGACTCGCGCCGGGCGCTGTGCGTTTGGGGTCGGCTACGGCGTCGGGCTCGATCCGTTGCGCGGCTGATCCTTCGCGCGCTGCCAGAACCGGAGGAAGAAGGCGGCCAGCACGAGGCCGAGGCCCACCCAGCCGAGTCTCGGCACGCCGAACCGGTCCGCCAGGACGACGATCAGCACGCCGCCGAGGGCGAGCACGACCTTGGCGAGGGACCAGCCGTTCACTTCTGGAGGAAGTCCTCGAGCGACTTGCGGAACTCCGGCGTGGCGCGGGCGATGGAGTTGACGCGCGCCCCGAGGGTGACGCCGGCCTCGAAGCCGAGGTCGCCGATCTGGTGCAGCTGGCGCTTGGTGAGCGCGAGCGCCGACGGCGACGACACGGCGAGCTGCGCGAGCAGCGTCGAGACGCGCACCTCGAAGTCGTCCGCCGGGAACAGCCGGGAGATCAGCCCCATCCGCTCGGCCTCCTCGGCCGTCACCAGCCGGCCGGTCGCGGCCAGGTCGAAGGCGACCTTCTCGCCCACCGACCGGCGCAGCATCGTCATCACCATCGCCGGCACGAAGCCGCGCTGGATCTCGGGGTAGCCGAGCTGGGCGCCGGCCTTCGCGATCACGATGTCGCACGCGGTCGCGAGGCCGCAGCCGCCGGCCAGCGCGCGCCCCGCGACCACGGCCACGGAGACCTTGGCCATCTGGCGCAGCATCAGGAACAGCTCGCCCAGCTCCATGGCGCGCCGTTCGTTCTCCTCGGGCGCGAGGTCGGCCGAGGCCAGCAGCTCGTCGAGGTCGAGCCCGGCGCAGAAGTCCTTGCCGGCCGCGCGCAGCGCGACCACCCGGATGTCCGCCGAGAGGTCGCAGCGGACCAGCGCCGCCTTGAGCTCGCCGATCATGCGGCGGTCGATCGCGTTGCGCTTGTCGGGCCGGTTGAGGGTGAGCGTCGCGATGCCCTGCGTGACGTCCACCACGACGCGCGGCTCCGCCGTCGCGATCGGACGCGTCTTCCGGCCCTTCGCCTCAGATGGTGCCATCGGGCACCTCCAGCTCGAGTCTGAGCAGCGCCGTGCTCAGCGTCTTGCCCTGCGCGTCGGTCTTGAGCGACAGCGTGCCCCCGCCGCCCAGGGCGCCGTGCAGCAGGAAGTTGAGCGCTCCGAGGTTGGGCAGCTCGAACCGCTCGACCGGGCCGGCGATCATCCCCGCGAAGTGCGCCGCGACCCGCTCGGTCGTCAGCTCCCGCGCGAGGATCGGGTAGTACGCCGGCCGGCGCGCGATGACGCCGACGTTGGCGGTGTCGCCCTTGTCGCCGCTGCGCGCGTGCGCCAGGTCGAGCAGCCGGACCCTCACGTCCGCTCCGCCTCCTCGACACGCCGCGCCAGCTCGGCCGCCCGCCGGCTGGTGGACCTGGCGAGCCCGAGCCCCAGCATCGCCAGGGCGAGGAACACCAGGCCGAAGACGATCCAGCCGCGGCGCACCGACAGCGCCGCGATCACGAGCAGCAGGACGCTGCGCAGCAGCCAGCGCCGCGACTCGGACCGCGCCCGCACGATCAGGCGGCGCTGATCCTCGATGCCCGGCAGCTGCGGGACCACGGGCGCCGCCGGGGCGCTGGGGAGGCTCGGGACGCCGAACAGCTTCACGCGCTCACCACGGTGACCACGGGTCGAATCTCGCGCTTGGGCACCAGCGCCGGCCAGTAGGCCACGATCTCCTCGACCTTGGGCCGGCCGCCGGCGAAGCCCGTCACGCTGGGCGGGCCGTTCAGGATCAGCGGCGCCAGCTCGCGCGTGAACCGCTCGACGCTCTCGCGGCGCGCGGCGCGCACGCCGATCCGCAGCTGGACCTCGGGGAGGTCGGGCGCGGGGGCGCCCGCCAGCGGCCCGTGCGCCGCGTTCCAGCCCACGAACTCGGTCAGGATCTCGTCGAACCGGAGGCCCAGGCGCTCCAGGCGCGCGCGCAGCACGCGGTCGGCCTCCCGCGCCTTGGCCAGCGCGTCGGGCCAGGCGTACACCAGCGTCCCCACCGCCTTGTACCCCGCCGCGTAGGCGATCGACACCTTCAGCATGTCGGTGGCCGGGCGGCCGCGCACGCCGCTCACGCGGACCCGGTCCGGGCCGTCCGGCGCGAGACGGATGGTCGTGAAGTCGGCGACGCAGTCGGGCGTGATGTACTCGCGCGGGTCGCCCATCTCGTAGACCAGCTGCTCGGTGACGCTCGCCACGGTCACCGCGCCCCCGGTGCCGGGGTGCTTCGTCACCACGAACGAGCCGTCGGCCGCGGCCTCCACGATCGGGTAGCCGACGTCCTCGAGCGCCGGCACCGACGGCCAGCCGGCGAGGTAGTTCCCGCCGGAGCACTGGGCCCCGCACTCGATGATGTGGCCCGCGATCGTGCCGGCGGCGAGCAGGTCCCATGCGTCGGCGCCCCAGCCGAAGCGGTGGATCAGCGGCCCGAGCGTGAGCCCGGTGTCGGTCACGCGGCCGGTGACTACGACGTGGGCGCCCTCGGCCAGCGCCCGCACCACCGGCCAGGCGCCGAGGTACGCGTTCGCCGAGAGGACCGCGCCGCGCACGTCGCTCAGCGGCCGGCCCGTGTCCATGTCCGCGAGCGCGATGCCCTTCGCCAGCAGCTCGTCGAGGCGCGCCAGGATGTCGTCGCCGGTGACGACGCCCACCTTGAGCTTGCCGCCCAGGCCGAGGGCCCGGCCGGCCTCGGCGACGGCGGCCGCGCAGGCCTCGGGGTTCACGCCGCCGGCGTTGGTGGTCACCCGGATCCCGCGCGCCATCGCGACGGGCAGGATGCGCTCGAGCATCGGCACGACGTCGCGCGCGTACCCCATCTGCGGGTTGCGGGCCTTCTGCTTCTGGAGGATGGACATCGTCACTTCGGCGAGGAAGTCCATCATCAGCACGTCGATCGGCCCGCCCTCGACCTGGCGGACGGGCGCCTCGAGCCAGTCGCCCCAGAACCCCTGACCGGAGGCGATCCGGAAGGTCACGGGCGCAAGAGTCCGATCGTCCGCTCGAGGCTCATCCAGTCGTTCGTGCCGCCCGCCACGCGGATCCGCACCAGGTCGCGCCACTCGGACGAAGGGGCGAGCCGCTCGAACGCCGGGATCGCGACCTCGTGCGCGCCGCCGGCGGGGACCGTCACCGACGCCGCCGCGGCGTCGGCGCCGCCGAGCGCTATCGGCGTGGCCGGCCCCACGAACGCCAGGCTGACGCTGGCGACGATCCGGGCCGGCGGCTCGGGGCGCGCGAACGCCGGGAACAGCTCGAGCGTCACCGGGAAGCCGGCGTCGCGCTTGGCGGGCAGATCCACGGACGCCCGGTCGAAGTCGAAGTTCATCGGTCCCTGGCCCAGCTGCGCGCCGTCGCGGTCGAACAGGGTGACGCCGAAGTCGGTGACGGCGTTCCAGACGTCGCTCGTCAGGCGCACCTCGACCACGACCGAGGTCGCCCAGTCCGGCGCGGTGAACGTCCGGGTGTACGGGCCGCCGCGCTCGATCCCCGCGTCCCAGTCGGTCACGATCCCCATCCGGTCCGCCGCCACCAGCGCCGTGCTGTCCCGCGGCGCCATCGAAACGAGCGAGAACCGCGGCGACGCGGCGCCCGAGTCGAAGCGCGCGAGCGCGAGGGCGGGCACGCCGGCCGTGAAGGTGTAGCGGAGCGTGTCGCCGGGCATCGCCTGGACGACGGCCTCCCAGACGCCCGGCGTGAGGTCGTTGCCGGTCACCGCGAGCACGCCCAGGATGCCGCTCGATCCGCCGACGTCGACGTGGTCCCTGGTGCGGGACGGCCGGCCGCTGGGCTCGTACAGCGACAGCGTCGCGCGCTCGGCCGTGTCGGGCAGCGTGAGGCGCGTCGTGAGACCGGACGCGCCGGACGGGACGGTGAGGTAGTAGCGGTAGGCGCGGCCCGGTGCGAGCCGGCGCGTGTCCGGACCGCCGGCGCCCCACCGCGCGCCCTCGGGCACGATGATCTCGCTCACCAGCCGGAAGGCCGGGCCGGCCGCCGTATCGGCCTCGCTCACCGCCTCGACCGCGCCCACGTACCGGCCGGGCAGCGCGATGCGGGTGGGATCGTAGTGCACCTCGACCACGGCGATGCCGTCGGCGCCGACCGTCACCGTGGGCCGCGACGGGCGGAGCCACGACCGGTTGGAGGCCAGCCGGTACGTCGCCGCCGGCCCGGCGGGTCCGAGCCGCGTGACCGCGAACGCCTGGACCGTGTCGTCGGCCGTCGCCAGGCCGTAGCGGCGGTACGCGGCGCTCGGCCGGTCGGCCGGGCGCACGATTGCCACGCGCGGCCCGCCCCCGGGCAGCGCCCGCGGCTCCACCGGCAGCGCGCGCACGTCGAAGCGCTCCGCGGCGTGCCCGGCGAGCAGCCACTGCCAGGCGGACTCGACCCGCGGCATGCCCCAGCCCTCGTCGGTCTCCGTCTCGCCGGTGAGGTGCCGGGTGCCGGCGCGCAGCGCGGCCGTGACCTGCGCCGCGCTCGCCTCGCGGCTCTCGGCGCGCAACGCGGATTCCAGCAGCGCGACCAGCCCGGCCGCCTGCGGCGACGCCATCGACGTGCCGCCTTTCACCTCCTCGCCCGTGTTCCACGCCGGCACGGTCGAGTAGGCGATGCCGGGCGTCACGATGTCCGGCTTGTCGGTCTCGCCGCCGCGCGAGCTCCACCAGCCGAGCACGTCCGGGCTCGCGCCGCCGAACTGGAACGGGGCGAAGGCCGAGGGATAGACGGCCCCGACGCCGAGGGCGAGGCCGGCCGATCCCGGCAGGCCCATCGTTTCGGTGCCGGGGCCGTCGTTCCCCGCGCTGATCGCGAACACGACGTCGGGGTGCGCGAGCAGGAAGGCGTTCACCAGCGAGTCCATCACCGCCGCGCCGGGCGCGTCGTTCCCGATGCCGAAGGACATGTTGAGCACCAGCGGCATCCGCCGGGCGGCGGCGAACCGGGCGGCGTACTCCATCGCCCGGATCATGGAGCCGGTGGTGGACAGGCCGCCGCGCGCGTCGTTCGCGATCTTGAGCGCGAGGACCTGGGCGCCGGGTGCCACGCCGTCGAAGCCGCGGACGCCGTAGATGTCGTGGCCAGCGGCGATGCCCGCCACGTGCGTCCCGTGGCCCGCGGTGTCGAGGACCAGCGAGAGCAGCGGGCGGCCCGCGGCGTCGGTCGCGAGGTTCACGGCGCCGGTGATCGGGCCGCGGACCCGCGGGCCGCGGCGGGGGGAGAACGTGAAGGTCTGGCTGCGCACCAGGTAGTCGGCGAGCGGCGTCTCGTCGGCCAGCGACCCGTTGCCGTTGGTGTCGATGAACGCCACCCAGCCGGCGGCGGTCCGCACGACCACGACGCCGAAGCTGTCGCGGTTCGAGCCGTCGCCGTCGAAGTCCGCCGCCGGGGCGTCGCCGAAGGGCAGCTCGCGGATCACGCCGCCGTACCACTCCGAGTCCACCGCCACGGCGCGCACCGCGTCGGCGCCCTCGAGCACGAGGCCGCCGGGGAGGCCGATCAGGTCCCGGGCGTCGGGCCGCACGCGCTCCAGCGGCACGTCGCCCTCGCCCGAGAAGTTCCGCGCGTCCAGGATCTTGGGCTGGCCGGTGGACGTGGTCGCGAGTCCGGCCACGCCGGGGTCCACGCCGCTGTCGAGGATGCCGATCAGCACGCCGCGTCCGTCCCACGCCGGGTGCGCGGTGTGCCAGGCCGCGACGCCGGTTGCCTCGAGCGGCATCAGCCCCAGCGAGAACGCGCTGGCGGGCGGCGCCACCGGCTGCTTCGGCCTGGGCAGCGCGTCGGCCTCGCCGGGGGCGGGGGTCGCGGGCGCCGGAGCGGCGGGCGCGGCGGGGGCGGCGGCCGTCACCGGCGTCGTGGGCACCGGACCGCGGGCGGGCGTCGAGCAGGCAGCGAGCGCGGCCAGCACGGCGAGCGGCGCCCGCCGGGAAGCGTGCGTGGGCATGGTCAGACCGTGGTGCTCGGGAGGACGAACGGGCCGAGGTGCGGGCCGTCGTGCGCGGCGGCGACGCGGAGGAGGAAGGCCAGCGCGCCGCGTAGCTCCTCGGGCGCGACGATGGCGTCCACGTAGCCGCGCGCGCCGGCGAACCGGGCGTCGAGCCACAGCTCGTAGTCGGCGCGCATCTTGTCCACCGCGTCGGCCAGCTTGGGCGGCGTGGCGCCCCCCTTCGCCGCGGCCTCGAGCGCGGGGCCGTGCACGGCGTGGACCGCGGACTCGCCCTCCATGACGCCCATGCGGCCGCTCGGCAGCGAGAGGATGAAGTCGGGCTCGAACCCCTGCCCCGCCATGGCGTAGTAGCCCGCGCCTGAGGCGTGGTTGACGGTGAGGACGAGCTTGGGGACCGTGGCCGTGGCCATCGCCTCCACGAACTCGGCGCCTGCGCGGATGATGCCGGAGCTCTCGGCCTCGGGGCCGACCATGAAGCCGGACACGTCCTGCACGAACAGGATCGGCGTGCGCTCCCGGTTGGCCGTCTCGATGAAGTAGGCCACCTTCTCCGCGCTCTCGGTGTAGATGATGCCGCCGAAGCGCGGCGCCTCCCCCTTCCGGCCCTTGATCAGCTTGCGCTCGTTCGCGATCAGCGCCACGACGCGCCCGTCGATCGCCGCGTGGGCGCACACCATCTCGGGGGCGATGTCGCGCTGGAACTCCTCCAGTGCGCCGTCGTCCACGAAGCAGGCCAGGATCTCCCGCATCTCGTACGACATCCGGTGGTCGGACGGCAGCAGCTCGTAGAGGTCCGCCGCCGGCCGGCGCGGCGCCCGGGCGACGCGCTGCGGCGCCAGGCGCTCGGGCACGGGGCGCGGCAGCCGCGCCACGGCCTCGCGCAGCATCGCGAGGCACTCCCGGTCGTCCTTGGCGAGGTAGTGCGCGACCGCACTGGTGCCGGTGTGCATCCGCGCCCCGCCCAGCGACTCGCTGTCCACGACCTGGCCGGTGGCGCCCTTCACCAGGTTGGGCCCGCCCAGGCCCATGAAGCTGGTGCCGTCCACCATCACGATCACATCGGAGAGGGCCGGCAGGTACGCGCCGCCCGCGACGCACTGCCCCATCACGGCGGCGAGCTGCGGCACTTTGAGGTAGCGGCGCATCAGCGAGTTGTAGTAGAAGATGCGGCCGGCGCCGTACTGGCCGGGGAACACCCCGCCCTGGTACGGCAGGTTCACGCCGCCGGAGTCCACGAGGTAGACGATCGGGATCCGCTGGCGCATCGCAATCTCCTGCGCGCGCAGGATCTTCTTGATCGTCTCCGGCCACCACGAGCCCGCCTTCACGGTGGCGTCGTTCGCCACCACCACGGCCTCGCGCCCCACCACCGTGCCGACGCCGGTGACGACCCCGGCGCCGGGCGCCTGGCCGTCGTACTGGTCGTAGGCCACCAGCAGGCCGATCTCGAGCCACGGGGCGCCTTCGTCGACGAGCAGCGCGACGCGCTCGCGCGCCGTCAGCTTTCCGGCGGCGTGCTGGCGCTCGACCTTCTCCGGTCCGCCGCCCTGCCGCAGCCGCTCGGCCAGGGCGCGGTACTCGTCGGTGAGGAGCTGGAGGCGGTGGGGGTGCGGAGCCATCAGGGCCGCAGGTGCTCGCGGGCCCAGGCGCGGATGTAGGCGATCAGCTCGGTGGTCGGCGTGCCGGGGCCGAACAGGGTGCCGACCCCGCGGGCCTCGAGGCCGGCCATGTCCTCCCGGGGGATGATCCCGCCGCCGGTGACGAGGACGTCGCCGCGGCCCGCCTCGCGCAGCAGGTCCACGACGCGCGGGAACAGCGTCATGTGGGCGCCCGAGAGCACCGACAGCCCGACCACGTCCACGTCCTCCTGCACGGCCGCCGCGACGATCATCTCGGGCGTCTGGTGCAGGCCGGTGTAGACGACCTCCATGCCGGCGTCGCGCAGCGCGGCCGCGACCACCTTCGCGCCGCGGTCGTGGCCGTCGAGGCCCGGCTTGGCGACGAGCACGCGGATGGGACGCGGGGGCGCGTCCGCGGCGGCCTTGCGGGACGTGGTGGGCATAGCGGGCGGAACCTAGCCGTGGCTCCGCGACGATACAAGCTCGCGGCACAGCGTGGGGATGTCGCGCGCGGTGCGGCAGCCGCGGTCGCCGTAGCGGCCGAGGGGATCGAGGAGCACCGGCTCGAGGCCGGCGCGCCGGGCGCCCACGACGTCGGCGGCGAACAGGTCGCCGACGTGCATCGCCTCGGCGGCGGCCACGCCCGCCCGCTCGAGCGCGACGCGGAAGATGCCCGGGTCCGGCTTCTCGAAACCCACCAGGGCGCTGTCGATCACCGGGTCCAGCAGCGGCAGCAGGCCCACCTGCGCCAGCAGCTGCGCCACGGTGCCGTCCGAGTTGGAGACGCAGCCCACGACGAAGCCGGCCGCGCGGAGCGCCGCCAGCGCGGCGGGCACGCCGTCTTGCACCGCGGTCCACAGGTGAGCGCGCGCGTGCTCGGCGCGGATCTCGGGCGCCGCCTTCGCCAGATCCGCGGGGCCGAAGCCGAGCGACGCCAGCGCGCCGCCGAAGTGGAGGCGCCACCGGGAGCCGTCGGCCATCGCGGGGTCGGCCTCGAGCGCGCGCTCGACCGCGGCGCGGCCCTCGTACTCGGCCGCGGCCAGCGCTGCGACGGTGGGGGCGCGCCCCACCGCGCGCGAGAGCGCCGCGCGCACCCGCTCGTAGTCCAGGTGGACGAGCGTGCCGCCCGCGTCGAAGAAGACCGCCTTCAGCACGCCTACTCGGCGCCGCGGAAGCGCAGGATCGCGCCGAGCCGGTCGAGCCGCCCCGCGTCGGCGCCGCGGACCACGGCCACCCGCGCGCGCTGGCGGAGTGCGTCCTCGATGGCTTCGTCGAGCAGGTCGGCGAGCGGCAACGGGTCGCCTTCGCCGCGCGCGCCGTCGGCGGTCTCCGCCAGCCGGCCGCTCGCGCTCCACCGGTATCCCGGCACCGCGGCGTCGGCGTCCACGACCAGGGTGCGCACCTGGCCGCGCGACAGCGCGCGCAGTGTCGGCTCCAGCGCGTCGGTCGCCAGACCCGTGCCCCGCAGCGACGCCAGCTCCCGCACCGCCTCGGCGGCGGCCTGCTCGGCGGCGCCGGAGAGCAGCTCGAGGGCCCGGTCGCGGATCTCGGCGCCGCTCACCTTGCGGGGCGCGAGGTGCAGCACGCCGATCACGCGCTCGCGCAGCTGCGGCGCGAGGTGCGGCAGCAGCGCGTCGGCGTCCACGCCGGCCCCGCCGATCACCAGCCCGTCGAACGGCCGCGAGCGGAGGTGCGCCGCCGCCGTGTCGGCCACGAGCGCCAGGTGGCGGTGCTTCTCCTCCCGGATGCGGTTGTGGAAGCGGTACTCGCCGACGCCGGGGGACGCGGCGCGGGCGCCGTGCGGCCGGGCCGCGCCGCGCTCGCCGTGGAAGCGCGCCGGCCGCGTCGCGTCGGGCGCCACGAGGCCGTCGAGCTCCGTCACGCCCTCGAGCCCCACGTCGAAGAAGCGGGCGGACCGCCGGTCCGCCACCACCGCCAGCAGGCGGGTGCCCGCTTCGACCAGCGCCACCAGCTCGCCCACCACCGGCGTGCGGTCCACCACGACGCGGCTCTTGAGCACGTAGGGCAGCGGGACGGCCCGGAAGAGCCCGCGGGCCGCGAACACCGCGACGCCGTGGCTGCCGGGCAGGCCGGAGGAATCGGCGAAGAACGCCTCGACCCGGTCCAGCAGCCCGGTCACGGCCTCGCGGTCCGCGTGCGAGAAGCCGAGGATCTCGAGGCGCTGGGCCGCGCGGCGCAGCCGGTTCTTCAGCTTGATGCGGTACTTGTCGCCGGCGCGGTCGCCGGGCTCGAGCTTCTGGTAGCAGGACACCACCCAGCCGCGCGAGGTGCCGAGCGCCAGCAGCTCGGCGAGCGCGCCGCCGACGCCGCCGCTCGCGCGGCGGGCCGCGGCCGCGCGGCTAGAAGAAGATGGGCTCCCGGTACGAGCCATAGACGTTCTCCAGTGCCTCCCGGATCTCGAACAGGGTCGCCCATGCCCGCGCGGCGTCGAGCATGGCGGGGATCAGGTTCTCGCCGCGGCGCGCCGCCTCCGCCAGGCCGTCGAGCCGCCGACGCACGAGGTCACCGTCGCGCGTGCGCCGCAGCTGCGCCAGCCGCTCGGCCTGGGCCGCGGCGGCCTCCTCGCCGATCTTGAGCAGCGGGATCGGCACCTCCGGCTCCTCCACGACGAAGTCGTTCACGCCGACGACGACGCGGCGCCGCTGCTCCAGCTCGCGCTGGGTGCGGGCCGCCGCCTGCGCGATCTGGCGCTGGAACCAGCCGGTCTCGATGCCCCGCACCACGCCGCCCGTCCGCTCGATCTCGGCGAAGGTCGACTCCGCCTCGTCCTCGAGCTGGCGGGTCAGCGCCTCCACGTAGTACGAGCCGCCCAGCGGGTCGCTCACGTTCGGCACGCCGGTCTCGCAGGCCAGGACCTGCTGCGTCCGCAGCGCCAGCTGCACCGCCTGCTCGGTGGGCAGCGCCAGCGTCTCGTCCATCGAGTTGGTATGGAGCGACTGGGTGCCGCCGAGCACGGCCGCCAGCGCCTGGTACGCGACGCGCACCACGTTGTTCATCGGCTGCTGCGCCGTGAGCGTCACCCCCGCCGTCTGGGAGTGAAAGCGCATTGTGAGCGACCGCTCGGACTTCGCACCGTAGCGCTCGCGCAGGTGGCGGGCCCAGATGCGGCGCGCCGCGCGGAGCTTGGCGATCTCCTCGAAGAAGTCGTTGTGGATGTCCCAGAAGAAGCTGAGCCGCGGCGCGAAGGCGTCCACGTCGAGGCCCCGCGCCATCCCCCGCTCCACGTAGGTGAAGCCGTTCGCGAGCGTGAACGCCAGCTCCTGCGCCGCCGTCGCGCCCGCCTCGCGGATGTGGTAGCCCGAGATGGAGATGGTATTCCACTGCGGCGCATGCTTCGCGCTCCACTCGAACAGGTCCACGATGATCTTGAGCGCCGGCTCCACGCCGTAGATCCAGGCGTGCTGCGCCATGTACTCCTTGAGGATGTCGTTCTGCACCGTGCCGCGGAGCTGCTCGCTCGCGATGCCCTGGCGCTCCGCGGCGGCCACGTAGAAGCAGAACAGCATCGCCGCCGGGCCGTTGATCGTCATCGACGTGGAGACCCGGTCGAGCGGGATGCCGCCGAACAGCGTCTCCATGTCCGCCAGGCTGGAGATCGCGACCCCGCACTTCCCCACCTCGCCCAGCGACCGCGGGTGGTCGGAGTCGTAGCCCATCAGGGTCGGGAAGTCGAACGCGACCGACAGCCCCGTCTGGCCCCGGCCGAGGAGGAACTTGTAGCGCGCGTTGGTCTCGACCGCGGTCCCGAAGCCCGAGAACTGGCGCATCGTCCACAGTCGCCCGCGGTAGCCCGTGGCGTGGATCCCGCGCGTGTACGGGTACTCCCCCGGCAGGCCCAGGTCGGC
>DASPSV010000097.1:0-38805 GCA_035623755.1 Gemmatimonadales bacterium
TACTGGCCGGCAGGCTGCGCGTTCGCCGTGGTGCCCTTCTCCGGCTGGCCCGCCGTCGCGGCGGCGTACCCCAAGAGATCGGGCACGCTCTCGTCGCACGCCATGCCGACGTTGCAGATCAACAGGTCCAGGTCCGCGGTCAGCGTCACCAGGTTCGGCGATCCGGCCGGGCAGCTCGGCGGGCCGTAGCCCGGGCAGCCGCTGCCGTACCAACCCAGCTGGGCGCTGAACTTGTGGCTGGCCGTCGTGGTGAACGTCCAGAAGTTGTTCAGCGTGCTGTCGGCGTTCGTGGCTCCGTACACGGTGACCGTGTTGGAAGCCCCGATCGTCAGCGCCTGGGCGGTAGCTTCGGTCGCCGACGTCGCGATCGGCAGGTCCGACGCGAGGCTGTCGATGGTGAAATTGGTCGGCGTGGTGAGGTAGGGCACGTTGACCGGGCCCGGGATCACCACGTGTGTCACGCGCACCGGCCCGATGCCGCCGCGCTTCGCGAACGCCTTGATGGTGCTCGCGGTCCGCGACAGGATCCACGTCGTATCGCTGGTGCTCACGGCCAGGTTGCCGGCCAGCACGTTGGAGGGGCTCGACCCGGTGCTGAACGAATAGCCGGCCGGTGCCGTCACGGTGATCGTGTCACCCAGACGGCCCGCCCCGACGCTGACGTTCGCGGACGGGAACGAGGCGCCGTTGATGGTCACCGACGTAGTGGACACCAGCGCCGGAACCCGGAGCGTGCCGAGCAGCGCGTTCGTGATCTGCACGGTGCCCGTGTAGGTCACGGGCGAGAGCATCTTCATCGAGGTCGCCGTGGCAGCGAGAATGATCCCCGCGTTGCCGGCACCGAAGGCGGCGCTCGTCTGACCGTCGAAGGTCATGCCGGCCGGCGCCGTGATCGTCAGCGTGTCGCCCAGCTGGGTCAGCGTGCCGAGGAACGAGCCCTGATTGACCGTGTACGTGCCGGTCGTCTTGAGCGACGCGATGCGCGCGATGCCGATCTTGGGGTTCTTCGCGGTCACGACGCCCGTGTACGAGGCCCCGCCGTTCAGCACGCTGATCGAGTTCGCGCCGCGCTTCAGCACGGTGGGTGTGGCCGCCCCGAACGCCAGCGTGGTCGTGGAGTCGATGGTGATCAGCGCGTTGCCGGTGACCGTGAGCGTGTCGCCCGCCTGCGTGACGTTGCCGGCAGGCAGGACGAACGCCGACGCCGCCACGGTCGCCGGGGCGGCGCTCGAGATCGCGTCGAGCGTGGTCCCGCCCAGGCCGACGTTCGTCAGGCTCGCGAGGCCGGTGTAGCCGGCCTGAGCGAAGGCCTTGCCGCCCGCGGTGTCGAACAGGTAGGCCGCGTTAGCGCCGAAGGCGATCGTGGTCGCGGCTCCGAAGTGGACGCCGTTCGTCAGGGCGAAGAACACCGTGTCACCCGTCTGGGTGATCGCGCCCCGGTACCGCACCCGCGCCAGCAGGACGCTGTCCGCGGTGAGCAGGGAGTCGATCGGCTGCACGCCCACCGCCGGGTTGCCGGTGTTCATCTGCAGGTGCTTCACCCACACGTGGCCCGACGCGCCGTGCGTGAATACCACGGAGAGCGCCGTCGGCGTCTTCGCCGTGATGAAGCCCGTCGAGGTGCCGGTCGGGCCGGTGACGTACGCCGCCACCTGCGTGGTGTCGAAGTTGAAGAACGCGGTGCCCGTGAAGAGCAGCGTGTCCGCCGCGGTATAGCGCACCGTGTCCGGCGGCGTCGGCGGCGGGCCCACCAGGCCCGGGATCACCAGCGTGTCCTGGGCCGTCGGCGTCCCGTAGCCGTGCTGAGCGGCCGGGATCTGCGGCGGCGTGACGATCACCCGGACGGTCGCCGTCAAGCCGCGGCTCGTGACCGTCACGTTCGTGATGCCACCCGTCGCCTGCACGCCGCGGATGAACCCGCGCGTCAGGAAGTTCCCGGGCTCGGTGGTCGTGTCCTTGCGGACCGCGGCGATGGTCGCGTTGGCGGTGGCCCACACCGCGTCCGTCTCCGCGAGGACGTTCCCGCCGGCGTCCTTCAGCGTCGCCGTCACGGGAACCGAGTCGCCGGTCGCGATGTAGACCGACGCGTGGTCCAGAATCAACGCCGACGGCCCGCCTCTCAGGCCGCTCACCGGGTCCTTGAAGCACCCTGCGGCGCCGGCCGCCACGAACGCCACCGCAAGCAGAACCAGACTTTGACGCTTCATGATTACCCTCGCGCTCAAGTAGCGTGAAATCGACCGCGCACCGCCTCGCTACTGCGTTTCATCCATCGTCGACAGGCCGAGGAACCGGACCACGTCGATCGAGTCCTGGGTCCCCACCAGCTGCCCCCACCCCTGCAAGCCCACCTCGTGCCGGTCGTTCGTCGCGATCAAGCGGTACACGCCCAGCCCCGAACGGTCCAGGAACACGTAGTACCGCTGTCGACCCCTCGTGTATTTCCATACCTCGTAAGGTGCCGGCGAAGCCATGGGCCGCCGCAGGATCTCGTCCCACTGGCCGTTCTTCAGGTACACCCGGCCACGATCCGTCCGCCAGCCCGGGATCTGCCCCGCTCCGCCTTCGTGAAAGGCCCGGTTCGCGAAGTCCACCGCCGCGTAGAACCGCGCCTCGACCTGGTTGACGCCGCCCGTCCCGTGCTGCGTGTCCCTCCGAGCCCAAGCCTCGCGCAGGAACCGCCGCTTGCCCTCGACGGCCAGCTTGTCGTAAACCGACTGCTCGCTCGGCTCCAAGAGGTAGACCAGCGGCGCGTACAACGAGTCCAGCTGCGCCTCGGTCGCCCCGTCGAACCGGTCCGCCTGGCTGTCCGCCGCCGGTGCCGCACTGGCCACCTCCGCGGCCGCCGGCCGCATGACGAACCCCGCCTCCCGCGTCACCGAGCTGTCGCCGAGCCGGACCCGGAGCTCGAGCCGGTACTCCCCGGGCGGCAGGCCCGCCAGCTCGAGCGATCCTTCCGTCGCGCCGCCGGCCGGGGGAATGCGCACGGCGCGCGGCGACGTCCGGATCACGCTCTGCCCTCCGGCGCGGAGCACCGCCACCGTCAACTGCCCGTCCGGGGCGGCGCCTTCCCACGGGTACACCTCGGCGTAGTACGACAGGGTCGCATCCGTCGCCGAGAGCTGCGGAACCGGAGCCGTGCGCATCACCAGCGACCCGCGCCGGATCTCCCCCGCCGCCACCGCACCCGTATCCGCCTCCGCGGCCCGCGCCGCCGTGGCCAGCACCAGGTCCGACAGCGGCGGCCGGCCCGCGAAGGCCGATACCTCGACCGCACGCTCCACCACCGGCCCCGTCTCGGGCACCACCCGGACCACCACCTGGTACCGACCCGCAGCGGCGGGCGGAAACTCGAACGTCTCCATCTCCGTCGCACCGCTGGTCCGGGCCGTCGCCGCGGGGACTTCCCTGGCCCAGTCGCTGTGCTGCAGCTCCAGGCCCGTGCTGTCCCGGATCGACACCTCCACGCGGTACCGTGCCACCGGTGCCGATGCCACGGCGACCGCCGCCAGCTTCAGCTCGCACACCCCTTCGATTGTCGTCGTGCCCCGGGCCGGGGAGTAGAACCGTACCACGCGAATCGCAAGCGGCTCCGGACTCCCCTGTTCACCCGTCGCCCCGGCCCCCATCAGCAGCGCGGCCAGCGGCACCATCCACGCCTTGCCCATCCAGACCTGCCGGCAGGGGCCGGGACCTCGCGGCGCCCGGCGCCCCGCCAAGAATGTCAGCCTACCAGTTGAACGCGATGCTGAGCATGCTCACGCCGCCCAGCAGGCCCATGTTGCGATACGCGTAGTCCACGCCGACGCCGAAGCCCGACGTGCCGGGCTTGTAGTAGACCCCGCCGCCGTACGAGGCGCGGTACTGGCTCGTGCTGCCCGTGCTCGCGAAGCCCGCGTAGTTGGCGGACGAGGCGTCCGGCGGCGCGAGGCCGGCGTCCGGCCAGTAGGTCACGCTGAGACGACCGGCGACCGAGAAGCCGGAGCTGCCCAGCCCGACGGAGTACTCGCCGCCGAGGTTGAAGCCGGGCAGGTTGTTGTTCGGCTGGTTGAACTCGCCGAGGACCGACAGCCGGCCGGCCGAGGTCTGGAAGAGATCGTACGCCAGTCCGACCCGGAACATCACCGGCAGCGACCAGGCCTTCGCGGTCAGCTGCGCGGTCGCCGGCTCCTGGGGCACGTCCTGCTGGCCCACGGGCGGCACCCGGTTCACGTTCACCTGCAGCGCGGTGCCGGTCTGGGTGATGTTCGTCCCCAGGTTCTGCACCACGAACGACGCGCGCATGGGCCGGCCGCCGATCGTGGCGTGGAAGCTGGTGCCGAAGTCCACTGCGATCGCACTGCCGCTGGTGCGGCCCAGCTCGTCGTTGATGAGCTTGGCCGTCAGGCCTGCCGAGAACCGGTCGGAGAACTGCTGCGAGTACGTGAGGCCGACCGAGGTCTCGCTCACGGAGTACACTTCGCCCGAGGTGTTGTTGGGATCCTCGACCGTGTACACCGGCTGGCCGCTGAAGCCGAAGTTGGCCACCGACACGCCGATCGCGCGCGAGCCGCCGCTCATGGGGAACGCGGCCGCCAGCCACCCGTACTTGGTGCCCGCGACGTAGTTCATCGTGGACGCCATGAACCCCGCGTGCTCCATCTGCGCCAGGCCGGCGGGGTTGTAGTACGTGGCCGACACGTCCGTGGCCAAGGCCGCGAACGCCCCGCCGAGGGCGGTGCCGCGCGCCGACGGCGCGAGCAGCAGGAACTCCGCCGCGGTGGTGCCGTAGGCCGTGTTGTTCACCGGAATGACGTTGCACGGCCCGGCGGTCCCGCCGCACACCGTTCCCTGCGCCCGTGCCTGGGCTGCGGCGAACGACGCGGCGATCAGGGCAACGCCCATCATGACAAGACGATTACGCATTCGAGCCTCCGCGCGGGCCGGGGCGGAGCCCCGGCCCGCTTCGGGTTGTTTTACTGAGCGTAGTTGACCACCGTGAACCGCCCGACCTTGGTCCTGCCGTCAGCCGCCTCGACGTGATAGAAGTACACGCCGCTGGCGACGAACTGGTTGTTCCGGTTGCGAAGATCCCAGGTGGCCTCTCCGCCGTTGGTCGGATCGTTGTGCGTCAGGACCCGGACCAGGATCCCGCTCACGCTGTAGATCCGGATGATCGCCTGGCTCGGCAGATTCACGAACCGCAGGACCTTGGTGTTCTGCGCGGTCTCGAGCGAGTTCGTGACGTAATACGGGTCAGGCACGGTGTGGATCTTGGCGAACAGCGAGTCGGTCGTCGTGGTCGTCGCGACGGCCGGCTGGTAACTGATCTGGAGCTTCAGGCCCGGCACCGCCGCCGGGCGCACCTGAGGCGCGAAGCTGAACGTGCCCGGGCTTCCCAGAATGCTCCCGGCGTAGGTCCGCACGTTCCACACGGTACCGGAGGCCGGCAGCGCGGCCATCTGCATCACGAAGAACTGCCCCGCGATGTAGAAGATGAAGCCGGTGCCGGTCGCGGCCTGCGCCGCGCCGAACGTCGAACCTCCGAAGTGGACCGCGCTGAGCCGCGCATGGTTCATCAGGAACGCCGGCGTCGTCCCGCCGCACTGGCCGACCACCGGACCTGGGTCGACGCAGAACACGTCTTCCCAGTCGAGCACCGCGTTGTTGCCGTCGACCGTGTTCGCGGCCGTCGTGTTGGTGAACGACGAATCGTTCAGGATCCCCCACGAGGCGCGGATCTTCGCGTTGAAAGGCACCGGCACGTGGTGCGTCACGTCGATCACCGAATCCACGTTCCCACCGGTCCCCCAGTACACCTTCATGTCCGCCGCGCGGGCCACGTACGCCAGCAGCGCGTGCAGCTGCCGCATCGGCGAGCTCTGCACGGTCTCGTACGCCGCGACGTGCATCACCTGGGCGCCCGTGAGCGTCCCGGCCGTGATCCCGGTGCTGGCGGTGAACGGACCTCCGCCCGCCGCCGGGTGAAGCTTGCCAGCGTACGGATTCGGCGTGGTGTCGTTGGCCGTCCCATCCCACCACACCGGGCCGTTGTAGCCATTGTTGCCGCTCGGATAGCTGTTCGCCGACCCGCGGCCCCAGTCGGCCATGTCCCAGCCGCCGGCGGACCGGAGGAAGGTCTGGCCGTACAGGGCGTACGTCGAATCGCCGCCGTAGCGCCTGGACTGCGCGGTGGACGCGTAGGCCGCGGGGAACGTGCCGCCCACGGAGTCGAACGCGTTGGTGAAGTCCACCAGGAACGGCTGCGACGACGACACCGTTCCGGCGGCGGGCGAATGGGTCGTGAGGTAGTACGTCCCGGCGACGCCGTCCCAGCCGTCGGCCGGAATGACCGAGTCGATGCGTACCGACAGGCTGTCGGGCTTGCTCAGGATCTGCGCCACGAACGCCACGAACCCGAGGCCGATGCCGTTGGTGGCCTGCTGCGGCCCGCTGAAGATGCCCGTGGTGGCGTTGAGCGTCGGGGCCGCCACGTCGGTGAACGGCTTGCCGTTGGAGCCGATGTACTGCAGCGCCCCGAGCGCGCCGGCCGTCTCCTGGCCGGAGCCCGCCCGCGGCGTCACCGAGGCCGGCGTGATCGCCGACTGCAGCGACGACGGACCCGACTTGACGCTGTTGATGTCGAATGCGGTGACGGCGTAGAAGTACTGGAAGCCGTCCGAAACGTTGTTGTCGAGGTACGAGAACGGCACGCCGCCGTCCACCAGGGCCGGGTAGCCCGAGGCACCGCCGGTCACCGCGGTGTCGGCGCTGAGAATGAGCACGCTGCCGTTCAGCAGCTGCGTCCGGCCGCCGACCGGGATCTGGATGACGTTGCCGCCCAGGTCGTAGTCCTGGCTCGGGCTCGCGGTCGTGGCCGGATAGGCGAACGCCACCGGGCAGTTCGCGCCGCCCAGACCGAGCTCGGGCGCGCAGTTCGGGAAGCCGGTGTTGTAGACCTGGCCCGTGTAGTCGGTGATCGTGGTGCCCGCGTAGTCGAACTGCGCGACCACCTGCATCTCGGCCGCGGTGCGGCCGCGCCAGACCCGGTACCCCTCGACGTCGTACTGGCGGTAGTCCGGATCGTACAGCGCGCTGGTGGGATCGCTGGCGACCGCGTAGTAGGGATCGCCGCCGCCCGCGCCGACGTTCTCGGTCGCGGACTTCTTCCACACCACGGTGACCTGGTTGTCGCCCGGCACCAGATAGAACTGCGGGGCGTCCGGTGCGAACGGCAGCAGGAACTTCGCGTCGAAGATGGCCTGGGCCACCTTGGCCTTGTCCAGCAGCGAGCCCGGCGCCGTCGCGACTTCGTTCTGCTCGATGACGTTGTCGCCGTTCACGTCGCTGAACTGGCCCCAGCCCATCGGCCGCTCGACCGGGTCACGGATCGTCGCCGCCTTGGTGCAGGAGGCGAAGCAGACCCGCGAGCCGCTCCCCGTCCCCGCGCGCGCCAGTGTGTCGGGGGTGGCCGGGAACCCGGGGGTGAAGGTGATCGGGCCAGCCGACGCCGCGCCGATGTAGTTCGGCGACAGGCCGAACGACCCGTCGAGCGAGCCCGCCGGCATCGCGTAGATGCCGTTGGTCGTCGCGACCCACTTGTGCAGCGGGGCCGCGAAGATGAGCGCCACCACGATCGTCTGGGACTCGCCGGGCTTCATCTCGAACGGACCCGAGGCCTGGAAGAACCGCGTGTCGCCCGGGCCCTGGATGGACTGGCAGGTGTGCAGGACGATCGGGTCGGAGTTGCACAGCCCGTCGCCCGCGGAGGGCGTCGGGTGGCCGGAGATGTAACGGTACATCTGCGGCACGCCGTTGGCGTCCTGGAACAGGCAGCCGGCGATGGAGCCGTTGCAGGTGTTGCCCCACACCGAGATGCCGAACGGCCGGCCGGTCGCAGGATTGACCGGGCTCTTGAGGTATTTCACCGCCTCGAAGCCGGGGGCCGGATAGAACGGCTCGCCGAAGATGTTCGGCGGGTACGGCGCCCACGACGGCTGCGAGTAGTTGTCCTTCATCACCGACACGAGCGAGAACGGCAGGACGGCCTGCGAGAAGTTGTAGTTCGCGTCGCCCTCGTCCGCGTCCTGGAAGTAGTTCGCGAACAGGTTGTGGAACGTGTAGCCGCTGGCCGGGATGTTCACCCCGTAGGCGGCCTGCGCCGCGTCGTGGAAGTTCTGCGCGATGCCCGCGATCGTGTTGATGTCGGCCTGGCTGTACCCGAAGTTCTGCAGGTTCTGGTACACCGCCGGGTTGGTGCTCGTGATGTTGATGAACCGGAACAGGAAGTACAGGATGTCCTGGTTCCCGGCCGGGAAGTTCCACAGCAGGCCGCGCTGCTCGACCAGCACGCCCATGGCGTGCTTGCGGCCCGAGGTGATGCTGGTGTTGCCGTCCCAGTAGCGGACCCAGGTGTCCTGCTGGGAGATCGACAGGCGGCCGATCAGCTTCGCGGCGTAGAGGGACGTGTCCGACACGTACCCGGCGGTCGGCCACACGGCCACGTCGCTGCTGTTCAGGCTGCTGTAGATGTTCGTGATGGCGTCGCCTTCACGGTAGAACCCGGTCGGGTCCATGAAGAACACGCCCACGGTGTCGCCGGTCCACGGACCGGTCGCCGGCTGGCCCGCGGTGGTGTCGTAGAACACCGTGCCCGCCATCTGCAGGCCGCCGTTGAACACGTAGTTGTCGGCCGACCCGTTGGGCCAGTACCCGCCCTCGACCGTGCCGCTGCCCGTGAGGTCGGTGCACTGGTTGCCGAAGTTGGTGATGCCGTCGCAGTCCACGCGGTTGCTGTTGAGCCGCAGGCCGCGCACCCCGGCGAAGAGGTTGAAGCCGCTCCCCCGCGGGGGCTGAATCCGCGGTCCGGGACGGGTGGGCCTGGCCGCGGACGTCGAGACGGCCAGGACTCCCGCCGCGAACACGAGGGCCGCGGTCAGCGCAAAACGCTGTAGCACTCTGGGTTGCATGCGAACTCCTTGAACGTTTGCGCCGAGCGGCGCCGCGCCCCATGGCGCGACGCCGCCGGCCGTCCCCGTCTAGAAGGTGAACTCGAAACCAAGCCGCATGTTGAAAGCCACGTCGTTCATCGTGTACGGCCCGTGGTACCGGTTGTACCAGGCGTTGAAGCCCGTCGCGATCTCGCTGGTGGAGTAGAAGTTGTCACCGTTCCCCCACCGCGCCTCGTCCTGCCTGAGCATCAGGCAGTCGGGCACGCCGCGGCTCCCGTCCGGAGCGTACGGGTACTTCGAGCAGTCGGTCAGGTCGACCCCGGTCAGCGTCTGCGTCACGCCGTTGACCGTGACCTGCTTCGTCACCCACAGGGCGCCCGCGTCGCTGATCAGCTGCGACTTCTGCGGACCGAGCAGGATGCCCTGGTACACCTGGTTCACGACGTCGCCGGTCTCGGCGAAGATGTTGGTGAGGTTCTTGAAGTTGAACACGTTGCGCAGATCGGCGAACACGTTGACGTCCCGGTTCGCCACGCGGAACCCGCGCGTGATCCGCAGATCGACGTTCTTGATCCACGGCATGGTGGAGTTGTTGATCGGCTCGAGCGGCACCGCGACGAGACCGAAGCCCTCGCCCGGGCCGAGCTGGCCGATGCCGCCGTTCGCCAGCAGAGTGTACGGCAGGCCGCTGGCGGCGCGGAACGTCGCGTAGATGCCGACGTTCTCGAGGATGGACCCGATCAGCGTGCCCTGATGCCAGCCGGCCGGGAACGTGGCCGCCAGGTTGCCCGCGATCGTGTGGGTCCGGTTGTCGCTGCTGGTCAGGATGGCCTGCGGCGGCGCCACCCGTGCGCCGGTGACCGCGTTGTTCACGCGGGCCAGCGTGTTGAGGTAGGCGTTCGGGTCCGAGCCCGTGTTCTTCGCGGTCTGGTACGTGTACGAGATCGTGCCCGAGAAGATCGAGCCGAACCGGCGGTCGAGCCGCATGTCGACGCCGCGGACGTTCCCGAAGTCCGCGCTGGTGTACAGGTTCAGCGCCTCGTTCGTCACCGACGGGTCACCGCCGATGTACGGGTCGTAGATGTTCAGCGTGCGGGCCGAGCCCTCCGACACGAGGTCCTTGTTGTACGCCGAGACGTCGAGGACCATGTCGTCGCTGAACGCGTGCCGGACGCCGAACTCGAACTGGATCGTCTTCCCGAAGCCCACCGGGCGCGCGAAGATGTCGTTGCTGTTCGAGTTGGACACGTCGCTGTTCGACCCGAAGGCGAGCACGCTCATGTCGGGCGTGTCCACCTGGTGCGAGTACGACAGCCGGAACCCGGTCCGGTCCGTCACCGGGAACGACACCCGCAGCGACGGCGAGAGCAACGACTGCGGGCTGGCGGTGAAGAAGTTGCAGGTCGCCAGCGCCGCGTCGCCCGAGCCGGCGGCGGCCTTGTTGGCGGCGATCGCCGCGTCGCAGGAGCGCACCATCGCGCTGTCCTGCGCGTTGAAGGCGTAGTTCTGCAGCTTGTACGTGTCCGAGTACGCCGACGACTTGATGGGGTCGGTGTACGCGCGGCCGGGGATCCGCGGATACTCGATCCCCGTGTTCATGTGGTTGTAGCGCAGCCCCAGCTCGATGACCAGGTCGCCCAGGTCGATGCGGTCCGAGGCGAACAGGCCGTAGAGCTTCGGCGACGTCTTGTACGCGCTCATGAACGCCATGCTCGTCAGGCCCGACAGGAACGCCAGGTCGGTGAAGTTGGTGAACTCGAACCCGGCCTGGAACCGGTCGTAGCGGTCGGCCTGCCAGTCGATGAGGCCCCGGCCCGTGAGCCGCGTCTCCTGCTGGAGCCGCGGACCGCCCGTGCCCAGACCCTGGCTGGCGAACGCCGTCGACGCCATCCCGTACGGGTTGATCCGGTACGAGCTGACGGCGGCGAGATCGTTCCGCTGGAGGTAGGGCACGCAGATGCTGCTCGCGGAGCAGTTGCCGAGCCGCAGGTTCTGGATCAACTGGTCGTTGATCGGGAAGCTGCTGAAGTTCGAGTTGAACTGGATGTTGCTGACGTTGAACCAGGCGAATGGATCCTGGTGGTTCTCCATCCAGCTCGGCGCCACCGTCCCCGAGATGAACTGGTCGCGCTGCCAGGAGAGCGCCGCCTCGAACGACAGGGCGTGCTCCGCCGACGTGGACAGGTTCTGGGTCCAGTTGCCGATCACCGCCTGCGAGTAGGCCCAGGTGGCCTGCTGCGCGAGCGGATCGAACGACGGATAGCCGCTCAGCCCCTGGTTCCGGTCGCCGTGGTACGCCAGCGACACCCGCGAACCGGTGCCGAACGTGTACTGCAGCTTGCCGTCGATCGTGGTCTGGTCGCTGTTGGCGTTCGCCAGCCGCCCGCTCGTGCAGGTCCCCTTCTCCGCCGCGGACAGCGTCCGGAGATTGTTCGACAGGTCGCCGCCGGTCGTGTAGGGCACGGACGGCGCCCCGTTGCTGCAGCCGCTCGAGTACTGCGTGAAGCGCGGGATCACCACCAGCTGGCTGTCGCCCTTCGCGGTGCCCGGAGCCAGCGGCACCATCACCGAGTCCGCCACCCCGCCGAGCACGAACGCCGGGATCCCGCTCGCCCCGTACGGGCGCCGGTTGTCCTGCTGGCCCTGCAGCGTCGTGGCGAGGTAGAACGTGAGGTTCTGGACGACCGGCCCGCCGACGGAGGCTTCCACGCGGTTCAACCCCGTGCCGTACAGCTGGCCCGACACGTTGTCGGTCGCGTAGCTGACCGCGCCGTGGTACTGCGAGCCGCCGGCGCGCGTCACCATCGACACCACGCCGCCCTCGGACTCGCCGTACGCCGCGCCCACCGCGCCCGTCGTCACCGACGCCTCTTCGAGCGCGTTGGTGCCGATCGTCGTCGCGGAGGCCGTGTTCGACGACAGTCCGCCAGACCCGCCGCCGAAGCCGCCGTTGAAGTTGCGGACCAGCACGCCGTCGATGTAGGTCGCCTGCGACCCCGGCCGGCTGCCGCGGACCGAGATGCCGCGGTTGCTCTCGACCACGCCGGGCTGCAGCCGCAGCACCTGGCTCACCGCGTCCACGGGCAGCTCCTGAATCACCTCGCCCGCGACGATCGGCTTCGAGGCCACCTGGTCGCGCGGCACGATCGGGTTCTGCTCCGTCGTGACCGTGATGGCGCCCAGCTCGAGCGCGTGCGCGGACAGCACCGGGTTCACCGTCATCGTCTGCCCGGCCAGCACGCGCACGTTGCGAATCTCGTTCGGTGTGTACCCGATCAGCTGGGCCTTCACCGTCACGACGCCCGCCGGCACGTTGTTGATGAAGTAGTAGCCCTTCTCATCCGTGGCGGCCTGGAACGCCGAGCCCACGATGAGCACCTGTGCCCCCGCGATGGGGGCACCAGACGAGTCCTTGACCGTGCCTTCGATCTTGCCGGTGGTTCCCTGAGCCAGCAGGCTGCTGGCCCCGAACACGACCACGGCCGCAACGGCCGACGCCACTTTGGCGAGGCCAGAGAAGGCCCAGCGACTACGTTGAGTCATTGCAGACCTCCACAGGCGTGAACACGCGAGGACACGAAAGACGAACGTGGCAGCGACACGCCACCTCCTTTCGACAATTCCTGTTCGACCAGTTCCGGTCTATGCACTCGTTGGTAAGGCGAGGCAAACCCTAACCTCGGCCAATATGCGCCTCGCCAGACGGGAGTGTCAAGCAACGGTAACGCGTGGTGTCCTCTCCCGGGGACGCCCCTCGGCGATGGCTGAACGGCGCGGCTTTCCGCCTCTCCCGCGCCCGCGACCACCGCTCGCCGTCACTTGGCTCGGCCCGACTTGCCGGAAAAAAGCGCCCTATGTTATCGCGCCATCCCCGGCGCCGCTAGGGGGCCGCCGGACGCCCCCGGCGCACCCCCTGCCGGCCGCCGCTCACACGTCGAGCACCACCATGCGCTGCTGAGGCTCCGCCGGCGTCACCTGCGGGCCCTCCTCGCGCAGGTACACGTTGATCTCGGTCCGCACGCCGAAGCGGCCGGGGATGTAGATGCCCGGCTCGACGGAGAAACCGACGCCCGCGAGCAGGCGGCGGTCGTCGTGCGTCTCGTAGTTGTCCAGGTGCGGCCCGGAGCCGTGCAGCTCGCGGTCGATCGAGTGGCCGGTGCGGTGCACGAAGTGCTCGCCGTGGCCGGCCGCCGTGATCACGCCGCGCGCGACGTCGTCGAGGTCGGCGCCCCGGACCGGCCAGCCCTCGCGCCACTTGTCGTTCAGCACCGCCACCGTCCGGTCGCGCGCGTCGCGCACCACGTCGAACGCGCGGGCGACCTCGGTGGGCGGCGCGCCGCCCACGTAGGCCATCCAGGTCTGGTCCGCGTACACGGTGTCGATCGCCGTGCCCGCCCACAGGTCGAGCAGCAGCACGCCCCCGCGCTCGATCACGGTGTCCGACATCGCCGTCGGGTCGTGGTGCGGATTCGCGGCGTGCTCGCCCGCCGCCACGATCGGCGGCTCGTTGGTCACCAGGCCCGCCTGCTCGAACGCGGACATCACCCAGCGCTGCAGTCCCTGCTCGGTGGGCGCCGGGCCGCGCGCGTGCCACGCCTTCACCTGCTCGAACGCGGCGAGCGCGATCTCCCGCAGCTGCTCCGCCGCCTTGAGATGGTTGGCCAGCTCGTCCGGCGTCCAGCGGGCCGCGAGCGAGGTCACCAGCTCCGAGCTCGAGACCACGTCGGCGCCGGCCGCGCGCAGCAGCTCCACCACCCCGGCCGGGATCCGGTCGAGGTACGGCACCGCGTCCTTGCCGGAGTACTCGATCGCCAGGCGCTTGCCCGCCACCAGGCGCGCCAGCTGCTGATCCAGCTCACGCCAGGCGGCGTAGGTCCGCACCTCGCCGGGAAAGCCGGCGACGCGGTGCGCCTCGATCTTGTGGGCGAGGGCGATCGGCGTGCCGGCGGCCGGCAGCAGCACGAACAGCCGCCGGGTCGCGAGCCCGCCCACGCCCAGCACCCGCGTCGCCACCGGGTTCATGCCGTGGAAGTCGAACAGCAGCCACCCGTCGAGCTTGAGGCCCACGAGCATCTTGCGCACCTGGGCCAGCACGTCGGGGGTCAACGAGTCGCTGACGCTCACAAGGTCCTCCGTGCGGGGGCGGTCGAGCGCCACTCGCAGCGCGCGTCGCCGCGCGCCCGGCACGCTGCGTGGAGCACACCGCCGTCAAAGTCGGCCAGCTGGCGCAGCAGCTCGGCGAGCGCCGCTTCGTAGAAGGCGCACGCCGCCCCGTCCGGGGTGGCGCGCACGGACGCCGGTTCCGGGATCGTCGCCGCCGCGCCCCGGCCGGCGCGGGCGAGGCTCGCGCCGAACACGTCGCGCGCGCAGCGCCGCGCCGCCCGGAAGCCCACCACCCGCCGCACGAACGACGGCAGGTGCCGCGCCGCCCAGCGGACGGGCGGCGTCAGGCGCGCCACGGCCCTCCGCGCCGCGCGGCGGCCGCCGTCGGCGTACACCAGCGCGGCGTCGGTGCGGCGGCCCGCCAGCCGGAGAATCAACTCGAGCTCCTCCACCGGGACGCCCTGGTCGCGCCGCACCCCGAGCTCGTAGCGCGCGATCTGCGCGGCGACGGTGTCGGAGAGGCCCAGCCGCTTGCGCAGGTGCTCGTCCACGTACTCGGCGGCCTCTTCGTCGCGCGGGGAGTCGAGGTGCCGCATCGCCTCGAGCACGGCGAGCGGGAGAATGCTATGGGCACGAAACTGGTGGCGCGTCGTCACGGCGCGCCAAGATACCTGTGCGGCGCCCCCGGGACCACCGCTCCGTGCGCGGCGTCCGGCGCGGCGCCGCGGTGTGCCCCTAGGGCTGGCGTGCCACCCGCACCGGCGCGACCCGCCCCAGCGTGGTGCTGTCGCCGAGCGCGCCGTAGGTGTTGTCGCCCCAGCAGTACGCGACGCCGGCAGCGGTCAGGCCGCAGCTGTGCACGACGCCGGCGCTCACCGAAGTGAGCGCCAGGCCGCCCAGCACCGCCTCGGGAGCCGGGTGCACCAGCGTGTCCGCCACCCCGTCGCCCAGCTGCCCGTAGCGGTCGGCACCCCAGCAGTAGGCGGCGGCGCCCGTCGTGACGCCGCAGGTGTGCGTCCCTCCGGTGCTCACCGCGGCAAAGGTGAGTCCGCCGACCACGGCCTGGGGCGACGTCTGGTCCTGATTGACGTACGAGCCGTCGCCGAGCCTGCCGTAGTGGTTGTGGCCCCAGCACCAGGCGGCGCCCGCGGGCGTCACGCCGCACGAGTGGTAGGTGCCCCCGCTCACCGTCGCGAACGTCAGCCCGCCGGTCACCGGCGTCGGCACCGTCTCGCTGACCAGGTTGCCGGTGCCGAGCTGGCCGCGCTCGTTCGCGCCCCAGCACACCGCCGCGCCGGCCGCCGTGACGGCGCACGCGTGGCTGTCGCCGGACCCGATGGCCGCCAGCGTCCAGGCTCCCGCCACCGCGACCGGCGAGAACTGGCCCGTCACCGAGATCGTGCCGTTGCCCAGCTCGCCCTCGTCGTCGAGGCCCCAGCAGTACGCCACGCCGGCGGCGGTCGCCGCGCAGGTGAAGGTCGCGCCGGCGCTCACCGCCACGAATCGCAGTCCCCCGGAAACCAGCGCGGGCACGGGGATGCAGGGGAGCGGCCCGGTGCACGACTCGGTCGCGGCCGTCGTGCCCAGCTCGCCGAAGTCGTTGAGGCCCCAGCAGTAGGTGCCGCCGCTCGTGGTGAGGCCGCAGCTGTGCCCGCGGCCGGTCGTGATGGAGACGAACCGCCGCCCGCCGGCGACGGGCTCGGGCACGGGATGCGGGAGCGAATCGAAGGTCCCGATGCCGAGCTGGCCGACGTCGTTGTGACCCCAGCAGTACGCGGCGCCGCCCGTCGTGACCGCGCAGGTGTGGTAGTCGCCGGCGCTCACCTCTGCGAACACGAGGCTGCCGCCGGGAGCGGTGGACTCCTTCCCGCACCCGGCGATCGCGAGGGCCACGACGAGCAGCACCAGAGACCTCACGGTCCCTCCCGCCGGCACACCCTGCCGACTGCCGCAGTAGACTTCCCGTAATCTCCGGAGCGATGGACGGGCAAGGCAACCACGGGGCCCGCAGAATGTCGATCGATCGTATGCAGAATACCGGAGCGGGCTCGCGCACGCGGTGGCTGTCGCCCGGCGGCACGCTGGCGGCGCTCGCCGTCGGCGCCGCCGTGACCGTCGGCGCAGGCGTCGCGGGGCTCGTCCTGCTCCTGGCCTTCTTCGTTCCGGCGAGCCTGCTGACGCCGGGGGGCGGCCGCCGCCGCGCCGTCCAGGTGGCCGCGAACGGCGGGGTCGCGGCGGCCGCCGCGTTGCTCGCGCGCGCCCACCCGGCCTGGAGCGCCGCCTTCGCCGGTGCCCTCGCGGCCGCCGCGGCGGACACGTGGTCCACCGAGATCGGCGCCCGGAGCCGGCGCCCGCCGCGCCTCATCACCTCGGGCCGGGTGGTCCCGCCGGGCACCTCCGGCGGCGTGACGTGGCTCGGCACCGCCGGCGGCGCGGCCGGCGCCGGGTTCATCGCCGCCGTCGCCGCTCTGCTCGCGCTCGTCCGGCCGTCAGCGGCGGTCCTCGTCGGCACCGCGGGAGTGGCCGGCACGCTGTCCGACTCGGTCCTCGGCGCGCTCGTCCAGGCCCGCTACCGGTGCCCCTCCTGCGGCAGGGACGCGGAACGGCCGGAGCGCTGTTGCGGCTCGCCGATGCCGCTCGCCCGCGGGCTCCGCTGGATGACCAACGACGCGGTCAACGTCGCGGCCACGGTCGTGGGCGCCATCGTCGCGGTCCTTTCGACCGGCTCCGGTGTAGCAGGTCCACCCTGAACCCGGCCGACGCCATTACCTCAGAGTCTCTGGAGTCCTTCTTGACACCGACCGCCTCCGCGCGCGGCCGGGGCGGCGCGCGCGCCTAGGATGCGCGACCTGCTGGTCGTGGGTGGCGGCCCGGCGGGCGCGTCGACCGCGGCGTGGGCGGCGCGGGCGGGCCTCGACGTGCTCCTGGTCGAGCGACACACGTTCCCCCGGGACAAGGCGTGCGCGGAGTACCTCAGCCCCGAGGCCGCGCGCGACCTCGACGCGCTCGGCGTGCTCGACGCGCTCGAGGCCGGCGGCGCGGCGCGGCTCACCGGGATGCGGATCGTCGCCGACGACGGGAGCGACGTGCTGGGCCGCTTCCCGGCCGCCCCCGGCCTTCGACCCTACCGGCCCTACGGCCTGGCGCTGCCCCGCTCCCGGCTGGACGTCACGGTCCTCGGGGCCGCCGCTCGCGCCGGCGCCGAGGTGCTCGAGGGGGTCGCCCTCGAGCGACTGCTGTTCGAGGGCGGCGCCGTGCGCGGGGCGGTGCTGCGACGCGGGGCCCGGACGTGGGAGGAGCGCAGCCGTGCGCTCGCGGGCGCCGACGGCCTGCACTCCCTCGTCGCGCGGCGCCTGGGCCTCTCGCGGCGACGCGGACCCCGGCGCCTCGCGCTGGTGGCGCACCTGGCCGGAGTCGAAGGCATGGGGGACTACGGCGAGATGTTCGTGCGCGCCGGGCGCTACGTCGGCCTGGCGCCGATCGGCGGCGGCCTCGTCAACGCCGCGGCCGTGGTGCCGGCCCGCGAGGCGCGCGCCATCGCCCGCGATCCGACGGCGTTCCTGCGGGCCGAGCTCGAGGCCGTGCCGGAGCTGCGGCGCCGGACGGCGCCCGCCCGCCTCGTACGGAGGACCATGGTCGCGGGCCCGTTCGCGCGCACCACCCGCAGCGCCGTCGCGGAGGGATGCCTGCTGGTGGGCGACGCGGCGGACTTCTTCGATCCGTTCACCGGTGAGGGCATCTTCGCGGCGTTGCGGGGCGGCCGGCTCGCCGCGGAGGCCGTGGCCGGGGCGCTTGCCGTGGGCGCGGCCACCAGGGCCGCGCTGCAGCCGTACCGGCACGCCCGCCGGCGCGCGTTCCTCGGCAAGTGGATGTTCGAGCGCCTGGCCGCCCTGTCGGCCACCCGCCCGCTCGTCATGCGGCGCTTCACCCGCCGCCTGTCCCGGCGGACGGCGATCGCCGACCTGTGGGTCGGCGTGGCCGGCGACTACGTCCCACCCGGCGCCCTCCTCGCCCCCCGCGCGCTGGCCGCGCTTATCCTATAAGAGGGCCCGCTGCGCTCCGGGCCCCCTCCAGACACCAAACGGGACGACCCATGCCGCTCGACGAAGCCGCGTTCCGCCGAACCATGAGCCAGCTGCCCACCGGCGTGGCGGTGGTCACCGCCCGGGTGCCGCGGGGGCGGGCCGTCGGCATGACCGCCAGCTCGGTGACGTCGCTCTCGCTCGAGCCGCCGATGCTGCTGGTGTGCGTCGGCCGCGACTCGGAGCTGCACGCCGTGCTGCTCGAGGCCGAGCGGTTCGGGGTCAACGTGCTGGCCGCCGGCCAGGTCGAGCTGGCGCGCCGCTTCGCCGAACGCGGGCGGCAGCTGCTCGAGGAGCGCGAGGTGGTCGCGTCGCCGGGCGGCGCCCCGCTGATTCCCGGCGCCCTGGCACGGATCGAATGCCGCCGGCGCGGGCAGCTCGACGGCGGCGACCACACCATCGTGACCGGGACGCTCGAGTGGTCGGAGGTGACGGAGGGCCGGCCGCTGTGCTACTTCGGCGGGCGCTACGCGGAGCTGGCGCGCTGAGCGACGCGGCGCGCGAGTGGCGCGGCGCCGCCCGGCGGCCCGAGCTGTTCGACGACCCGGACGCCGACGGCGCCACCGTGGTGGCCTCGCTCCGCGACATCGCACGAGCGAACCGCTTCCTCGGCGGCCGCGCGGCCGCCCTCGGGCGCCTGGACGAGCTGCTGCGCGGCGTGAGCGCAGGGACGACCCTCACGCTGCTCGACGTGGGCACCGGCTCGGGCGACCTCCCGCGCGCGGCCCGCGCTCGCGCCGCCCGCGCCGGCATCCGCCTGCACCTCCTGGCCGTGGAGCGGCATCCGGCCGCCGCCCGGCAGGCGTGCAGAGGCGGGGATCTCACCGCCCTGCTCGCCGACGCCGCAGCGCTGCCGCTGGCGTCGCGGTCGGTGGACCTCGTGCTGTGCTCGCAGCTCCTGCACCACTTCACGGGCTCCGCGCTGACGGCCATCGTCGCCGAGCTCCGGCGGGTGGCGCGGCTGGGTGTGGTGGTCGCCGAGCTCGTGCCGAGCCGCGTCGCCGCGCTCGGGCTGTGGCTGGCCTCGTATCCCCTCCGCTTCCATCCCGTGAGCCGGCGCGACGGCGTCACCTCGGTGCTGCGCGGGTTCACCGGGGCGGCGCTGCGACGCGCGTGCGCCGAAGCCGGCGTGAACGCGGAGGTCCGCACCCATCCGCTGTACCGTGTCACGGCCGCCTGGCGCGCGGCCGGGGCCGGCGGCGGGGACCCGGCATGATCCAGGTGGACCGTCGCGAGATCCGGGCGCCGCTCGAGCGCGTGTTCGCCTGCGCCGCCGCGGTGGAGCGCTGGCCGGAGTGGCTCGAGCACTATCGCTGGGTGCGCTTCCTGGAGCGGCACGCGGACGGCGGCGTGGTGGAGATGGCTGCGTGGCGTCCCTTCGGCCCGGTGCGCTATCCGACCTGGTGGGTGTCCGAGATGGTCGTCGAGCGCGCGCCGCCGAGGGTGCGCTACCGCCACGTCCGGGGTATCACCCGCGGCATGGACGTGGAGTGGAGCTTCGCCGCCGGCGCCGGGGACGGCGTCGCCGTGACCGTGACGCACCGGTGGGACGGACCGCCGTGGCCGGTCCTGCGCGCGGCCGCGGCCGACCTGGTGATCGGACCGCTGTTCATCCACGCGATCGCCCGGCGGACGCTCGCCGGGATCGCCCGCGAAGCAGAGCGGGGCGCGGGGTGACCGGGGCGCGACGGGTGGTGGTCACCGGCGTCGGCTGCGTGACGCCGATCGGCACGGGGGCGCAGGGCCTGTGGGACGGGCTCCGGGCCCGCCGCTCGGCCGTGCGATTCATCACGCGCTTCGACCCCACGCCCTTCCGCAGCCGCATCGCGGCGGAGATCCCCGACTTTCGGCCGCTCGACTTCCTGGAGGAGCGGCGCGCGCGGCGCCTCGACCGGTTCTCGCAGCTCGCGGTGGTGGCGGCCCGCCTCGCCCTCGAGGACGCGGCCCTGGTCCTGGAGCGCGAGGACCGCGATCGCGTGGGCGCCAGCATGGGCTCCGCGCTCGGCGGCGTGGCCTACGCCGAGGAGCAGGCGGGAGCCTACGCGGCGGGCGGCATCCGGTCCCTGGACCCGATGCTCGCGCTGTCCGTGTTCGGCGGCGCGGCGAGCTGCAACATCGCGATCGACCTGGGCGTGACGGGCCCCAACTCGACCAACGCGATGAGCTGCGCGTCGGGCAGCATCGCCGTCGGCGACGCGTTCCACGCCATCCGGGACGGACGCGCGGACGTCATGCTCGCCGGCGGTGCCGAGGCGCCGCTGGCCCCGATGTGCTACGGCGCCTTCGCGGTGATCCGGGCGATGAGCACCCGCAACGACGACCCGGCCGTCGCGTCGCGGCCGTTCGACCGCGACCGGGACGGCTTCGTGATGGGCGAGGGTGCCGCCGTGCTGGTGCTGGAGGAGCGCGGCCGCGCCCTCGCGCGCGGGGCGCGCGTCCTGGCGGAGGTGCTCGGCGCGGCGGTGACCAACGACGCGTGGCACATGACCGCGCCGCGGCCCGACGGCAGCCAGGCCGCCCGATGCCTGTCACTCGCGCTGGCCGACGCGCACGTCGCCCCGCACGAGGTGGGCTACGTCAACGCGCACGGCAGCTCGACGCCGCTCAACGACAAGACGGAGACCCTGGCGCTCCACACGGCCTTCGGCGACCACGCGCCGCGGCTCGCGGTGAGCGGCACCAAGGGGTACTACGGCCACCCGCTCGGCGCATCGGGCGCGATCGAGGCGGCGGTCACCGCTCTCGCGCTCGCCCGCGCCTGGCTGCCGCCGACCCTCAACCTCAGCGTCCGCGACCCGGAGTGCGACCTCGACTACCTCGGCGGCGACGGCGCCGAGCGCCGCGTGGACCTCGCGGTCTCCAACTCCTTCGGCTTCGGCGGCATCAACGCCGCCATCGTGCTGCGCCGGCCCGACTAGCGCCGCGGGCCGCGCCGGCGCGGGGCGCCGCCGAGGCTTGCGCCGCCTCCGCGCCCGCGGGCATATTGGCGCCGCTTTCGCCGTCGGCTCGATCCACTTCGAAGCGAGGGACGTGATGCGTCAGACGCTGCGGCCGCTGATCGCGGAGTTCATCGGCGTGTTCATGCTGGTGTTCATCGGAGGCGGCGCGATCATCCTGGATGCGTACCGGGGCGGGATCGGCCTGGGCGGCATCGCCGCGGCCCACGGCCTCGCCCTGGCGATCGCCGTCACCGCGACCATGAGCATCTCGGGCGGCCACATCAATCCCGCGATCACCGTGGGGCTGTGGTCGGTGGGCCGCATCGACGCCCGCAAGGCCGGCCTGTACGTCGTGGCCCAGCTCCTGGGCGCGATCGCGGCCGCGCTGGCGCTCAAGCTGATGTTCCCGACCGGCGCGGCGACCGTGAAGCAGCTCGGCGCGCTGAGCCTGGGCGCGGACACGACGCTGCTCGGCGGCATCCTGATCGAGGCCGTGCTCACCTTCTTCCTCGCCTTCGCGGTGATGGGAACGGCCGTGGATCCCTCGGCGCCGAAGGTGGGCGGCTTCGGGATCGGGCTCACCCTGTGGATGTGCGTGCTGGCCGGCGGGCACCTCACCGGCGCGGCGCTGAATCCGGCCCGCGCGTTCGGTCCGGCGCTGGTCGCGGGTGCGTGGATCGGCCAGGTGGCCTACTGGGTGGGGCCAATCCTCGGCTCGGTGGTCGCGATGCAGATCTACGAGCGGTTCCTGCTCAAGAGGGATGGCGCCTAGCGCCGTCGCCTCGCTGCCGTTCCGGACGTCGGACGCGCCGCCCCCGGCGGCGCGTCGGCGTTCCGGGGCCCGCTACCGCCCGGCGGCGCCGGGCTGCCGGGGCGGAGGCGGCGGCGAGTGCGTGATGTTCAGCACCTTCAGCAACGCGCCCAGCCGCGCCTCGTAGAAGCGCAGTGTCGTGACCAGCGGATTCCCGACCGCCCGCACGTCGTGCCGCAGCTGCTTGGCCGCGTCGCTGCCCCGCTCGAGCTGCGAGAGCCGTCCCGCGCACTGCTGCATGCCGCGCCGCAGCGTGGGCAGCATCTGGCGGTAGCCGTCGAACGCCGCCTGCACCTCGCCGCGCGCGCAGTGGCGGCAGACCTGCCCGATCATCCGCCGGGCGGTGGTGTCCGTCGCCAGGCACGACGCCCGCAAGTACCTGGCGTTGTCGAGCACTTCCTGGTCGGTGCCGTTGAAGACGGCGCGCCGGTAGACGTCGAGCGCGCTCTTCACCTCGGCGATCGGCATGCCGACGTTGTGCAGGGCCGCCTTGGACGAGTCGAACGCCTCCAGCCGCGCCGCGCGCGCGGCGGGCGTCTCGCTGATGGGGCGTTGGAGAAACGAGAACGCGAGCAGGACCGGAAGGATCATGGGCGGAACAGTCGGCGGACGCCCCGCGGGAGTCAAGACCGCGCGCGCGGCGCCGACGCGTCGGTCAGCGGTCCCGGCTCCTCCACAGCAGCCAGGCGCTGTACGCCAGGTAGATGACGGCCGCGGCGACGTAGGCCGCGACCATGTAGCCGCCGTTAACGGGAGGCATCGGCGGCCTCCGCCTCGCCCTGCGCGCGCGCCTCGCGGAGGCGCGCCCACGCGTAGCGGCGTGCCAGCAGCGCGAAGAAGAAGATCGTGAACACCGCGAAGGACACGAGCAGCGTCGTCAGCATCGAGCCGGGGAGCTGCGGTCGCGACGTCTGCAGCACGACCGGCTTGGGGTGCAGGGTCCGGAACAGCAGCACGCTCACGTGGATGAACGGCACCAGCAGCGCGCCCAGGATGCCGAGCACCGCCGAGTAGCGCGCGCGGCGGCCCGGCTCGTCCACGGCCGTCCGCAGCACCAGGTAGCCGAGGCAGATGAACCACAGGAACAAGGTGAGGGTGAGCCGCGCGTCCCAGGTCCACCACGCACCCCAGATGGTCTTCCCCCAGATCGGCCCCGTCACCAGCACCGTGGTCAGGAAGACCGTGCCCACCTCCGCCGACGAGGCGGCCAGCAGGTCGAGCCTCGGATCCTTGAGGAACAGGTACAGCAGGCTGCAGACGCCGACGATGCCGCACCCCAGGAAGGCCACCCACGCGCTCGGGGCGTGGATGTAGAAGATCTTCTGCGCCAGGCCCTGCGTGGCTTCCTCAGGGGTGAAGACGAGGGCGCGCACGTACACGCCGGCGACCAGCGCCAGCGACACGGCGATCCACGCGCCGCTCCGGCGCAGGGAGCGCTCGGCGGCGGGGATCGCGGTCATTCCTCGACCGTCGCTTCGAACACGAGGGTGCAGATCACGAAGAAAGTGATGTCGTAGGCCGTGAGCAATTTTAGCCACGGTGCCCACTCCGCGAAAGGACGGCCGGCGAAGATCTTCGCGCTCATCGACGCGGCCGCGCTCACGGGCGTCACCAGGAACGGCAGCACCAGCACCAGCAGCATCATCTCGCCGAAGCGCGTGTTCACCGCCATCGAGCTCATCAGCGTGCCGACCGTCACGAACCCGATCGTGGCCAGCGCGATCACCAGCACCAGCGGCGCCAGCACACCCAGCAGCGGCACGTTGAAGAACAGCGCGAACAGCGGCAGCGCGATGGCCTCGACGGCCCCGACGAACACCAGGTTGGCGGCCGTCTTGCCCAGGTAGAGCGCCGTCCGGCTGGCCGGCGACAGCAGCAGGCCGTCGATCGCGCGGTTCTCCTTCTCGAGGCTGAACGCCCGGTTGAGCGCGAGCACGCCGGCGAACGAGAAGGTGATCCACAGGATGGACGGCGCCAGGTCGATGGTCGCGACCGCCGTCGGGTCGCGGGCGAAGTTGAAGATCGCCAGCACCAGCGCCGTGAACACCAGCGCCGAGAGGAACGCGGTGCGGCTCCTGAACTCGAGCAGCAAGTCCTTGGCGGCGATCGCCCACGCCTGCGCCAGGAGGTCAGCCATCGCGCGACGTGGCCTCCGCGTAGCGCGCGCGGTAACCGGCCAGGTCCCCCTCCCGCGCGCCGAACGACGCGAACCGGCCCGCCACCTGGATCGCGACGTGCGTCGCCAGCTCGAGCCCCTCGTCGAGATTGTGGGTGACCAGCACCATGGTGCGCCGCTCGGCGCGCAGGCGCTCGAGCAGCGCCCGCAGCGTCGCCGCCGCGCGCTGGTCCAGGCCGCTGAACGGCTCGTCGAGGAGCAGCACGTCCGGGTCGTGGAGCAGCGCGCGGGCGATGGCCAGTCGCTGCACCATCCCGCGGCTGAACGTGCCGACCGGATCGTCCGCCCGCGCTTCGAGCGCGACGCCCGCGAGCGCGCGCCGCGCCGCCGCCCGGGGATCGGCCAGCGCGTAGAGCCGGGCGTAGAACAGGAGGTTCTCGGCGGCCGTCAGGCCGTCGTACAGGAGCGAGTGGTGCGAGATGAGGCCGACCCGGCGCCGGTGCGCGGCATCCCCGCGCCCGACCTCGTCCCCGGCGATGCGCACCCGCCCGGCGTCGGGCCGCAGCAGGCCGGCCACGAGCCTGAGCAGCGTCGTCTTGCCGGCGCCGTTGGGGCCGAACACCGCCAGCGCATCGCCGCCGCGGAGCGTGAAGTCCACGCCGCGCAGGGCGCGCACGTGGCCGAAACGCTTGGCGAGCCCGGCGACCTCGAGCGCCGCCGCGCCGCCGTCAGCGCCCGCCGGCACCGCCATCCGCGCTCAAGCGTGAGAGTGGGCCCATCGTGGGGCGCAAATATACGTCGCCGCTCCCGCAGCAGCAGCGAGGTGGCGCGCCGCCGCCGCTCCTAGCGGCCCGGCGGCTCGAACTCGAAGCGATCCTCCAGCCGCGTGAGCGCGAGGAGGAAGCGCAGCTCCTCGGAAGCGCCTCGCAGGCACACCGTCCACCGGCGCTCCGCCGCATGCTCGCGGACCAGCACCAGCGCGCCGAGGCCGGCGCTGTCCACCTTCTTGGTGCGCTCGAGGTCGACCACGATCCTCCGGCTCCCCAGGGGCCCCGTCGCGGGGTAGCGCGACACGGCCGCCAGCGCCTTTCGCCGGAAGGCACGGCGCGAAGCGCGGTCGAGAACCGTCGGAGCACGCACCAGGAGCTCGCTCACGCCACACAGCAGACGAAGGTTTGGTGCCGCGGTGGCGATCTTCGCGCATTTGATTGTGCGAGAACGACTTACGGTACTTGAGACTCAATCGATGAGGCCGTTTCGCTGTTGCGGTCCGCCACACTGCTGGACATTGCCATCAGCCCCGTGCACGGCGGCTGCCCCGAAAACACCGAGGGCCCGGGTCGCCCCCGGGCCCTCGGCTTCGACCGGATCGGAGCGATTCAGATCTTGGTGACGTTGGCGGCCTGGAGTCCCTTGGGCCCCTCGCGGACCTCGAACTCCACCTTGTCGTTCTCCTTGAGGGACTTGAAGCCCTCGGACTGAATCGCCGAATAGTGGACGAATACGTCGGGCCCGCCTTCGCGCTCGATGAACCCGAAGCCCTTCGCGTCGTTGAACCACTTGACCCGGCCGGTGATGCGAGACATACCTAACTCCTCTGACGGGTGGCACGAATCACGGATCGCAGGGGCCCGAGAGCAGCGCCGGCCGTCCGAGATCCGTAAATGAGCGCCATACTATTAGACTTTTCCTCCTTTAAGCGCAAGAGTCGTCGACACTTCGGCCCAGAGGCCCGGAAGGGAGCCCCTGAAATGACGGACGCGCTTCGGATCGACACGTTGCTCGAGGAAACGCGGGTCTTTCCGCCGACGGAGGCGTTCCGGGCCGACGCCAACTGCTCGAGCCAGACGCTCTACGATACCGCGTCCCGGGACCCGGAAGGCTTCTGGGCTTCCTGCGCCGACCAGCTGGTCTGGTCGCGGCACTGGGACCGCGTCCTGGACTGGGACCCGCCGCACGCCAAGTGGTTCGTCGGAGGTGAGCTCAACGCCTCGGTGAACTGCCTCGACCGGCACGTGGCGACGGCCCGCCGCAACCAGGCGGCGCTGATCTGGGAGGGCGAGCCGGGCGAGCGCCGGACCATCACCTACTGGGAGCTGTACCGTCAGGTCAACAAGTTCGCCAACGTGCTCAAGAAGCTCGGCGTGCGGCGGGGCGACCGGGTAGCGATCTACCTGCCGATGATCCCCGAAGTGGTCGTCGCCATGCTCGCCTGCGCCCGCATCGGCGCGCCGCACTCGGTGGTGTTCGGCGGGTTCAGCGCCGAGAGCCTGCGGGACCGGATCAACGACGCGGGCGCGGTGGTCCTGGTCACGGCCGACGGCGGCTTCCGCCGCGGCCAGGTGGTGCCCCTCAAGCGGGCGGCCGACCAGGCGCTCGAGCACTGCCCCACGATCCGGCACGTGGTGGTCTTCCAGCGGCGCCTCGGCGCGGCCGGCGACGAGGCGTTCGTGCACATGCAGGAGGGGCGGGACCACTGGTGGCACCGGCTGATGCAGGACGTGGCGCCGTTCTGCGAGCCCGAGCGGATGGACGCCGAGGACGTGCTGTTCATCCTGTACACCAGCGGCACGACCGGAAAGCCGAAGGGCATCGTCCACACGACCGGCGGCTATCTCACCCAGGTGACGGCGACGACCAGGCTGGTCTTCGACCTCAAGGGTCCCGACGTCTTCTGGTGCACCGCGGACGTGGGATGGGTGACCGGGCACTCGTACGTGGTGTACGGGCCGCTCGCCCTCGGCGCCACGCAGGTGATCTACGAGGGCGCGCCGGACTGGCCGGAGCGCGACCGCCTGTGGGAGATCGTGGAGCGGTACGGCGTGACCGTCTTCTACACCGCGCCCACCGCGATCCGCGCCTTCATGAAGTGGGGCGCCGAGCTGCCGGCGCGGCACGACCTCTCCACGCTGCGGCTGCTGGGCACGGTGGGCGAGCCGATCAACCCCGAAGCCTGGATGTGGTACCACCACAACATCGGCGGCCAGCGCTGCCCGATCGTGGACACCTGGTGGCAGACCGAGACGGGCGGCATCATGATCACGCCGCTGCCCGGCGTGATCGCGACCAAGCCCGGCTCGGCGACCCGGGCGTTCCCCGGCATCAGCGCCGAGGTGGTCGACGGCTCCGGCACGCGGGTCGAGGTGGGCGGCGGGTTCCTCGCGCTCACCGCGCCCTGGCCCGGCATGCTGCGGACGATCTGGGGCGACGACGACCGCTACCGCGAGGTCTACTGGTCGAAGTGGCCGGGGATGTACTTCCCCGGCGACGGAGCGAAGCGTGACGAGGACGGCTACTTCTGGTTCCTCGGCCGCGTCGACGACGTGCTCAACGTGGCCGGCCACCGCATCGGCACGATGGAGGTCGAGAGCGCGCTGGTGGACCACCCGGCCGTGGCCGAGGCCGCGGTGGTGGGCAAGCACCACGAGCTCAAGGGCCAGGCGGTCGCGGCGTTCGTGACGCTCAAGTCCGGCTTCGAGCCGCACGACGAGCTGAAGGACGACCTGAAGGAGCACGTGGTGACGAAGATCGGCGCGATCGCGCGCCCCGACGACGTGCTGTTCACCGCCGACCTGCCCAAGACCCGGAGCGGCAAGATCATGCGCCGGCTGCTGCGCGACATCGCGGAGGGACGGGCGCTCGGCGACACGACCACCCTGGCGGATCCGGCGGTGGTGCAGAAGCTCAAGGACGACTACGAGGAAGGCGAGGCGTGACGGTGTTTCAGACGATCGTGGTGACCACGGACTTCTCGGCGAACAGCGCGGTCGCGGTGAAGCCCGCGATCGAGCTCGCGCGCAAGTTCGGCGGCCGCATCGTCCTGGTGCACGCGCTCGAGGGCGCGAGCTCCGATCCGCAGGTGGTGGCCGTGGACCTCGCGGCCCTGGCGGCCATGACGCGCGAGCAGCTCCAGGAGTTCGGCGCGCGGGAGATCGGCCGGGAGGTCCCGTGGTCCGCGGAAGTGGTCTTCGGGCCGCCCTACCTCGCGATCACCGACGCCGCGGCGCAGCACCGCGCCGACCTGATCGTCGTGGCCACCCACGGCCGCACCGGGCTGCTGCACCTGCTGCTGGGCAGCGTGGCCGAGCGCGTGGCGCGCACGGCCGCGTGCCCGGTGCTCACCGTCCGGGTGTCCGGCTGAACGCCGGGAGGGCGGCGGCCGACACCACGAAGATCGCGAGGATCACGACGCCCGAGACGGTGCACCACAGGCAGAGGGCGTGGATGACCAGCAGCTCCAGCGCCAGCAGGTAGAGGGAGAACAGCAGCCCCAGGCCGGCGAGCGCGGCGAGCCAGCGCGTCGGGCCCGGCACGGCCACCCGGTCCTCGCGCAGGCCGTACAGCGCCACCGCCAGCAGGGCGACGTATCCCGCCACGCCGTACGCCGCGACCGGCAGCCCGAGGAACGACGACCAGCGGCTCAGGTTGACCCGCTCGCAGCCGCCGCTCCCCACGCACTTGATCGAGCCGAGCACGCCGAGCTTGTAGAGCAGGAGGTAGGTCGAGACCAGCAGCCCGACCAGCGCCAGGGCGGCGGCGGTCATGCGATGGCGCATCGCTCCCTCAGCGGCGCGCGGCCGGCGTCCGCGCCGGCGCGGTCCCCGCGATCGAGTCCACGATCTTCGTGAGGTCGTCGAAGGCCGGCGTGAACGGGAGCGGCCTCCCGTTGACGAACACGGTCGGCGTGCCGTTGACCCCCGCCTTCTCGCCCTGGCAGCGGTTCGCCTCGATCGTCGGCCAGTGCCGGCGCTGGGTGAGGCAGACCTGGAAGGCGTCGGCGTTGAGCCCGATCCCGCGCGCGTAGTCCCGGAACTTGCGATCCGGCCGGCTGTCCGCGAACCAGTCGTCCTGGTGGTCGTACAGCGCGTACTCCATCTCCCAGAAGCGTCCCTGGTCCGCGGCGCACGCCGCCGCCACGTGGGCGAGCGGCGAATTGACGTGCTGCTGCAGCGGGAAGTCCACGAACTCCCAATGCAGCCGGCCCGTCGGGATCAGCCGCTGCTGCACGTCCGGCATGGTGAGAATGGCGAACTTGGCGCACAGCGGGCACTCGAAGTCGGCGTACTCGACGATGTGCACCGGCGCGCTGTCGGGCCCGAGCGCCTGCCCCCGGGCCGGCGTGTTGCCCAGCGGAGGACCGCTGCAGTCGGCGAGCACGAGCGCGGCCCCCGGCCCGCTCGTCGCGGCGCGCACGATCAGCGCGATCCCCGCGACCGCGATCAGGCCGAGGACGACGTAGAACCGCTTCAGCGACCGTCCGGCTTCCGCCATGGATCCTCCTCGTCACCGCCCGTGGGCGCGTCGGGCGTCCACCCGTGCGCCGCCTCGTCCACGATCCGCCGGTGCTCCGCGACCTCGGGGCTGTCGAACGTCTGACGCACCTCGTAGCGGAACAGCTCGGAGCGGAGGTCGCCCATCGCCCGCAGCAGCGCCGACGACTCGCCCAGCAGGCCGCCCTCGCGGTCGAGGTCCATGATGCGCTGGGCGAGGGCCCGCAGCATCTCGACCAGCTGCTCCGCGCGCCGGGGATCGTAGCAGTCGTCGGGGGTCATCCCGGGTCTATCATACCCAGGGCGCTCACGGTCGCCAACTCGCCCCGCGGCGCGCCGTTTCCTATCATCCAGCGTGCCTTCCCCGCCCGACGCCTCCCCGCGCCTCGCCGCGCCGCGCGCGCTGCTCGAGCTGGCGCGGATCGCGGAAGCGCCGCTGCGCTACGGCCACGCCGTGCGCATCCACCGCGACGGGGCCCTGGCCTTTCCGGCCATGCTGGCGGGCATCCGGGCCGCCAAGCGCAGCGTGTGCTTCGAGAACTTCATCGTGGCCGACGACGCCACCGGCCACGACTTCGCCGCCGGTCTCGAGAAAGCCCGGCGGCGCGGCGCCCAGGTGCGGGTGCTCTACGACCCGATCGGCACGCTGCTGGTGAGCGGCGGCTCGATCGCGCGCCGGCTCCGCGCCGCCGAGGTCGAGGCGCGGCCGTTCCGGCCGCTGTCGCCGCTCGCGCCGTGGAGCTGGGTCCGGCTCCGTCACCGCGACCACCGCAAGCTGCTGGTCTGCGACGACATGGTGGCGTTCGTCGGCGGGATCTGCATCTCCGACCACTGGGCCCCGTCCGACCGCGGCGGCGCCGGGTGGCGCGACACCGCCGTGTCGGTCCGCGGGCCCGCGGTGGCCGACTTCCAGCTCGCCTTCGAGCGCATGTGGCGCCGCGCCCGCCAGGAGCCTCTGTCCCGGACGCGCGCCGGGACGCCGCCCGCCGAGAAGGGCGAGGCGGCCGTCGTGGTGGTGGGCGACCGCCCGGGCCTCGGCCGCGTCGCGGCGATGTACACCTGGCTCGCCGACAACGCCGAGGAATCGATCGAGCTGACCGACGCCTACTTCGTCGCCCCGCGGCAGGTGCTCGACGCCCTGATCCGGGCCGCGCGCCGTGGTGTCCGGGTGCGGCTCCTGCTGCCCGGGCGCAACAACCACCCGGTCGCGGGCCTGGCGGCCCGGCGGATCTACCAGCCGCTGCTCGACGCGGGCGCCGAGATTCACGAGTGGACCGGCATGATGCTGCACGCCAAAACGGCGGTGGTGGACGGGTTCGTGACGCTGGTGGGCTCGAGCAACCTGGACCCACTCTCCCTGCACCGGAACTACGAGCTCAACGCCCTCGTGGCGGATCCGGCGACCGGCGCGGCGATGCGCGACCTGTTCGCGTCTGATCTCGCCCGGGCGGCACGGGTCTTGCCTGACGATTGGCGCAGGCGGCCGCTTCGCGCCAGGGCTGCGGAAGCAGCTGCCACGCTGTTCGCCGACGTGCTGTGAGTTTGCCCGCGCCACCGGGGCCCTGTATATTTTTCGCGCGACGGCGGGAGGTCCCGCCCGAATGGAGGTGTGATGTCGAAGCGCAGCAACCGCCGCAAAGTCGTGGTGCCGACGGCATTTGAGCTGGCTCGAGACGAGCTGTTCAGCCACATCCTCCGCTGCGGAGTCCTCGAGGCAGCCGAGGAGCACCGGACGGAGTGGTTCGACGACACGATGGCGTACCTGGGGGAGCGGTACGAGGAGCTGACCCCCGCGCAGATCAAGGAGCTCCGGACCCTCGGCGAGCGCTATTGCCAGCCGGTGATGGCGCGGCCCGAGTCGGTCGAGGCCGGAGTGGTCTGAGCCGGACGATCGGCTGATCGCTTCATCGTGCGCCCCGGAGCCTAGCGGCCCGGGGCGTTGTGCTTCCGCCACCGGTAGCCGACGGCCAGCCGCGCCCCTCCACCGACGCCGACCTCCGCGAACAGGCCACCGCGGCCGCCCGGCGCCCCCTCGACCCCGAGCACCAGCAGCGCGTACGGCACGACGCGCCCGCCCCGCACGGCGACGGTGAGGCCTCCTCCCCCGTAGACGGCCGATCCGCTGCGCTTGACGGGATCGAGCAGGAAGTGGTACGCCACGTCGGCCCGGATGCCGAGCTTGCCGTCGCCGAAGGTGCCGACGGCGAGGGCAGGCGCGATCCGGTCGCGCTGATCGTCTCTCCAGGCCAGGCCGACGCCCGCCCCGTAGAACGCCGGACGCGACCACGCCGCCAGTCCCCACAGCTGCGTTTCACGGGCGCTCTGCGCCCGCGCGGTCGCCGCGCCGGCCAGGGCCGGGAGCAGGAGGGCCGCGCTACGCCTCCAGCACCAGCTCATAGCGGCGCGCAATGTCCGGGGCGAGCGAGTGGCTCACCGAGCAGTACCGCTCGAGCGAGAGGTCGATGGCGTGCCGCACCCGCTCTTCCGGGGCGCCGGCGGCTCGGATCCGGTAGGTCAGCACGATCGACGTGTACCGCTTGGGATGCTCCGGCTTCCGCTCGCCCGCGACGTCCACGGTCATCGCCTGCACCGGGAAGCGCATCTTCTCGAGGATCGACACGACGTCGCTCGCCGTGCACGCGGCGAGCGCCAGCAGCAGCGTGTCCATCGGCCCCGGGCCCGCGCTGCCGTCGGAATCGAGGGTGATCTGGGGCTTGCCTTCGCGACCGCCCTCGAACGCCATCCCGTGCAGCCAGCGCAGCGAGACGCGCTTGGCCTCGGCCATCGCTACGATCCCCCGGCGCCGTGCGCCGACAGCCCGATCAGGAACCGGTGCCGGCCGAGGCGGTCCAGCGCGTGGTACTCGATCAGCCAGTTGAACGACGGCCGGAACCGCAGCTCGAAGCCCATCACCACCGTGGGCCACAGGTCCGTGCAGCCGGCGCACTTGGTCATGTGGCCCAGGCCGAGGCCGACGTAGGGGATGGCCGGCGCGTTGTCGGGCTGGAAGCGGTAGACGATCTCCCCCGACCAGTGCAGCCGGGTCGTGTTGCCGTCGGAGGAGACCTCGAGCGACGGCCGCAGGCGCACCCGCGGCGACCACATCTCCGCGATGTCGATGGTGGAGCCGACCACCCACTGCGCGGGCCGCGTGACGTCGATCCCCGCGCGGGTCGAGAAGCTGAACACGTCCATCTCGAAGCCGGTGCCCGCCTCGTACCCCTGGCTGCCCGACGGCGGCTGGAACTCCTGCGCCGGGGCGCGCGGGGCGGCGCACGCCAGCGCCGCCAGGGCGAGCATCAGCCGAGTCTCTGCCTGCATCCGAAACCTCCTCAGGAGTGCGTCCGCTCCACGTTGCGGACGGCCAAGCGCCCGTAGTCGGCGAGCGCGTAGAGCGCCATCGCGGCGGTGGCCCACGCCAGGGGCCGAAGGAACGACGAGTCCAGCAGCCACGCGAACAGGGTGAGCGTCTGGCCGACGGTGACCGCCTTTCCGCCCACCCGGGCGGGCGGAACCCTGAACGGCCGGTGCGCCACCACGCTGGCCAGATACCCGGCAGGGGCGAGGACGTCCCGCAGCAGCACCCCGGTGATCTCGAACGGCCCCAGGGCTCCCGACAGGGCGAGGATGGCGAACGCCGTGAGCATGAAGATCTTGTCCGCCACCGGGTCCATCCACGCCCCCAGGCGGGAGGGCCCCAGCCGGCGTGCCAGCCACCCGTCCAGCAGGTCGGTCGCCGCCGCCGCGACCAGAACTCCAAGCCGGACACCGACTTCGGGGAAGTACGCGAACGCGATGGCCAGCGGGACGCGCGAGAACGACACCACGTTCGCCGGCGTAAGTACCTTGCCGGAATTGGCTTGCTGCCCCCCGGGAGCCGCGGTAGCTTCAGCCTTCACCCATGGACCTCGCTCTGCTCAGGCAAGCCGCCATCTTCCACGACCTCGACGAGGGCGAGCTGGCGCGCGTGCTCGAGATCTGCAAGGAGCAGCAGTTCCGGAGCAGCGCGACGGTCTTCAAGGAAGGCGAGCCCAGCAACCGGCTCTACATCATCGCCGAAGGCGAAGTCCGCATCAGCCGCGTCGTCCCCGGGAGCGGCGAGGAAGCCCTCGCGGTGCTGAAGGCTGGCACCTGCTTCGGCGAGATGGGCATCTTCGACCGCTCCGAGCGCTCGACCGACGCGATCGCCAACACCGACTGCACCCTGCTGACCATCAGCCGCTCCGACTTCGAGCTGCTGCTCGACTTCAACCGGGACATCGCCTACAAGGTCCTGTGGGCGGTGGTCCGCCTGCTGTCCAGCCGGCTGCGCACGACCAACGACAACCTCCGCTCGTTCCTCGCGATGTCGATGTTCTGAGCGCCGCGCCCGCCCCGGGCCCCGGCGCCGTCACAGGGCGATCCGGAACCGGGCGTCGAGCGCGAGCGCGCGGTCCGGGAAGGCCACCAGCGGGTTGATGTCCATGTCGAGGATCGGCTCGTGCTCGCCGGCGAGCTGGGACACGCGCTGCAGGATCTCCTCGAGCGCCACCACGTCCACCGCCGGCTCGCTGCGCACGCCCTCCAGCAGCGGATAGCCGCGGATCGCGCGCACCATCTCGCGGGCGTCCACGTCGGTCAGCGGGTGCACCCGGAACACGACGTCCTTCAGCACCTCGACCGCGACGCCGCCGAGACCGAACATGATGAGCGGCCCGGTGCGGGGATCGCGGGCCGACCCGACGATGGTCTCGCGGCCGCCGGGGATCATCCGCTGCACCAGCACCGCCTCGGGCGAGACCCCGGCGCGTTCCCGCACGCGCTGCAGCATCCGGCGGTACCCCTCGCGGACGTCGCCCTCCGAGCCGAGCCCCACCACCACGCCGCCCACGTCGCTCTTATGGACGATGGACCGGTGGATGACCTTCAGCACCACCGGGTGGCCGATGTCGCGCGCCGCCACTGCCGCCTCGTCCTCGGTGAGCGCCTTGCGCCAGGGCACCGTCGGGATGCCGTACGCCTCGAGCACCTCGAGCGCCTCCGTCTCGCTCAGCTTCTCGCGCCGCTCGCTCCGGGCGCAGGCGATGACGGCGGCGACGCGCGCGGCGTCCGCGGGGAACCGCTGCACCGTTCCCTCCGGCCGCTCGAGCCACTTCCGGTAGCGGTTCATCGCCGCCAGCGCCCGGGCGGCGGACTCCGGGAAGATGTAGCCGGGCATCCCCGCGCGGAGCAGGTTGCGCATGCCGGCGGACACGCCCTGCCGGCCGAGCAGCACGGCCATCACCGGGATGTCGCGGCGCGCCGCGGTCGCCTGGACGATCGCCTCGGCCACGTCGCCCGCCTGCCCCTTGAGCGGCGGCGGCGCCACCGACACGATCACGGCATCCACGTTGGGATCCTGCAGCACCAGCGTGAGCACGCTCCCGAAGGTCTGGGCCGTCGCCGAGGCGATGAGGTCCACCGGGTTGCGGACGGCGGCCTCCTCGGGCACCTGGGCGCGGATCGCCGCCTGCGTCCCCGGCGCCAGCTCCGCCACCTTGAGGCCGGCCGATTCGCACGCGTCGGCGAGGATGATCGCCGGACCGCCCGCGTTGCTGATGATCGCCACGCGGTCGCCCCTGGGGAGCGGCAGCCGCGGGAACGCCATCGCGTAGTCGAACAGCTCCTCGACGGTCTGGGCGCGCAGCACGCCGCACTGCTCCATCAGCGCGTCGGCCGCGAGATCCGTCCCGGCCAGCGCCGCGGTGTGCGAAGAGGCCGCGCGCGCGCCCGCGGCGGTGCGCCCGGCCTTGACCACGAAGATCGGCTTCTTGCGCGTGAGGGTGCGCGCGAGCTGGTAGAAGCGCCGCGCGTTGCCGAAGCTCTCGAGGTACATCAGGATGACGCGGATCGCCGGGTCGTCGGCCCAGTACTCCAGCAGGTCGTTGCCCGACACGTCCGCCTTGTTGCCGACCGAGACGAACTGGTGGATGCCGATCCCCAGCTCCTCGGCGTAGTCGAGGATGCTGAGCCCCATCGCGCCCGACTGGCTGATGAAGCCGACCGGCCCGTAGGGCGGCATGGTCGGCGCGAAGGTGGCGTTCATCGACAGGTCCGCGGCGGTGTTCAGCACCCCCATGCAGTTGGGGCCGACCATCCGCATCCCGAACCGGCGCACGATCTCGACCAGCTTCCGCTCCCGCTCGGAGCCCTCGCCGCCGACCTCCGCGAAGCCGGCGGTGATCACCACCAGGCCCTTGACGCCCTTCCGGCCGCACTCCTCCGCCGCGGCGAGCACCAGGTCCTTGGGCACCACGACGACGGCGAGATCCACCGGGTCGGGGATCACCGACACGCTCGGATACGCGCGGATCGAGTGGACGACCGACGCTTTCGGGTTGACCGGATACAGCGGCCCGTTGAACCCGTAGCGCACCAGGTTGTCGATGATCTGGTACCCGATGGTGTTCGGGTGCCGGGAGGCGCCGACGATCGCGACGGAGCGGGGACGGAGGATCGCGTCGAGCACTGACAGAACCTAGACGCGGCCCGGATGGGGAACAAGCGTGCGCTTGGCATTCGCCGTGCGAGCGTGTAGACTGGGCCACGCATGAAACGTCGCCCCGCGTCGATCGCCGCCGTGCTGTGCTGCGCCCTCACGCCCCTCGCCTGCGGCGGTGGCGGCGGTGGGGGCGGCACCGGTCCCGGCTACAGCGTCACCATCCAACCGGCGGCGGCGGCGATGTGCGTGGGCGACAACCTCGCGTACACGGCGCAGGTCCTCGACGGCTCGGGACATCCCGTGGCCGGCGCCGCGCCGTCCTGGTCCTCCGGCACGCCGGCGGTCGCGACGATCGATCCGGCGAGCGGCGTGGCGCACGGCGTCACCACCGGCACCACCTCGATCACCGCCAGCTACAGCGGCGCCACGAGCGCCCCGGCCACGCTCGACGTGCCGGCCGACCTCGTGCCGCAGTTCGTGCCCGACAGCGTCGTGCTCGCGCCCGGGGACACGATGACGCTCGGCGTGCGGCTGCGCCGCGCCTCCAGCGGCCTGGTGCCCACCGGACACGTGCCGGCGATCGCGGCGTTCGACAGCGCCGTGGCCGGCATCACCGCGGCCGGCCTCGTGACCGCGAAGGCCGCGGGCCGCGTGGGGCTCTCGCTCTCGGCGTGCGGGCAGCAGGGCGGCGGGGCCGCCGACGTCTACACGCCGCCCGACTCGGTGACGGGGATGGCGTACCTGTGGCTGTCGGGGCCGAAGGAGCTGCGGGCGCGGCTGACGGCGCGCGTGATCAACTTCACCCGCACCAACGGCCGGCCCGGCGTCGAGATCGGCGACAGCGCCACGCGCTCGTTCGCCTACGTGGACACGGTGAACGTCGCCGGGACGGCGGCGCTGCCCCTCGACTCGCTGAACACCGGCGAGCTGGTGGCCAAGCTGCAGTGCGCTCCGCCGCGGCCGTTCGCCAGCTACTCGGACGCGACGAGCCTGGTGTCTCCCACGGTCCTGCTGTCGCTCGAGGGCGGAAGCGCGCGGATCACCGGCTACGCGGCGCGGACGGGCTACGCGACGGTCTCGGGACGGCTGGTGTTCCGGATGCGCGGGCTGGTGAACGCCCAGCCCGTCCTGGACACGCTGTCGGCCATCTACACGTTCAGCGCGCCGGCGGTGACGTGGGGGAATGCGTGTCCGTGAGAAGGGCAGGGTGTGTGAGGCAGGGTGTAAGGGTGTAAGGGTGTCCGTGCCCGCAGACCCTACCCCCTACACCCTACACCCAGTTCACCGCCCGCTGGCTATCGGAGTATCCGCACCAACCCCGCATCCGCAAACCCGCGCAGGAAGCTCTCGGCGTCCGTCGCCGGGACGGTGACGCCGGTGAGCCGCGTCGCCCGCGCCGCGGCCCCCGCCAGGAACTCCTCGATCGGCCGGCCCGAGTAGGCCTGGTCGTCGTCGCGCATCCCGGCCACGATGTCCTCCCAGGTCCCGACGTAGGTGATGCCGTCGCGGGTCGTGACCCGGTGGACCTCGAAGCCGCGCTTCTGCCGGTGCATCGCCTGCAGCTCGGTGACCAGCGTGCCGAACAGCTCGAGCTGCGCCGGGTCCCGGGAGCCCGTGCCGTCGGGGCCCGCGGCCTCGATCTCCGCCAGCAGGAGGTCCGTGGCGTCGGCGTCGCCGGCGAGGTCCGCCAGCCGCACCAGCCAGGGCTTCAGCTCGGGGTCGTCCTCGGGGAGGCGGTAGACGCTGCGCTTGAGCTCGATCAGCCGCCAGATGCCGAGCTCGTCCCAGTGGTCGTCGGGCCCGGTGCGCTCGAACTCGGCCAGCGACGGCTCGTACTCGCCGCGGTCGTAGAGCAGGTTCGCCAGGTAGATCCGCGCTTCCGTGTGCCCGGGGTCGAGCTCGAGGGCGTGGCGCAGCCACCGCAGCGCGTCGGTCTCCGCGGCGAGGCGGTGCGACGCGTAGCCCAGGCAGGCCGCCGCCTCGGCGCTGGCCGGATGGGAGAAGAGGGCGACCTCGAAGAAGCGGCGCGCCCGCTCCAGCTGCCCGTCGCGGAACAGCGCGCGGCCCATCTGGAGCACGATGTCGAGGTCGTCCTTGAAGCCGAGCTCGAGCACCCGGTCGAAGCACTTCTGTCCTGCGTCGCGCGCGCCGAGCTTCAGGAGCACTTCCCCGAGCCCGGCCAGCGCGTCCTCGTGATCCGGGTCGATCTTCAGCGAGGCCTCGAAACTCTGCCGCGACCAGGCGTACTCCTCCCGTGCCAGTCGCGCGTAGCCGAGCCCGACGAGCAGCTCGAGCGCGTCGGGGTAGATCGCCAGGCCTTCCTTCAGTACGCCTACCGCTTCGTCGTATCGCCCTTCGTTGTACAGCTGGTGAGCACGCTCATCGTATTCGTCCGAGCTTAGGAACGGTTCGGACATCGAGCAGGACTCCCCCGGGGAAGGTCGTGCAATAATAAAACACCCGGAACCACGAGCAAGAGTGGAAATGGTTGCCAGGCGCCGAGTTGGCCGCCCGGTGGAGCGCCGGCCCCGGGTCCGGCGGCGATCCGGCGGGTCCGGCGGCGCCGGAAAACGACGCGCCCGGACTCCGCTCGCTGCCGGAGCCCGGGCGCGCGAAGCAGGGTGAGGCCTAGCGCCTGCCCGTCATCTCGTCGGCCAGGGCGCCGGCGTCGTACACGTGCCGGAGCGCCTCGATGATGCCGCGGGAATCCACCCACACCGCGCGGCCCACGGCCTCGGAGTAGAGGAAGCGGAGGGGCTGGTCCTCGATGTTGCCGTCGAAGATCAGGCCCACGATCTCCGCGTTCTTGTTGATCACCGGGCTGCCGCTGTTGCCGCCGATGATGTCGCAGGTCGACACCGCGTTGAACGGCGTCGAGAGGTTGAGCGAATCACGGTGCGACACCCAACGCGAGGTCAGGTCGAACGGCGACTTCTGCCCGAAGCTGTAGAAACGGTCGTACAGGCCGTAGAAGGTGGTGAACGGCGGCGCGACGGTGCCGTTGTAGGGGTACCCGAGCACCTCACCGTCCTGGATGCGGAGGCTGAAGGTCGCGTCCGGCGCGACGGTGTTGCCGAACACCGCCAGCAGGGCG
>DASPSV010000104.1:0-4832 GCA_035623755.1 Gemmatimonadales bacterium
GACGCTCACCCCGCCGACCGGGTTGCCGTTCACGTCCTTCACGACGACGGCCGGAGCCGTCGCCACCGCCGCGCCCGCCGTCGCGCTCTGGTTGTTACCGGCGAACACCGCGATCTGCGTCGCGGTCCCCGCCGTGCCCGTCGCCGTGAACGTCAGCGGCGAGCCCGTCAGCCCGGGCGCCGTCGCGGTCAGCGTGTTGCCGCCGGCCGTCGTGCCCATCGTCCAGCTGGTGACCTGGGCGATGCCGCTCGCGTTGGTCGTCACCGCCGTCGTCGGCACCACTGTGCCGCCGCCCGTCGCGACCGCGAACGTCACCAGCTCGCCCGCCACCGGGTTGTTGCTCGCGTCCTTGACGACGACCGAGGGGGGCGTCGCGACCGCGCTGCCCGCCGTCGCGCTCTGGCCGTTGCCGGCGTTGATGGCGATCTGGCTCGCCGCGCCCACCGTGCCCGACGCCGTGAACGTCAGCGGCGAGCCCGTCAGGCCGGCCGACGTCGCCGTCAGCGTGTTGCTGCCCGCCGTCGTCCCCAGCGTCCAGCTGGTGACCTGCGCGATGCCGCTCGCGTTGGTCGTGACCGCCGTGGTCGGCACCACCGCGCCGCCGCCCGTGGCGACGGCGAACGTCACGCTCACGCCGCTCACCGGGTTGTTGTGCGCGTCGCGCACGACAACAGAGGGGGGCGTCGCCACCGCGGTGCCCACCACCGCGCTCTGGCCGTTGCCCGCGTTGATGGCGATCTGGGTCGCGGTCCCGGCCGTGCCGGTGGCCGTGATCGTCACCGGCGAGCCCGTCAGGCCCGCCGACGTCGCCGTCAGGGTGTTGGTCCCGGCCGTCGTGCCCAGGGTCCAGCTCGTGACCTGGGCGATGCCGCTCGCGTTGGTCGTCACCGCCGTCGTCGGCACCACCGTGCCGCCGCCCGTGGCGACGGCGAACGTGACGCTGACGCCGCTCACCGGGTTGCCGTGCCCGTCGGTCACCACGACGCTCGGCGGCACCGTCACCGCCGCGCCGACGGTGGCGCTCTGGTTGTTGCCGAGGTTCACCGCGATCTGCGTCGCCGTGCCCGCCGTGCCGGTCGCCGAGAACGTCACCGGCGACCCCGTGAGCCCGGCCGACGTGGCCGTCAGGGTGTTGGCCCCGGCGCTCGCGCCCAGGGTCCAGCTCGTCGCCTGCGCGATGCCGCTCGCGTTGGTCGTCACCGCGGTCGTGGGCGCGACCGTCCCGCCGCCCGACGCCACCGCGAACGTCACGCTGGTGCCGGACACCGGGTTGCCGTGCGCGTCCGTCACCAGCACGCTCGGCGGCACCGCCACGGCCGTGCCGGCCGGCGCGGTCTGGTTGTTCCCGCCGTTGATGGCGATCTGCGTCGCGGCGCCCGCCGTCGCCGTCGCCGTGATCGTCACCGGGCTGCCCGTCAGGCCCGCCGACGTCGCGGTCAGGGAGTTGGTCCCCGCGGTCGTGCCCAGCGTCCAGCTGGTGACCTGCGCGATCCCGTTCGCGCTGGTCGTCACCGGCGTGGTCGGCACCACCGTGCCGCCGCCCGACGCGACCGCGAACGTCACGCTCGCGCCGGCCACCGGGTTGCCGAGCTCGTCCTTCACGATCACCGAGGGCGGCACCGACACGGCCGTGCCGGCCGCCGCGCTCTGGCCGCTGCCGGCGTTGAGCGCGATCTGCGTGGCGACGCCGGTGGACCCGGTCGCCGTGAAGGTCACCGGGGAGCCGGTGAGGCCCGCGGACGTGGCCGTGACGGTGTTGGTCCCCGCCGTCGCGCCGAGCGTCCACGAGGTGGCCTGCGCGATGCCGCTCGCGTTGGTCGTCACGGCCGTCGTCGGCACGACCGTCCCGCCGCCCGAGGCCACGGCGAAGGTCACGCTCACGCCGCCGACCGGGTTGTTGCTCGCGTCGCGCACGAGCACCGAGGGCGGCACGGACACGGCCGCGCCGGCCGTCGTGCTCTGGTTGTTCCCCGCGTTGATCGCGATCTGCGTCGCCGCGCCCGCCCCGACGTTGAAGCCGGTGCTGGTCGTGCCCGCCAGGCTGCTGGCGGCGGCGGTGAGCGTGTAGCCCGTTCCCGCCTTGTCGATGTGCAAGGTCGAGAAGGTGGCCACGCCGCCGACCGCCGCCACGTTCGTGGTTCCGCTCAGGGTGCCGCTGCCCGGGTTGGTGCCGATCGCCACCGTCACGCTGGCGTTGGAGCCGGTCACCGTGTTCCCGAACTGGTCCTGGATCGCCACGGCCACCGCCGGGCTGATCGACGCGCCCGCCGTCACGTTGGACGGCTGGGTCGCGAAGGCCAGCTTGGTCGCCGCGCCCGACACGACGGTGAACGCGCCGCTGGTCGCCGACGTCAGGCCGGTCGCCGCCGCCGTCAGCGTGTAGCCCGCGCCCGCCTTGTCGATGCTCAGGTTCGAGAAGGTGGCGACGCCGCTCGCCGCGGTCACCGTCGCCGTGCCCGACAGCGTGCCGCTCGCCGGGTTGGTGCCGATCGCCACGGTGACCGGGTTGGTCGCGCCGGGCACCGTGTTGCCCATCGAGTCCTGCACCGACACCTGCACGGCCGGCGCGATCGCGGCGCCGGCGGCCGCCGACGCGGGAGCGACGGTGAACGCGAGGACCGCGGCGGGGCCGGCGGTGGCGGTGGCGGTGAAGGTGACGGGAGTGATGGAGATGTTGCTGGGGAGGTTCGCCCTGGCGGTGTTCGTCCCGGCCACCCGGCCGAGGCGCCACGTCGTCGACGCCGTGCCCGTGGGGCCGGTGACCGAAGTCGTCGGGCTCACCGTGCCGCCGCCCGCGGTCACGCTCCACGCCACGTCGATGCCGCTCACCGGCGACCCCGAGCCGTCGAGCACCTGCACCGCGATCACCGTCGGGAGCATCGCCCCCGCGGTGCCGGTCTGCGAATCGCCCCCCGAGAGGGACAGGCCGGCCGGAACCTGGACTTTCGTCGCCTTGTCCGCGCTGCAGGTGGTCGCCGCGAAGATGACGGCGGCCAGCGAGAGGCTTGCACCGATGATGCGGCGTGTCTCTGTGTACCGGCTCATGGAGCGACTCGGTCCCTGTTCGGGTCAACGATCGTGGAAAGACGTGACGGCGTGCTCGGGCGCACTGCGCGCCCCATCCGTCGAGCGTCAGGCGCGGCTGCTGCGCGCGCCGAGGGGGGGGAAGACGCCCGGCACCGGGGGGATGCTATCGCACGGCCTGTGCCACCTGTCGCGCGGCCGCAACTGAACGCGCGAAGAGTGGCCAGAATCGTCGCATCTCCTTGTGGGGCAGTGCGATAGGCCTCGAACCCCGACTAACGTCCGGCTTGTTGCCCGGCTCCAACAGTAGAGGCCGTGCTATCGCGCCGGCGCCCCGACCGAAGCGATTCGCAACGGCCCGGGCACGGGCTTCGCGCCCCCCGCGCGGGCTGTCGTTGCGCGTCGTGCGGCGTATCTTCTCCCTTCCCATGGTGCTCGCCTGGCTCGTCATCGCTGTCGCCGCACTGCTCATCGAGCTGGTCTCGGTCGGCTTCATCCTGCTGTTCATCGCCATCGCCGCGGTGGTCGCCGCCGCGCTCGCCCAGCTCGGCGCCGGGATACCGCTGCAGATCGTCGTCTTCGCCGCCGGCTCGCTCCTCCTGCCCGTGCTGCTCCGCCGCCGGCTCCTCGAGCGCATCAGCGGCCGCGGCGTGCCCTCGCGGACCGACGCGCTGGTGGGCACCGACGCGCGCGTCACCGAGGCCCTCGACCCGCTGCTCGGCACCGGCCGGGTCGTGGCCGGCGGGCAGGACTGGGCGGCGCGCTCGCCCGTCGCGCTGCCCGCCGGCGCGGGCGTCCGCGTCGTGGGCGCCGACGGCATCACCCTGCTGGTGGCCCCGCTCCCGCCGGAGCCGGAGCCGCCGGCCTGAGCACCTCCTGAGGAGACCTCCATGGGCATCGTGATCGCCATCGTCGTGGTGGCCCTGTTCCTGGTCCTCGCCAGCGGGATCAAGATCGTCGCGCAGAAGCAGGTGCTGATCATCGAGCGCCTGGGCCGGTTCCACGCGCGCGCCGACGCCGGCGTGAACCTCATCGTGCCGTTCTTCGACTCGGTCCGCGCGCGGCACGACCTGCGCGAGCAGATCACCAACATCGAGCCGCAGCCGGTCATCACCCGCGACAACGTGACGATGTCGGTGGACGCGGTGATCTACTTCCTCATCGTGGACCCGGTCCGGGCCACCTACGAGGTGCAGCGGCTCGACTGGGGCCTCAACCAGCTCACGCTGTCCGCGCTGCGCAACGTGATCGGCGCGCTGGACCTCGACCACACCCTCACCTCGCGCGACGCCATCAACACCCAGCTGCGCCAGGCGCTCGACACCGCGACCGAGCAGTGGGGCGTGAAGGTGGTGCGGGTGGAGCTGAAGGAGATCACGCCGCCCGAGGAGATCCGCCTGACGATGGAGAAGCAGATGACCGCCGAGCGGAACCGCCGCGCGGTGGTCACCACGGCGGACGGCGAGAAGTCGTCGGCCGTGCTGCGGGCCGAGGGCGTGAAGCAGTCCCAGATCGTGACCGCCGAGGGCGCGAAGCAGTCGGCGATCCTCGCGGCCGAGGGCCAGGCCGAGGCGCGGCTCCGGGTCGCCGAGGCCGAAGCCAAGGCCATCCAGATGATCACCGGCGCGCTCGGCGGCGGGACCACCGCGGCGCAGTACCTGATCGCGAAGAGCTACCTCGAGTCGCTCACCAGGATCGCGGACCAGGCGCAGAAGGTCGTCTTCCTCCCCTACGACGCGTCGGCCACGCTGTCGTCGGTGGGAGGGATCCGCGAGCTGTGGAAGGACATGCCGGGGAAGTAGCGCGGC
>DASPSV010000115.1:0-21872 GCA_035623755.1 Gemmatimonadales bacterium
CGGGCGGGGTGGCACGAATGGCGATGGCGCGCGTCGGGTTTCGGCGGGTTAGCATTCGAGTCCATGAGCGGTTCCCTGGCGCTGGCCACCTGCGCCGAGCTTCCCGGCCTGAGCGACGACGACCGCCTGCTGTTGCCGGCGCTCGAGCGGCGCGGATGGGCGGCCGTGCCCGTGCGCTGGGACGACCGGACCGGCGCCTGGGGCCGCTTCGATGCGGTCGTGGTGCGCTCGTGCTGGGACTATCACCTCCACCTGCCGGAGTTCCTCGCCTGGCTCGTCGCGCTGGAGCGCGCGGGCGTGCGCGTCTTCAACCCGCTGCCGACGATGCGGTGGAACGTCACCAAGTCGTACCTGCGCGAGCTGGCCGCGGCCGGCGTGCCCGTCACGCCGAGCGTGTGGGTGCCGATGGGCTCGACGCGCACGCTGCGCGACCTGGCCGGCGAGATGGGCGCGGACACGCTGGTCGTGAAGCCCAACGTCTCCGCGAGCGGGTTCGAAACCTGGCGCTTCGATCCCGCGCACGCGCGAGAGGGCGAGGCGCGGTTCGCCCGGATGGTGCGCGAGCGCGACCTGCTGGTGCAGCCGTTCATTCCCGCGATCACGACCGAGGGCGAGCTGTCGCTGGTCTTCCTGGACGGCGCCTATTCCCACGCCGTGCGCAAGCGCCCGCGTCCGGGCGAATTCCGGGTCCAGGAGGAGCACGGCGGGACCGCGGAGCCGGCCGAGGCGGGCGCCGACCTGGTGCGGCAGGCGGCCCGCGCCGCGGCCGTGGCCCCGGGACGGCCGCTCTACGCCCGGGTGGACGGGCTCGTGACGGACGGCGCGCTGCTCGTCACGGAGCTGGAGCTGGTGGAGCCGAAGCTCTACTTCGCCCTGGACGACGGGGCCGCGGACCGGATGGCCGCGGCGATCGCCGGGAGACTCGCCCTTCCCGCTTGACGCTCACCTGACGGTCGACCGGCAGGGCGGGGCCGCCTCCGCCCCGCCCCGGTCACATCTGGAACGTCACCGGCGCCCAGACCCGGGCGCGCACCGGATGCCCGCCGATCCTCGCGGGGCGGAAGACCCACGTGGCGGAAGCGTCGAGCGCCGGTGCGTCGAACAGCCGGTTCGTGCTGCGCAGCACGCGCGGCGATCCGGGCTCGACGCGGCCCGCCGTGTCCACGACGATCTCCACGTCCACGCGGCCTTCGATCCGGGCGCTCTGGAGCACGGGCGGGTAGACCGGGGCCTGGCCGCCCAGCCGCACCGGCCGCTCCTCGAGCAGGTCGGCCGTGTAGACCGAGTCGGCCCGCGGCGCCACGCTCACGGGGCCCGCGACGGCCGTGCCCCACGCCGTGGCGTTCTCCACGCCCACGCCGGCGAAGCTCGAGACGTCGAACGGCGTGCGCGAGGGAGGCGGGATCTCCGCGAGCACCATCGTCGGGAGCTCGAGCCGGTTGAACCCGGTGGGCAGCTGGCCGAAGAGCGGCCGCTCCGGCGGCGGGGGCGGCGCCGCCTGGTCGCGGGGCAGCGCCACATCCACGATGAGGCGCCCCTCGACCACGGCCCTGGTGGCCATCATGGTGGCGTAGACGGCCGCCGCGACGAGCGCCGTGTGCAGGACGAAGGAGATCATCCCACCTTCGACGGCGCCCCGCGAGGCCAGCGGACGCTTGGACTCGATCAGCGTGGGCACGTACGGCACGTGCACCTCCTGTGGCGTCCTCCCATCCCTACGAGCCGCGGCGCGGCGTGGTGCCGGGGAGCTGCCACTGGAACTCCGACAAGATTCATCGTATAATAGAGATGGAGCCGGACCCTCATCGGGAGACGTGATGCGCCGTTGGTCGTGCCGCCGGGAGGCCTGCCTGTGTACCTGTCGCAGCCCGCGTGTGGGCCGGGAGGCATTCGGCACGTGTACCTGAGCGCCGCATAGCGATCACGGACATCCGCCGGCACTGCTTTCGACCCGCACCGAGCAACGATGCGGGTCGTTTTGTTTTCCGTGCCGCGGCGAGGAGCCGCGGCGCATCGACCGAAGGAGCACGCATGGGAGTCACGACCGCCCTTCCGGGCCGGACGAACGCGCGCCGCCGCCGGACCGGGAGCCCGCTCGGCCCCGATCCGGAGCGCCGCCGCTACGGCGGCGTGCGCGAGCTGATCGCCGGCCTCCGCAATCCGACGCCCCTGGTGCGCCTCAATCGCGTGGCGGGGGGCGTGGACGCGTACCTCAAGCTCGAGTGGATGAACCCGTTCGGCTCGATCAAGGACCGTACGGCGCACTACCTGCTCGAAGGCCTGCGGCGGCGCGGCGAGCTCGACGGCCGCGAGCTGGTCGAGGCCACCTCGGGCAACACCGGGATCGCGCTCGCGGCCCTCGCGGCGCTCGAGGGGATTCCGCTCACCGTCACGATCCCCTCCGGCGTGCCGCAGGAGAAGCTGGTGCTGCTGCGGATGCTGGGCGCGACGGTGATGGCCACGCCGGACGACCTGTGCCCGGTGGACAATCCGCGCGACGGTGCGATCGCGCTGGCCCGCGCGATCGCCGACAGCCCCGCCCACCGCGGCCGCTACGCGATGCCGAACCAGTACGCCAGTCCCGACAACGTGCGCGCGCACTACGAGACGACCGGCCCCGAGATCTGGGAGCAGACCGAGGGCCGGGTGCGGACGTTCGTCGCGGGCTACGGCACCTGCGGCACCATCACCGGCGTGGGCCGCTTCCTCAAGGAGCGCGACCCGGGCATCCGGGTGGTGGCGGTGGAGCCGCAGCGGGGCCACCGGCTGCCCGGCCTCAAGAACCTCGAGGAGGCGAAGGCGCCGGCGATCCTCGATCGCTCGGTCATCGACGACGTGGTCCGGGTCGACGACGCGCCGGCGTACGCGATGGCGCGGCGGCTGTTCCGCGAGGAGGCGCTGATCGTGGGGCCGTCGACGGGCGCCATCGCCCACGCGATCGCCGGCCTCGAGCCGGAGGGCGCGGGGCTCGTCGTCGGCATCTCGCCCGACTCCGGGCACCAGTACGCGTCGTTCTACGCCTCGCTGGTCGAACAGGAAGGAGCCGTGCCGTGATCGACATCCGGTGGGACGCCGAGCTGGACTGCACCGGGCTCCTGTGCCCGCTGCCGGTCTACCGGACCTCGCAGGCCATCGCGCGCCTCGAGGCGGGCCAGGTGCTGCGGATCGAGTGCACCGACCCGGGCTCGCTGGCCGACTTCCCCGCCTTCGCGCGGCAGCGCGGCCACGCGCTGCTCGCGGCGCAGGACCAGGGCGGCCGGCAGGTGTTCCTGATCCGCAAGGAGGCCGCGTGACGACCACGATCGCGGCGCCCGCGGACGCGACGGGGCACGGGCAGGCGCGCCGCCGTCCCCGGAGGCTCGCGATGGTGGCGTCGAAGGGCACGCTCGACGGCGCCTACCCTCCCCTCATCCTCGCGGCGACGGCCGCGAGCCTCGGCTGGGAGGTGGGGATCTTCTTCACCTTCTACGGGCTGGACATCATCCACCGGAAGAAGCACCGGAAGCTCAAGGTCGCGCCGCTCGCCAACCCGGCGATGCCCGTGCCGGTGCCGAACCTGCTGGGCGCGCTGCCCGGGATGACGGCCGCCGCGACCGCGATGATGAAGGGGTGGATGAGGGACGCGAAGCTCCCCGAGGTCGCGCAGTTCCTCGACATGGCGCGCGAGAGCGGGACGAAGCTGTTCGCCTGCTCGACGACGATGGGGGTGATGGGCGTGAAGGCGTCCGACCTGCTGCCGGGCGTGGACATCGCCGGCGCGACGGCCTTCCTCGACTTCGCCGCCGACGCCGACGTGTCGCTGTTCATCTAGGCGCGCGGCGGCCGGCCGGCGGCCGCCGCTACACGGCCCGCGTCTTCCAGCGGCCGCGGCGGAACAGCAGCGCGCTGGCCAGCGCCAGGATCGAGAACGCGAGCGCGATCGCCGCGAACACGCCGTCGGGGCCGAACCCCGGCAGGCGCGACAGCGCCCACGCCAGCGGCACCTCCAGCAGCCAGAAGCACACCAGGTTGAGCACCGTCGGTGTCCAGGTGTCGCCGGCGCCGTTGAACGCGTTGGAGACCACCATCCCGTAGGCGTAGAAGACGAATCCCGCGCTCACGATGCGCAGGCAGCCGACGCCCCAGGGAACGATGGCGGCGTCGCGGGTGAAGATCCCGATGATCGGGCGGGCGAGCAGCACGAACGCGAAGCCGACGGCGCCCAGCACCCACATGTTGTACCAGGCCGCGGTCCACACCGCGCGCGCGGCGCGGTCGGGCTTCTTCGCGCCGAGGTTCTGGCCCACCATCGTCGCCGCCGCGTTGCTCAGGCCCCACGAGGGGAGCAGCGCGAACACGATCACCCGGATGCCGATCGTGTAGCCCGCGAGCACCTGGCTGCCGAAGCCCGCCAGCACGCGGACCAGGGCCAGCCAGCTCGCCGTGCCGATCAGGACCTGGAGGATGCCGGAGCCCGACAGGCGCAACAGGCCCGCGAGCGCGCGCACGTCGGGGAAGAAGTCGCCGCCGCGGATCGCGATCCGCCCGCGGCGCCGCGCCAGCTGGCGGATCTGGTACAGCACGCCGATGCTGCGGCCGATGGTGGTGCCCACCGCCGCCCCGGTCACGCCGAGCCGGGGGAACGGCCCGACGCCGAAGATGAACAGCGGCCCCAGGATCATGTTGCAGCCGCTCGCGATCCACAGGCTGCGCATCGCGATCGCCGCGTCGCCGGCGCCGCGGAACACCGCGTTGATGAGGAACAGCAGCAGCACGGCCGCGTTCCCCCCGAGCAGCACCCGGGCGTAGCCGGAGCCCGAGCCGCGCACGCCGGCCGAGGCGCCGAGCACCCGCAGCAGGTCGGGCGCCAGGGTGAGGCCGACCACGGAGATCGGGACCGAGACCAGGACGCCGAGCAGGATGGCCTGCCCGCCCGCGTGCGAGGCGCGCGAGGGGTCGTGCTCGCCGATGCGCCGCGCCACGACCGCGGCCGCGCCGATCCCGAGGCCGATGGCCACCGCGTAGATCAGCGACATCATCGACTCGGTGAGCCCGACGGTCGCGATGGCGTCGGCGCCCAGGTGGGCGACGAAGAAGATGTCCACCACCGCGAACAGCGACTCGAGCAGGGTCTCGAGCACCATCGGCACGGCGAGCAGCACCAGGGCGCGCGTGATCGGGCCCTCGGTGTAGTCCTGCCGGGTGCCGCGCAGCGCCTCGCGCGCGAGGCCCAGGGCGCGCGCGAGCGGGCGCGCCTCGGGCGCCGGCCGGGGAGCCGGTGAGGGCTGCAGCGTGGCTGGCTGGGTCATGGGATGCCCGTCGGGCGACGCGCAGGATAACGGGTCGGCGCGGCCGCCGGTAGCGGGCGCGGCGGCGTGCGCCGCCCGCGGCGTCAGCTCGAGTGGTCGTGCACGATGGACCACCGCCCGGCGGCGAACCGCATCACCAGCGACGTGGGCCCGCGCGCGACGACGGAGTCGCCGCGCTGCAGCACGTACCAGGCGATCGCGTTCAGCGCGTCGGGCGCCAGAACGTCCACCTCGAGGTCCCGGAACCACAGCGAGTCCCGCGGCGCGCCGGGCGCGAACCGCGGCGCGTAGTGCGCGCGGATCTCGTCCCGGCCGTGCAGCAGCCGCGCGGGCGTGACGAACGTCGCCCCGGCCGCGTAGTCGGACACGAACGCGTCGAGGTCGCCGTGCGTCCACGCCGCGGCGCCGTGCGCGAGCAGCGCCACCACGGCGGCGCGCGCCGCCTCGGGTCCGCCGGCGAGCGGCGCGGGAGCCCCGGCGCCCGGTCTCCCGCAGGCGAGGGCCGCGGCGCCGAGCGCCGCCCAACCGAAACGTGTGCCGTGCACGGGTCCGCTCCGCCGGAAAGAGGAGCCTCAAGTCTAGCGACGCCGCCGCCCTTGCCGCATCTTGCCATGCCCGTGACCGACGTCGAAGACCGTCTCGCCGCGGCCCTGTCCGGCCGTTACCGCGTCGAGCGCGAGCTCGGCAGCGGCGGCATGGCCACGGTCTTCCTCGCCGAGGACGTCAAGCACCACCGCTACATCGCCCTCAAGACCCTGCGCAGCGACCTGTCCGAGGGGATGGAGGCGGACCGGTTCCTGCTCGAGATCGAGATCGCCGCGGCGCTGACCCACCCCCACATCCTCCCGCTCTACGACTCGGGCGAGGCCGACGGGCTGGTCTACTACGTCATGCCCTACGTCGAGGGACCGTCGCTGCGGCAGCGGCTCCAGACCGAGCCGCGGCTGCCGGTGGCGGAAGCGCTGCGGATCGCGCGGCAGGTCGTGGGCGCGCTCGACTACGCGCACCGCCGCGGCCTGGTGCACCGGGACATCAAGCCCGAGAACATCATGCTCTACGAGGACGCGGCGCTGGTGACCGACTTCGGCATCGCGCTCGCGCTCCGCTCCGCCCAGGCGGGCACCCCGAGCCAGGACGGCGTGGTCGTGGGAACGCCGCTCTACATGAGCCCCGAGCAGGCGATGGGCGACCCGGTGGACCACCGCAGCGATCTCTACTCCGCGGGGTGCGTGCTGTACGAGATGTTGACCGGCGCGCCGCCCTACGGCGGCGAGACGCCGATGGAGATCACCGCCCAGAAGCTGGTGGATCCCGTGCCGCCGCTGCGCGCCGGGCGGCCCGAGGTGCCGCGCGAGATCGAGGCGGCGCTGGAGCGCGCCCTGGCCTCCCGGGCCGACGAGCGCTTCGCCACCGCCGCGGAGATGGCCGCGGCCCTCGAGCCGCCGGCCCGCGTCTCGACCGGCCGCAAGCGCCGCACCGGGGCCACCGCCGCGGGCGCGCCCTCCATCGCCGTGCTGCCGTTCAGCAACCCGGGCCGCGAGAGCGACGCCGAGATCTTCAGCGACGGCATCGCCGAGGAGCTCACCAACGCGCTGTCCCGGCTCGACGGCCTGCGGGTGGTCGCGCGCGCCTCGGCGTTCGCGTTCAAGGGGCGGCAGGAGGACGCGCGCGACATCGGGCGCCAGCTGGGCGTGGGCACGGTCCTCGAGGGCAGCGTGCGCCGCTCGGGCCCGCGGGTCCGCGTCACGGCGGAGCTGGTGAACGTCGCCGACGGCTACCGGCTGTGGTCGGAGACGTACGACCGGACGGTGGACGACGTGTTCGCGATCCAGGACGAGATCGCCGGCGCGATCGCCAACGTGCTCGAGGCGAAGCTGCTCGGCGCGCCGAAGGCCTACGCGCAGGAGCCGGCCCGCAAGGGCGACCCGAAGGCCTACGAGCACTACCTGCGCGGCCGCCACCTCTGGAACCGGCGCACCACCAGCGCGCTGGAGCAGAGCGTGGAGGAGTTCGAGCGCGCGCTGGCGATCGACGCCGGCCACGCGCCCGCCCGGGCCGCCATCGCCGACTGCTACGTGATCCTGGGCGTGTACAGCCACCGGCCGCCCGATGAGGTGATGCCCAAGGCCCGCGACGCCGCCGAGCAGGCGCTCGCGCTCGATCCGTCGCTCGCCGAGGCGCACACGTCGCTGGCGTGCGTCCGGGCGCTGTACGAGTGGGACTGGGGCGCCGCCGACGCCCTGTTCCGGCGCGCGATCGCCTACAACCCGCAGTACGCCACCGCGCACCAGTGGTACGCGATGAACTGCCTGGTGCCGCAGGGCCGGTTCGCGGAGGCGCAGGCGGAGCTGGACCGCGCCCTGGCCCTCGACCCGCTGTCGCTCGCGGTGCACATCAGCGTCGGCCTGCACCGCTTCTACGCCCGCGACCTCGCGGCCGCCGCCGCGGAGCTGGAGAAGACGCTGACGCTGAACGCCGAGTTCGGCGCGGCCCACTACTTCCTCGGCCACGCGTACGTCGCCATGGGGCGCTATGACGAGGCGACCGCGCCGCTGGAGCGCGCGGTCAGCCTGCAGGGCTCGAGCGCCGAGACGATGGCCGCGCTCGCCACCGCGCACGCGCTCGGCTACCGTCGCGCCGAGGCCGAGGTCCTGCTCGCGGACCTCGAGCGGCGGGCACGCGAGTCGTACGTGTCGCCGGCGCTCCTGGCGCAGGTGCAGCTCGCGCTCGGCGACCAGGCCGCCGCGCTCGACCGGCTCGAGCAGGCCGCCGAGCGGCGCGCCGCCGACGTGGTGTGGCTGAAGGTCCACCCGATCTACGACCCGATCCGCGGCCACCCGCGGTTCCGGAAGCTGCTGGAGACGACGAAGCTGGGTGAAGGCAGGGTGTAGGGTGTTGGGTGTAGGGTGTAGCGCGCCCCACACACCCTACACCCTACCCCCTATCACCCTGCTATAGCGCCCCCCGCGGAACCGGCTGCATCACCGCCTCCGCCTTCTCGGGGTCCGGCGTGAAATCCTCCCCCGGATTCACGAACCGGTCGGTCTCCAGCGCGTACTGCTTGTCGTGCAGCTGGCGGTAGCGGCCGCCGGCGGCCAGCAGCGCCGCGTGGGTCCCGCGCTCGACGATCTCGCCCGCCTCGAGCACCAGGATCTGGTCCGCGCTGCGGATGGTGGACAGGCGGTGGGCGATCACGAACGTCGTGCGGCCCTGGCGCAGCCGGCGCAGCCCGTCCTGGATCATCGCCTCGCTCTCGCTGTCGAGGCTCGAGGTGGCCTCGTCGAGGATCAGGATCCGCGGGTCGGCTAGGATCGCGCGGGCGATCGCCACCCGCTGCCGCTGGCCGCCGGAGAGCTTCACGCCCCGCTCGCCCACCACCGTGTCGTAGCCGTCCTTGAACTTGGCGACGAACTCGTCGCAGTGGGCGATCCGCGCCACGCGCAGGATCTCCTCGCGCGTCGCGTGCGGCTTCGAGAATGCGATGTTCTCGGCGATCGTGCCGTCGAAGAGGAAGTTGTCCTGCAGCACCACGCCGAGGTGCGCGCGGTAGTCCCGGAGGCGCAGGGTCGCCAGATCGTTCCCGTCCACCAGCACCCGCCCCGCGGCCGGCCGCGCGTACGCCATCACCAGCCCGATGAGCGTGCTCTTGCCCGAGCCGCTCGAGCCCACCAGCGCGGTGGTCGAGCCCGCGGGCGCGCGGAACGAGACGCCGCGCAGCACGGGCACGCCCGGGTCGTAGGCGAACTCCACCTCCTCGAACGCGATCTCGCCCCGGAGCCCGTCGTCGAGGGCCAGCCGCTCGGTGTCGTCCGCGTCCTCCGTGACCGTGCGCCGCAGGTCGCGGATGCGGTCCAGCCCCGCGAACGCTTCGCTCACCTGCGTGCCGATGGACGCGATCCCCACCAGCGGCGCCGCCACCAGCCCGATGAAGAAGACGTACATCACGAAGCCACCGAGGGTCATCCGCCCGTCGAGGATCGAGCGCCCCCCGACCAGGATCATCAGCACGCCGATGCCGCCGGTGATGAGGATCGTGCCGGCGCCGAGCCCCGAGGTGGCCGTGATGGTCCGGGCGATGTTGCGGAACAGCCGGTGGACGCCGCGCGCGAACACCAGCTGCTCGCCCCGCTCGGCGACGTACGACTTCACCACCCGGATGCCGCCCAGCGACTCGCCGAGCCGGCCGGTCACCTCCGCGTTGATCTGGCCGCGCTCGCGGAAGATCGGCCGCAGCCGGGCGAAGGCGAACGCCATCATCCCGCCGAAGACGGCGAGGATGAGGATGGTGATCGAGGTGAGACGCCAGTTCAGGTAGAACAGCACGCCCAGCGCGATGGTGGCGGTCACCAGACCGCCCACCAGCTGCACCAGCCCCGTGCCGACGAGGTTCCGGATGCCCTCCGCGTCGGTCATGATGCGCGAGATCAGGATGCCGCTCTTGGTCGAGTCGAAGAACCGCACCGGCAGGCGCATCACGTGCGCCTCGACGTCGCGACGCATCTCCGTGATGGCGCGCTGCGCGGTGACGCCGAGGATCTGCGACAGCGTGAACGAGGTCGCCGCCTGCAGCAGCGAGGCGCCGCCGGCGGCGAGCGCGAGCGGCACGAGCAGCCCCACCTTGTGCTGCCCGATCACCTCGTCGATCAGGGACTTCGAGGTGGCCGGCAGCACCAGGCCGGCGAGGCGGTTCACCAGCATCACCGCGAGCCCCACCGCGAGATAGCCGCGGTGGCGCCACATGATGCGGCGCGCTTCCTGCCACGCCGACTGCCAGTCGACCCGCTTCCTGCGCGGTTCCGCCACGTGCCCGCCGTGAGGGGGACGCGGAAGTCTAACCGCGCGGCGCCGCCCGGCGGTACCGCCCGTTCGGGCGGGACGGACGCCCCGCGCCGCTTTGACAACCGCGCCGGCCGCGCTTCTCTTGCTGGCGCAGCGGGCCGGCCGCCCGCCGGCCCGCTCGAGCCCCGGAGGCGAGCCACCAATGGACATCACCCGACGCCAGCTGCTCGCGGGCGCGGGCGGCCTCGCCGCCGCGTCCGCCCTGCGCGCCCTTCACCTGCCGACCCCGGAGGTCCGTGTGAGCGAGCCGCCCGCCGGCGCCCTGCCCGTCCGCGACGACTTCGCCATTCCGCCGGGGCAGACGTACCTCAACAGCGCGTTCATCCACCCCGTGCCGGTCGCCGCCGCCGAGGCCGTACGGCGCTACCTCGACACCCGGACCTTCCGGGAGCCGCGCGTGAGGACCGGCGACGCGATCGCCGGCGAGGTGAAGGGCGCGTTCGCCCGGCTCATCAACGCGCGCCCCGAGGAGATCGCGCTGGTGGAGAGCACCAGCATGGGCGAGAACCTCGTCGTGAACGGGCTCGCTCTCCCGGGCGGCGGCGGCAACGTGGTGACGGACGCCCTGCACTTCGACGGATCGCTGGTGCTGTACGGCGAGCTGGCCCGGCGGGGCCTCGACGTCCGGATCGTGCGCCCGAAGGACTGGCGCATCGAGATGGACGACCTCGCGCGCGCGGTGGACCGCCGCACGCGGCTGGTCGCGATCTCGCTCGTGTCGTGGTACAACGGGTTCCAGCACGACCTCAAGGCGGTGTGCGACCTCGCGCACGCGCACGGCGCCGTCGTGTACGCCGACGTCGTGCAGGCGGCGGGCAACACCCCCATCGACGTCCAGGCGAGCGGCGTCGACTTCTGCGCCACCTCGACGTTCAAGTGGCTGATGGGGGACTTCGGCCTCGGCTTCCTCTACGCGCGGGGGGACCTTCTCGACGCCGTGGTCCACCGCCCCGTGATCGGCTACCAGCAGGCCGACACCGAGACGCATTACCTGCCGTCGGATCCGCCGGCCGGCACGCCCGTCACCTGGACGCTGCACCCGGACGCGGGCGGGCACTTCGAGGTGGGCACCTACGGGCAGGGCGCGGTCAACGCGCTGGCGGTGTCCCTGCCCTACCTGCAGCGCCTCGGCGTCGAGACCATCCAGGCGTACCGGCAGCCGCTGCTGAAGCGGCTGCAGGACGAGATGCCGCGACTGGGCTTCACCACGATCACGCCGCCCGAGACGCCGTCCGCGCTCGTCTCGTTCACGATGACGGGCGCGGAGCGGCGCTTCGGCGAGCGGCTGAGGGCGGCCGGCGTTTCGGTGAGCCTCTACGGCGACCGGATCCGCATCTCGCCCTCGATCTTCAACGACATGCGCGACATCGAGACGCTGCTCGGCGCCCTGAGCTGACGGTCACTCGTCGGGCCCCGGGAACGGCCGGGGCTCGGGCATCGGCATCGGCTCCGGCCGCGGCTCGACGTGCCCGCCGCCGAGGGCGCGCGCCGCGCGGGCCCGCACCTCGGGGTCCCCGTCGCGGAGCGCGCCCACGATCGCGGTGCGCGCGGCGTCGCTGTCCAGCTGCCCCAGCGCCCACAGCGCCGTGCGGCGCACCTTGCCCGAGGAATCGGCCAGCGCCGTGGTGAGGGCCGGTACCGCCGCGTCGTCGCCGATCTGGCCGAGCGCCCACGCCGCCTTCTCGCGCACCTCGGGCGTGTCGTGCCCGAGCGCGCGCAGCAGCGCGTCGGGGGCCCGGTGCGGGCCGATCTGCCCGAGCGCCCACGCGGCGGTGACGCGCACGCGCTCCGCGCTGTCGCCCAGGGCCGCCGCGAGGTCGGCCACGCTGCCGCCGTCCTCGACCTGTCCCAGCGCCCACGCCGCGGTGCGCCGCACCTGCTCGTCGTGGTCGCCCTTGAGCGCCGTGCCCAGCGCGCCGGCCGAAGACTTGTCTTCGATCTGACCCAGCGCCCAGGCCGCCCGCCGGCGCACCTCCGGCCGGTCGTCGCGGGCGAGCCGTTCGACCAGCGCGGGCACGGCGGACGCGTCCTCGATCTGGCCGAGGGCCCACGTGGCCGTCTCGCGCACCTGGTCGTCGTGGTCCGCGAGCGCGCGGGCCAGAGCCTGCACCGAGCCCTTGTCCTCGATCTGGCCCAGCGCCCACGCCGCCGTGCGGCGCACCACGGCGCTCTGGTCGCCGAGCGCGGCCGCCAGGGCCGGCACCGCGCGCTTCGACTCCATGCGGCCGAGCGCCTCCGCCGCGGCGACCCGGACCTCCTCTTCCGCGTCGCTGCGGAGGAGCCGCGCCAGCGCGTCCACGGCGGCCGTGTCCTCCAGCTCGCCGAGCGAGCGCGCGGCCGCCGCGCGCACCCCGGCCTCCGGATCGCGCAGCACGCCGCGGAGCGGCGCCGCGGCCCGCGTGGCGCCCACGCGCCCGAGCGCCCAGGCCGCCGCGAGGCGGACCTCCGCCGCGTCGTCGGCGAGGCGGGCCACCAGGCCGCTCACCGCGCCCTCGGCCTCGGCGAGCCCCAGGGCGACGCTGGCCGCGACCCGCGTGCCCACCGCCGCCGAGCCGAGCAGCGGGGCCACGCTCGCGTTCACCTCCACCGCGGTCGCCCGCGCCACCAGCCGCGCCGCGACCCCGCGCACGCAGGCGTCCGCATCCTCCATCCCCTTGAGCAGCACCGGCACCGCGTAGTCTCCCGGGTGGCGCGCGAGCGCCCACCGCGCCGCGCCGGCCGAATCCGGCGTGTCACCGGGCGTCCCCCGCCCGCTCCAGCCCCAGCCCGGCTCCAGCGCCTGCTCCGCCAGCCGGCACAGCACCGCCGGCGCGCCCCGCGCCGACGCGAGCACGCCCGCCGCCTGGGCCGAATCCTCGAGCGCAGCGCGACGCACGGCGATCCGCGCCGCCGTCCCGCCGTGCACCCCGCCGAGCGCCGCCACGGCCGCCACGGCCCCGATCACCGATCCGTTCACGAGCGTCCTCCGCGTCATGGTCACCCCGCTTCTGCTGAAATTCCAGCACTATGCTGAATATTCAGCATTGCCCGCGGGATGTCAAGCGGGGCCGAAACGACGCCGCCCGGAGTCGGATCCCGGGCGGCGGAGGTGTGGCGTTCGGCGCGTGCGGTCCGCCGCGCGGGGCGGGCGGCGGGTCGTGCGCCGTCTAGCGGACGAGCGGCATCGGCCACGGCCAGGGCCAGGGGTCGCCGCTGCTGCCGCCCAGCGCGCGGGCCGCCCGGGACCGTACGTCGGGGTCCGGGCTCTTCAGCGCGTCGACGAGTGCCTGCCGCGCCTCGGGAGCGTCCATGCGGCCGAGGGCCCACACGAGGGCCCGGCGCACCTCGGGCGCGCTGTCGTCGAAGGCGGCCGCGAGGGCCGGCGCGGCCCGCGCGTCCTCGATCTGGCCGAGCGCCCACGCCGCGGCCATCCGGACGGCCGGCGACGCGTCGCGCAGCGCCGCGATCAGCGCGGGCGGCGCGGGCGCCGCGCCGATGGTGCCCAGCGCCCACGCAGCCCGGCGGCGCACCTCGGCGCTCGCGTCGCGGAGCACCGCGGCGAGGCCGGGCACGGCCGCCGAGTCCTCGATCTGGCCGAGGGCCCACACGGCCATCGCCCGCACCGGCTCGGAGGCGTCGCCGCGCGCGGCCGCCACCAGGGCCCCGGTCGCGGCGCCGCTCTCGATCTGCCCGAGGGCCCACGCCGCCATCTCGCGCACCTCCGCCGACGCGTCGCGGCCCAGGTGCGCACCCAGCGCGCCGACGGCGCCGTGGGCCTCGAGCTGGCCCAGGGCGTACGCCGCGTCCGTGCGGACGGCGGCCACGGAATCCTCGAGCGCGCCGAGCAGCGCCGCGAGGGTCCGCGGATCCACGCTGTCGCCCGCCGTCTGGCCCTGCAGCGCCGCGGCGACCCGCGTTCCGAGCGTCGGGGCCGCCTCGGACACCCCGGTCTTCACCGCCGTCTTCACCGCGGAGCTGAGACGCGTCGTGATCGACGTGCGCTGCGCGAACGCCGTGTCGGTCCGCGTCGCGCCGCGCGGCGCCCGGGCCTGGCCCGGCGGCGCCGGCGGCGCGGCGACGAGCGCCGACGACGCAGGCGCGGCACCGCCCGCCGGCGGGGCCTGGGCGAGCCCCATCGCCGCGAGCGGCAACACCACCGCGAGCGCGAGCGCGGCGAGCATCGCCGCGAGACGGCGCGAGGGCGGCGAGCGGCGCGCGCCCCGCTCGAGGATCGCGAGCATCCGGCCCTCGAACTCCCGCCGCTCCGCCATCGGCAGGGCGGCCGCGGGCGAGCGCATCGACCCGGCGCCGCAGGCGATCTGCAGCAGGTGGTCGGCGTACTCCGACGGCCGCGTGCCCACCTCGAGCACCAGGTCGTCGCACGCGCGCTCGCTCTCCAGGCGCAGCCGCCGGGCGGCCACCCAGAACAGCGGATGGAACCAGTACAGGGCGCACCCCAGCCGGCTCAGGATGGTGAGGGCGAGGTCGGAGCGCCGGACGTGCGCCAGCTCGTGGCACAGCACCGCGCGGCGCCGGTGCCCGCTCCACTCCCGCGCCGCCTCGGGCAGCACGATCGCCGGGTCCAGCACGCCGCACACGATGGGCATCAGGACGGCGTCGCTGGCCAGCAGCCGCGGCTCGCGCGGCAGGCCGAGCCGGTCCGCCGCTTCCATGAGCGGCTGGCGCCAGTCCGGCGACGCGAGGGCCGCCGCGTCGCGCCGCACCCGGCGCACGAGGCGCGCGCCGTGGGCGAGCCGTGCCAGCACCGCGAGCGCACCCGCCGCCCAGATCGCGGCGATCCACCACCCCAGCGGCACGCGCGCCGGCGACCAAGCTTCGGCGGAGACGCCGCCGGCGGTCTCCTGGCCGGCGGAGTGGCGCGGCGCGGCCGACGGCAGCGGCGTCGCGCGCGGAGCCGGCTGCGGCACGCCCACGGCGAGGCCCGGCGCCGCCACGGCGGGCGGCGCGGCCGCCGGCACCCGCAGCACCGACAGCCGCCAGGGCAGCACCAGGGACACGACCGGCAGCGCGAGCACCGCGACGATGCCTCCGCCCCACACCAGGTGCCGCAGTCCAGCCGACGCCCGGCGCACCAGGGCCGCCGCGAGGAACACCGCCACCAGGAGCAGCGTCCCCTTGACGAGGCTCCCCAGCGCCCAGGCCACCGCCGGGTGCGCGAGGAGGCCCACCCATCCGGTCGCGCTCATCGTCCCTCCTCGCGAGCCCGGCGGATCTCGCGGGCCAGCCGCTGGATCTGCTTCTCCGACAGCTCGAGGTCCGAGCGGCGCAGCAGCGTCACCAGCGCGTGGTCGGCCGAGCCGTCGAAGAACGTGTCCACCACGTGGTTCAGGGCCGCCCGCTGGGCCGTCTCCCGCCCCACCGCCGGCACGTACACGTAGCGCGGACCGTCCTCCCGGTGACTCACGTGCCCCTTCTCCTCGAGGATGCGCATCGTCGAGCGCACGGCCGAGTACGTCGGCGGGTCGACCAGCTGCTCCATCACTTCCGCGACGGTGCCCTCCCCCATCCGGTACAGGACGTCCATCACCTCCCGCTCGCGGCGGCTCATCGGGGGTCTGGCAACGCTCATGGCGGCATCCTCGTGACTGCTGAAATTTCAGCAGAAGCTAGGCCGGGGCCGGGGTGGTGTCAAGCGCCCGGGCGGCGGGACGGGGCGTCCCGGGCCGGCGGACGGGGTCCCGCGAGCGCCGGGACGGGCCGTCCCGGGGCCTTCCCGGGGCCGGGGCGGGCGGACCGGGTGCTTGAGCAACGGACCCCGGGTAGTTTTGTTTTGGAACCGCCGTGACCGCACCAGAGCTCACCCGCTACGTCGCCGGGCTCGCCCGGGCCGTCGCCCTGCTGCAGCGCTCCCCGGAGCCGGGACAGCCGCAGAAGGACGCGCTGCGCGCGCTGGTGGATTTCGCCGCCTCGCGCTCGGCCACCTTCCGCTTCTACGGCGGTGAGCTGACGCTCGACGGGGTGGCGGTGTCCACCGCCGATCCGCGCCTCGGCGCGTTCACCGAGCGCCTGGCGGCCCAGAACGTGGCGGAGATCGCGATCGCCAAGGGCGCGGGCCCCGACGAGCTGCTGGCCCTGTCGCTGGGGCTGGCGGCCGAGCCGGGCCTGGGCCGCATCAAGGAGCGGCTCCGCGACGCGAGCTCCTCGCGCATCATGGTGGTGCTGCACCAGTTCGAGCAGCAGGGTCCGCGCAGCGTGTCCGCCGCATTCGAGAAGATGAAGTACGATCAGAGCGTGCTCGCCGAGTGGAACAAGTTCCTCGAGCAGGGCACCAGGGCCGAGCAGGAGCGGGTGGCGGACGCCCAGGGCAGCGACTCGGAGCTGGAGGTCATCTCCGCGCCGCCCCCCCGGCCCACCACGGCGGTGCCGGCCGCGGGCGACGGCGGGCGGTTCCCGCGCGGCAGCGTGCGTGCGGCGCCGATACCACCGCCCCCGGCGGCCCCGGAGCCCGCCGCCGCCGCGTCGGACCTGGAGATGATCCCTCCGCCGCAGCCCACGTCGCGCGTGCCCCGGCCGTCGGTGATCGAGGAGGCGATCTCGCCCGACGCGTGGATGGCGTCGTTCGAGCGCAGTGTGAAGAACAAGTTCCCGGACCACTTCGGGGACGTGGACTGGGGCTACCGGTTCGACCGTGGTACCGGCACGATCACGGCCGGCGATCTCCAGGGCCGCACCAGCATGTCGGTGACCCTGCCCTCGGGCTTCCTCGAGCAGTCGGCGTGGCTGCTGGCCGGCAAGCTCCTCGTGGACCTGCGCAAGCGCGCCGAGGAGGAGGGGGCCGTCCGCAAGAAGCGCTGACCGCGTCGCCCGCATCCTCGCGCATCACTCCCGGCGGCCCCGCGCCGCTGCGGAAATGGCACCACTTAACGCTCCCGCCGGCACCGCATCCAATCGCCGAGTCCGAAAGTTCCAGACCACGGCCTGCAGGCAGAGGCACCAGGGCCCGCGCGGCGACGCGCGGGGCCTCGCGCAGGAGGTCCGGAGCGGTGCAGATCCTCCACGTGCTGTCGCAGCACGAGGTGACGGGCGCCGAGACGTACGCCGCGACCCTCATCGCGGAGCAGGCGCGCGAGGGCCACCGGGTGACGGTGGTGTCGGACACGCTCAACACCGCGGTCGACGCCGAGTACCTGCCGATGCGGATCGGCCGGCGCGACTACCCCCAGCGTCTCCGCAACGTGCTCTCGCTGCGGCGGCTGATCCGCGCGCGGGGCATCGACCTGGTGCACGCGCACTCGCGCGCCGCGAGCTGGGTCGCCTTCTTCGCGACCCGCCTCACGCGCACGCCGCTGGTCTCCTCCCTCCACATCCTGCAGTCCCCGCACCTCTCGGCCCGGCTGTTCAGCGTCTACGGCGAGCAGATGGTGTCGGTCGCCGGCAACGTGCGGCAGCACGCCCTGCGCACGCTGGGGCTGCCCGAGCGGCGCATGCACCTGGTGCGTAACGGCGTGGACGTGCATGGCCTGGCGGCGGCGCCCGGCCGCACCGCGGCCCGCGGCCGCCTCGGGCTCCCGGTCGGCGCCCCGGTGGTGGCGCTGGTGGGGCGGCTCTCGGGGCATCGCACCAAGGTGGCCGTCAGCGTGGTGGCGGAGGCGTTCCCCCGGATCCGCGCGCGGATCCCCGACGCGGTGCTCGTGGTGGTGGGCGGCATGCACATGCCCGAGGACTTCCCGGCGCTGGTGGCCGCGACGAACTGGCGGCTCGGGGCGGAGGCGATCCGCCACGTGGGACACCAGACCGACGTCGTCCCGTTCGACGCCGCCGCCGACGTGGTGGTCGCCGCGGGCCGGAGCGCCATCGAGGCGCTGGCCGTCGGGCGCGCCGTGGTGGCGACGGGCGAGGCGTGCCACGTCGGCATCGTCGGCGCGGACACCGCGGAACACGCGATGCAGACCAACTTCGGCGACTTCGCCGCGGACCAGCCCCCGGATCCCGGCCGGGTCGCGGCCGACGTCGTCGCCCTGCTCGGCGACCCCTCGCGGCGGCGGGCGCTGGAGGCGTGGGGCCAGGCCTTCGCGCGCCGCTGCTACGACGTGCGCACGACCTGGGCCCAGTTGCGGGAGGTCTACCGGCAGGCGCTCGACGTCAGGGCGCCCGCCCACCCGGCGGCGGTGCCCGCGCGCGTCTGACGCCGCCCCCGAACGCCACGCGGGGGCCCGGGGCGAGCCCCGGACCCCCGCCGTCCATCCGACGGCCGGCGCCGCGTCAGTGCGACGCGCCCGCCAGCTCCCGCACCTCCGAGGCCAGCAGCCGGACCCTGGCCTGATCGCCCGCCGCGGCGGCGTCGCCGTCCACCTGCGTCGCGAGACGGGTCAGCGCGTCCTGCCGCCGCCGCCCCGTCTGCTTCTCGGCGCTCGCCAGCGCGCTCCGCACCGACCGCAGGCGGGCGTCGGCCAGGCCGTGGTCGCGCTCCAGCTGGTCGCAGTAGGCGCGCGCCACCACGAAGGCGGCGGGCCAGACGATGCGCTGCTGGTCCTGCACGTTGAGCTGGTCCACGCGCACCAGCCTGGCGGCATCGATCTCGTTCTGCGTCAGGTTCGCGTTCGGCGTGAGGTCGAGGATGTCGAGCCCGCGCGCGATCTCGCTGCTGACGATGTGGCCGTTGTACCAGTACGCCGACCAGGACCCCGCGCCCTCCAGCTTGGTCGAATCCATCGGGCCGCGGTCGAAGAACGCGATCTCCCGCGGGTGCGCCGGGTCGGTCCAGTCGAACACCGAGATGCCGCCCTGGTACCAGCCCTGCACCATGATGTCGCGCCCCGGCACCGGGACCAGCGAGCCGTTGTGCGCGACGCAGTTCTCGTTCTGGGTCTGCGGCGCCGGCATCTTGTAGTAGCTCTGGAAGGTGAGCGTGGTGTCGTTGAGCGTGAACAGCGCGTCGGCGCCCCACTCCTTGCGGTCGAACGAGCGGCACCGCGGCTGCAGCCCGCCGCCCCACTCGTCGGTGAACAGGATCTTGCGGCCGTCGTTGCTGAACGTGGCCGAGTGCCAGTAGGAGAAGTTGGTGTCCGCCACCGCGGCGACGCGCCGCGGGTTGGCCGGGTCGCGGATGTCGAGCACCAGCCCGTAGCCCGCGCACGCGCCGCCCGCCAGGCCGATCGCCGGGTAGACGGTGATGTCGTGGCACTGCACCGGCCCGGGACGCACGCCGCCGGGCAGCGTCGGGCCGTTGATCATCCGGTCCACCATCGGCTGCAGCGAGTCGCGCAGCATCAGGCTGTCGGCGGCCGTCGGCGCGCCGGCGCCCCCCCGCTGCCTCACCAGCGAGTCGAGCATCCGCCGGACGAACTGCGGGCCGGCCACCTGCTCGAGCCCGAAGATCTTCACCACGTAGCCGCCGTGCGCCCGGGCCGAGTCGGCGATCCGGTGCGCCTCCGCGACGTCCTCCGGCGCCTCGAGGTGCGTCTCGGCGTGCGCCAGGCCGGAGAGGATCGCCGGCTTGGTCACCACCTGCGCCTGCTCCGGATGCGCCAGCGGCACCCGGATCACCTCGATCCGGAACTGCTCGCTCCGCGGATCCTGGTCGGGCCGCAGGCCCGAGCAGCCCGCCAGCTCGCTCGGCGAGCGCACCGGGGCCGACCCGGAGACGTAGACGAACACGTCGGCGGTGTCGGACGGCGAGGTGACCAGCGTGTGGGTGTGCGAGCCGCGGCAGGTCTGCACGTTGGCCACCGGCCGCGGGTGCGCGATGTCGGTGATGTCGAAGATGCGGACGCCCCGCATCCGGTCGGCGCTCACCGAGTCGTGCACGCCCTGCGTGCCGCAGTCCACGCGGCCCGCGTTGGACTCCACCGACATGAACAGCAGGTTGCGGTACACCGACACGTCGTTCTGCGAGCCCGGGCAGATGAGCGAGCCCGCCAGCACCGGGTGCGCGGGCTGCGAGATGTCCCAGAACTGCACCCCGGAGAAGTTGCCCTGGACGACGTACTTCCCGCTGAAGGCGAGGTCCGAGTTGATGTAGTTGAAGTCGCCCGGGTCGCTCGCGTTCCGGAAGTTGTCCGGCGGCGGGGTCGTGGAGACGAGCTTCAGGTTCCAGAACGCCGTGGCCGCGTTCATCCAGCCGGCCGCCAGGCCGACCCGCGGGTCGGGGCTCGGCGCCGCCGCGCCCGGCTGCGCCGACGCCAGGCCGGCGGCCGCCAGCGAGAGCGCGGCCGCGGACAGGGCCGCGCGCGCGGCGCGGCGCGGGAACGAGCCGCTCAACGGGGACTGTGGCATCACTGTCATGGACTCCTCGGGAGGGAAGGCATCGCCGCGAGCATGCGGCCCATCCGGTCGATCTCCGCCGTCTGATCGCCGTTCACGTCGGACGCGAACTGGAACACGAAGGGATCCTGGCCCGCGCCGTTGGCGCCCTGGTACTCCGCGACCATCGTCAGCGCGCCGCGGTGGTGCTGGATCATGAAGGTCAGGAACAGCCGGTCGAACGCCGGGCCGCGCGCACTGTCGAGCTGGGCGAGCTGCGGCGGCGTCAGCATCCCCGGCATCATCGCCGGCCCGCCCATCGCCATCCCCGGCATCGCCGCCATGCCGCCCAGGCTCGCCCGCGGCGAGGTGTCGGGCAGCGCCTGGTGGTGCTCGAGCAGCCAGCGCTCCATCGTCGCCATCTCGTCGCGCTGCGAGATCACGACCCGGTCGCACAGCTCGCGCACCGACGGGCCCGCGCCGTGCGACGCCGCCCACCCCGCGATCAGCACCGCCTGCGCGTGGTGGACGATCATGCCGCTCATGAAGTGCAGGTCCGCGTCCGAGACGCCGGACGGGGCCTGGGCCCGCACGGGCGCCGGGAGCGCGGCCGCCAGCGCCGTCAGGGCGGCGGCCACGAGCAGATGTGCCGCGCGTCGGCGCGGCCGGGATCGCATCATATCGCGTGGTCTGGTGAAGACGGACGAAAGCTATCGCAATTAGTTTCGAACGGTAGCGGCCACGCCGGAGGGCCCGGCGAGGCCGTTTCCCGGCCTACCGGCGGCGGGCGGCCTTCGCGATCGCCACCCACTCCTCCAGCGACAGGCTCCCGATCACCTCGCCGACCGCCTCGAGCGCGAGGTCGTCGGCCTTCCGGAACCGGACGCACGCCTTGCCCATGTCGAGCTTCTTGCCGGCGGCGCGGAAGCCGTCGGCCAGGCGGCCGGCGAGCTTGGGGCTCGCGTACACGCTCATGAGGTGGAGCGTGAGGTAGCTCTTCGGCGCGCCGAGCGCGGCGTACCACAGCGGCTGGCCGTTGTACGTGTCGGGATAGCGCTCCAGCGGCACCTCGTACGCGAGCACGCTCCCGCGCACCGCCTCGCGATAGCCCGCCGGCAGGTGCCGGCGGATGACGTCCCGGACGCGCGACAGCTCCGCGGCCGCGGCCGGCGGCAGCGCGGCGAGAAACGCCTCGGGCGTCGGCGGCGCGCCCCGGGGCGTCGCGGGCGTGCGGCGGGTTCGGCGAGCCGGCAGGGGTCGGTCCTCCCGGCCGGACAACTACCTTCCCGCGCCGTCCCCGTCAACCGGCGCCGCTCATCGCGCGCCGGGCCTCGACCCCTCGCCGCGAGGCCGCCGCGCGGCGGCGCCCAACGGCGTTCGCCGCCCTGGCGTCGCGCCTGCGGCCGGGACATTGTTCCACGCACCACCCCCAAGACGAGCTGCCGGAATGCTGCTGCGGCCCTGGATCGCGATGGCTGCCGGAACCGCCTTGCTGCCCCCGATGCTGGCGCGCGCCCAGTGCCCCGACGGCACGCCTCCGCCCTGCTCCGGCCGCCGCGCGGC
>DASPSV010000123.1:0-2079 GCA_035623755.1 Gemmatimonadales bacterium
AGGTTGTCGAGCCGCGCCGGAATGACGAACGGCGCCGTGGTGGTGTCCCCGGGGAAAGCGGGCGCGCGGACGCGGTAACTGCCGTAGGGCGTCCCGTTGTAGCCGGGCGACGTGGAGTCGAAGTTGAAGAAGTTCCGGGTCAGAGACAGGTACGGCTGCCACCAGCCCCGCAGCGTGGCCTGCAGGTTGACGCTCTCGCTCCCTTCCAGCGGCGCGTGCCCGACGAACCGGTTGTAGTCCCAGGTGCGGTACACCGTCTGGAAGCTGGACACCGTCTCGAGCAGCGCACCCGGCGCGCCGTAGCCGGTGAACCGGTTGAAGGCGTGCGCGTTGACGACGCCGGTGCGGTTGACGAACCCGGCGGCGGCGTCGAAGTCGGGCGCGATGCCGGTGATGCCGAAGTTGAATCCCTCGTTGCGGCCGGTCCGGTCCCACGTGGCCTGGGTGAGCGTCCCGCGGTGGAAGCCGGTCGAGTCGTGCAGCCACGACGCGACCGCCTGCAGCTCCACGAAGTACAGGCGCGAGTGGACGATGTGCACGTCCCCGCCGGCGAGCCGCGAGAACTGGCCCCCGTCGTCCTTCATCGTCCCGATGAAGCCGAGGTTCGACGTCGGGCCGAGGTCGTACTTGAGGCGGGTGATCCCGAACAGCGGGTGGCTGCCCGTCGCCGACTCCGACGTCGAGTCGGAGGTCACGATCGTGGCGATGGTCCAGGGCCCCGCCTTGCCCGCCAGCTTGGCGCCCGCGTCGGGGCTCACGATGCGGCGGGTGTAGATGAGCTGGTTCGGCGTGTCCAGCAGCTCCAGCCCGTCGAGGAAGAACGGCCGCTTCTCCGGGTAGAACAGGGCGAAGCGCTGGTTCAGCGTCACCTGGCCGACGTCCGCCTCGACCTGCGAGAAGTCCGGCTTCACCGTGCCGTCGAGCGAGAGGTTCGGCGTGACGCCGTAGTGCACGTCCAGCCCCAGCTGGACCTCGCCCAGGCCGGCGCGGCCGGTCGCGTAGTGGTAGCCGCCGCCGGTGGTGTCGCCGTTCACGCGGTCGGTCACGACGGGCGTCAGGTCCAGCACCAGGCCGCGGTGGAGCCCGGTGAGGCTGTCGAGCCAGCCCGACTGGTTCATGAAGCTGGCGCTGGCGCGCACCACCGGTGCCCACGAGTCCTGGTAGCCGGAGTGCTGCACCCGCCGCAGCACGTTGATGCCCCAGGTCTGGACCGCGCCGCCCGCGAACCGCAGGCTCTTGAACGGGATCCGGACCTCGACGTCGTAGCCCCCCGGCACCAGCCGGCCACGCGACTGGAAGATGAAGTCGGGGTTCAGGTCCACGTTCCCGTTCAGGATGTTCAGGGCCGCGAAGCCGCCGCCGCCGCCGTAGGTGCCGCCGGCACCGCCGGCGTAGGCGTCGATGCGGACGCCGTCCTGCTGCACCCCGAACGGGTTCACGCCGAACAGGAAGGCTCGGCGCCGGTCGTTGTAGGTGTCGAGCAGGATCTGCACGTAGTCGTCGGCGTCGATGTTGTCGCGGTCGGCGTGGGTCGCGTGCACCAGGTCGCCGTGCGCTTCGCGGGCGCGGATCCCGAAGTAGATGGCCGTCGGCGAGTACCACACCAGGACCTCGGTGGGCTCGGCGGCGGGCACGCCGTCCTGGGGCTGGTACTGGGAGAAGCCCACCAGCCGCGCCGCCCGCTGCCACACCGGCTCGTCGAGCACGCCGTCCACCGTGATGGTGGTGTCCACGCGCGGGATCCGGACGTGGAGCTGGTGCTGCCGGCCGTCGAAGGCGGGGCCGGAATCGGCGGGCGCCCGCTGAAGGGCGCCGAGCAGGGCGAGCACGGGGAGCATGGGGCCCGAGAATCTACCACGGCTGGGTGTGGGGTGTAGGGTCGAGGGTGCAGAAGGCATCCGCGACCCGGTCTCTCACACCCTACACCCTACACCCTACACCCCGCCTTACTCGTACCTCAGGGCGCTGATCGGATCCATCATGCTCGCCCGCCGCGCCGGCCAGACGCCGAACACGATCCCGACGGTGAAGCTGAACGCGAAGGCCAGCACGATCGAGACCGGCGAGATCAGCGTGTTC
>DASPSV010000167.1:0-2592 GCA_035623755.1 Gemmatimonadales bacterium
GCAGAAGGAGCTGGGCCGCGGGGACTTCCGCAAGATCCCCAACGGCCTGCCGGGGGTAGAGGATCGGGTGGACCTCCTGCACGATGGCGGCGTGGTCGGCGGCCAGATCACGCGCGAGCGGTGGGTCGACATCATCTCCACCGCGCCGGCCAAGCTCTTCGGGCTCTACCCCCGCAAGGGCGCGGTCGCCGTGGGCTCCGATGCCGACCTCGTGGTCTACGACCCTGGCGCCCGGCACACCATCTCGGCCAGGACCCACCACATGGACGTGGACTACTCGTGCTACGAGGGCCGCGAGGTCGTGGGCCGGTCAGACGTCGTCATGTCGCGGGGCACGGTCGTCGTCCGCGACGGCCAGTTCACCGGCCGCCAGGGCCACGGCCAGTTCCTCAAGCGCGCGCCGGCGGAGTACGTCCGGACGCACTAGGTCGGGCGACCGTCAGCGGCGGCGCCAGGCGTAGAGGCGGGTCGCGGCAACGTCGCACCAGACGAGGCCCGGCTCGGTGGGCATCGGCGCCCCGGTCGTGAGCGTGCGCAGCCAGCCGACGCTGGAGCCGGGGAAACGGCTGGCGAACAGCTCCGGGTAACGGGCGAGCAGCTCGCGGTTGCGCCGGGTGGCCCGGACCACCCACACGGTGCCGACCTCATACGTCGGGCCGGGCTCGTCCGAGTGGTCGCGGTCCGCGGGGCGGCCGCCGCCGATGGCGGCGGCAAGGCCGTTGGCGTCGGCGACCTTGCGGTTCGTGGAGCGGGCCGCCGCGCCCAGGTCACCGAACGTGTTCCAGCACTCGACGAGGGCAAGGCGGCGGTGGGCGTCATCGCGCAGGCCGACGTCCGTCGACAAGGTGGGGTTCGAGGGGCGGCTCGGAAGCTCGAAGCGGGCGGTCCATCCGGCCCGGCGGGCGGTCCGGACGACGAGCTCCTGGATGGCCAAGTGCCCGGCGTCAGCCGGCTCCTCTCGGACGTCCCTGGACAGCTCGATCCGCAGGGGTCGGTCCAGCGCCAGCCCGATCCGCTGCCAGGCGTCCAGCGAGAGGGTGCCGCCCCCTCCCAGCTCGACCAGGCTGATGGCGGACTGGCTCAGCCCGACCAGCCCGGCGAGGGTGGCCTGGCTCCAGCGTCGGCGCCGGCGCGACTCCGCCACCGTCCCGCCAAGGCGCGCGAGCTGTTCAAGGTTGAGGCGGCGGGACTGGGCCACCAGTTCCGGACGCTTGCGCCTGGCCATACCAGCCCCATTGTTAGTACACGCTCATGGCCAAGCCTTATCGGACGCGATGGGAGCTCACCGCTGGGAACAGCGGGTGCTTATGGCCCGGTCCAGCCTGGGATACCAATGGCGCGGGTATCGGGGCGCACAAGCCCAGGGAGGCGGGGGGTCCACGGGCTGGCCGACGGCTTAACCATCGACCCTGTGCTCGGATGATCAATGGGGCTGGTAGCGCTCGACCCAAGGGGGGCCCCGGGGCGCCGGATCCCCGCCCGCCAGCCCGATGGGGCCGTCTCGGGGCCCCGCCCTCCGGGCCTAGCGGGTGCGGGGGAAGCCCAGGTCGACCTTGGACGTGCCGGGGTCGGGCCAGCGGGCGGTGACCACCTTGGCGCGCGTGTAGAACTGGATGCCCTCGGGGCCGTACATGTGGAGGTCGCCGAAGAGCGAGGCCTTCCAGCCGCCGAAGGAGTAGTACGCGACGGGGACGGGGATCGGCACGTTGATGCCGACCATCCCTACGTTGACGTCGAACTGGAACTGCCGCGCGGCGCCCCCATCGCGGGTGAAGATGGCCGTGCCGTTGCCGTACGGGTTGGCGTTGATGAGTTCGAGCGCATCGGCGTACGTGTCCACCCGCACGACGGTGAGCACCGGCCCGAAGATCTCGTCGCGGTAGGCGTCCATGGCGGGCGTGACCTGGTCGATCAGGGACGGCCCCAGGAAGAAGCCCTCGGACCCCTCGTAGAGCGGGTGCGCCCGGCCGTCGGCGACCACGGTGGCGCCCTGCTCCGGCGCGCTGTCCAGGTACGAGGCGATCTTGTCCCGGTGCGCCCGGGTGACGAGCGGCCCCATCTCGGACGCGGGGTCACTCCCCGGCCCGACGCGCACACGCGGCAACCGCTCGTTGATGGCCGCCACGAGCGGATCGGCCACCCCACCCACGGCCACGATCGTGGCCACGGCCATGCAGCGCTCGCCGGACGAGCCGTAGCCGGCCGACACGGCGGCGTCCGCGGCCATGGCCACGTCCGCGTCGGGCAGCACGATCATGTGGTTCTTGGCGCCACCCAGCGCCTGTACCCGCTTGCCCGCGCGCGTGCCCGTCTCGTAGACGTAGCGGGCGATGGGCGTGGAACCCACGAAGCTCACGGCGGCGATCTCGGGGTGCGCCAGGATCCGGTCCACGGCCACCTTGTCGCCCTGGACGACGTTGAAGACACCGGGCGGGACGCCCGCTTCCGCCAGGAGCTCGGCGATGTAGAGCGACGCCGATGGATCCTTCTCCGACGGCTTGAGGATGAACGTGTTGCCGCAGGCGAGCGCGTTGCCGAACATCCACATCGGCACCATGGCCGGGAAGTTGAAGGGCGTGATGCCGGCCACCA
>DASPSV010000207.1:0-13739 GCA_035623755.1 Gemmatimonadales bacterium
CTACGGCGCCGACGGCACCTGCCGCCCGCGGGCGGTGCGGCTGCCGGCGGACCCGTTCGACGGCACGGTGCACACGGCCGCGCTGCACCAGGCGGTGACCACGTTCCTGGCCAACCAGCGGCAGGGCACCGCCCAGACCAAGACCCGCAGCTTCGTGACCGGCGGCAACCAGAAGCCGTGGCGGCAGAAGGGCACCGGCCGGGCGCGGCAGGGCTCGACCCGCTCCCCGCTGTGGCCCGGCGGCGGCACGATCTTCGGCCCGCTCCCGCGCGACTACCGGCGCGGCATCCCGCGCAAGCTGCGGCGGCTGGCCCTGCGCTCGGCGCTCAACGCCCGGGCCCGCGAGGCGGCGATCCGCGTGATCGCGCCGCTGAGCTTCGAGGAGCCGAAGACGCGCCGCGTCGCCGAGCTGCTCGGGAAGATGGGCATCGACGACCGGCGGGTGCTGCTGCTGACCGTGGCCCAGAACCCCAACCTGCTGCTGTCGGCGCGCAACCTCCAGAACGTGGACGTGATGCGCTTCGCCGACGCGTCGGCCTACGACATCCTGAAGGCCGAGGCGCTGGTGATCGAGGAGCCGGCACTGGGCACGCTCGAGCCGGGCAGCGAGGCCTCGGCCATCGCGCCGGCCCCGCGCGAGAAGAAGGCGAAGCGCGCGCCGGCGGAGGGCAAGGTCAAGGCCGCCAAGGCGCCGGCGAAGGCGGCGGCCCGCAAGCCGGCCGCGGAGAAGAAGGCGGCGCCGAAGGCGAAGCCGGCCCGGGCCGAGGCGAAGAAGCCGGTCGCCAAGAAGGCGGCGCCGAAGGCGAAGGCGCCGGCGAAGGACGCCAAGAAGGGCACGTCCGGCAAGAAGCCGGGAAAGAAGGAGTAGGCCATGCCCGCGCTGTACCGCGCGATCGTCAAGCCGCTGGTGACGGAGAAGTCGTCGGCGCAGTACGAGAGCCGGAAGATCTACACCTTCCGGGTCGATACGGGCGCGACCAAGCCCGAGATCCGCGACGCGATCGAGCACCTGTTCGCCGTGACGGTGATGGACGTGCGGACCATGCAGATGCGCGCCAAGGAGCGGCGGGCCGGCGGGCTGGGCCGCGGCCGGCAGGGGCGCCGCCCGAAGTGGAAGAAGGCGATCGTCGTCCTCAAGGAGGGCGACGTCATTCCGATCTTCGAGGGCTGACGCATGGGCATCCGCCAGTTCAAGCCCGTCACGCCGGGCGCGCGCTTCCGGATCATCTCGGACTTCGAGGAGATCACCAAGAAGGCGCCGGAGGAGTCGCTGCTCGAGCCGCTGCGCTCGCAGGGCGGCCGCAACAACCGGGGGCACGTCACCACGCGCTACCGGGGCGGCGGCCACAAGCGGATGTACCGGCGGGTGGACTTCCGCCGCGACAAGTTCGGCATCCCGGGCAAGGTGACGGCGATCGAGTACGATCCCAACCGCTCGGCGCGGCTGGCGCTGATCCAGTACGGCGACGGCGAGAAGCGCTACATCCTGCACCCGCGCGGCCTGGCGGTGGGCGACGCGGTGAACGCGGGCCCGGGGGCGGACATCCGCCTGGGGAACGCGGTGCCGCTGAGCGAGGTGCCGCTGGGCACGACGGTGCACAACGTCGAGCTCAAGCCCGGCCGCGGCGGCCAGATGGCCCGCTCGGCGGGCGCCGGCGTCCAGGTGGTGGCCAAGGAAGGCACGATGGTCACCCTGAAGATGATGAGCGGCGAGGTGCGGCTGGTGCGCGGCGTGTGCCTGGCCACCATCGGCCAGGTGGGGAACGTCGAGCACGAGCTCATGAGCATCGGCAAGGCGGGCAAGTCGCGCTGGCTGGGCCGGCGCTCCAAGGTCCGCGGCGTCGCCAAGAACCCGGTGGACCACCCGCTGGGCGGCGGCGAGGGCAAGTCGAGCGGCGGCCGCCCGCCGGTGAGCCCGTGGGGCAAGCCCGAGGGCGTGAAGACGCGCCACAAGAAGAAGGCCAGCAACAAACTCATCATCCGCGGCCACAAGCGCGGGAAGGCGACGCGATAATGTCCCGCAGCGTCAAGAAGGGCCCGTTCGTCGATGCGCGGCTGCTGCAGCGGATCCACGAGCTGAACACCAAGAACGAGAAGCGGGTGCTCAAGACCTGGTCGCGGGCGTCCACCGTGACGCCGGACTTCGTCGGGCACACGCTGGCCGTCCACAACGGGAACAAGTTCGTGCCGGTGTACGTGAGCGAGAACATGGTCGGCCACAAGCTCGGCGAGTTCGCGCCCACCCGCCTGTTCCGCGGCCACAGCGGCAAGATGTCGGCCGACAAGAAGGCCAAGCTCGAGGCCGAGGGCGGCGCGGCGCCGGCCCCGGCCGCGGCGCCCGCCCCGGCGGCCAAGCCGTGACCGAGGCCCGGGCCATCCAGCGGACGCTGCGCCAGTCGGCGCGGAAGGTCCGGCTGGTCGTGGACCTGATCCGCGGCCGGCCGGTGGGCGAGGCGTTCTCGATCCTCAAGTTCAGCAAGAAGGGCGCGGCGGTGCCGGTCCGGAAGGTGCTGCTGTCGGCGGTGGCCAACGCGAAGGTCAAGGCGGAGCGCTCGTCCGAGCGCTTCGACGAGGACCGGCTGTTCGTGAAGGCGGCGACGGTGGACGAGGGCCCGACCCTCAAGCGGTTCATGCCGGCGGCGATGGGGCGGGCGACCCCGCTGAAGAAGCGGACCAGCCACGTGACCATCCTCGTGGCGACCAAGGAGCACTAGCGTGGGCCAGAAGACGCATCCCCATGGGTTCCGGCTCGGCATCGTCAAGCCGTGGCGGTCGCGCTGGTTCGCGAGCCGCGAGTTCCCGGCGCTGCTGAAGGAGGACGAGCTGATCCGGACCTACCTCCGGACCCGGCTTCAGCACGCCGCGATCAGCGACGTGCACATCGAGCGCAAGCCCGGGAAGGTGCTGGTGACGGTGCACACCGGGCGGCCGGGCGTGGTGATCGGCAAGCGCGGGGCCGAGGTGGACAAGCTGCGCGACGAGTTGGCGCAGCTCACCAGCAAGGAAGTGGGGATCAACGTCGAGGAGATCAAGCGGCCCGAGCTGGACGCGCAGCTGGTGGCGGACAACGTGGCGCACCAGCTGGCGCAGCGCATCAGCTTCCGCCGCGCGATGAAGCGCGCGGTGCAGTCGGCGATGCGGATGGGCGCGCAGGGGATCAAGATCAAGTGCGGCGGGCGGCTGGGCGGGGCGGAGATCGCGCGGGTGGAAGGCTACCACGAGGGGCGGGTGCCCCTGCACACGCTGCGCGCCGACGTGGACTACGCCACCGCGACGGCCAAGACGACCTTCGGCACCATCGGCGTCAAGACGTGGATCTTCAAGGGTGAGGTCGTGGAAGACGCGCGCGGCCGCACCTACAGCACGGGGTCCTGAGCATGCTGGCGCCCAAGCGGGTCAAGTTCCGCAAGCAGATGAAGGGCCGGATGCGCGGGGTCGCGACCCGCGGCCAGACGGTGGCCTTCGGCCACTTCGGCCTCCAGGCGCTGGAGGCGGGCTGGGTCACCAACCGGCAGATCGAGGCGGCCCGCGTGGCCATGACGCGCAGCATGAAGCGCGGCGGGAAGCTGTGGATCCGGCTGTTTCCCGACAAGCCGATCACCAAGAAGCCGGCCGAGACGCGGATGGGGAAGGGCAAGGGCAACCCGGAGGGCTGGGTGTGCCCGGTGAAGATCGGCCGCATGCTGTTCGAGATCGAGGGCATCGAGGAGCCGCTGGCCAAGAAGGCGCTGGCGCTGGCCTCGGCCAAGCTCCCGATCGGCACCCGGTTCGTGCGGCGGGAGGCGTAGGGCCGTGGCGACGACCAAGCTCACCCCGGTGCAGATCCGCGAGCTGACGGACGCGGAGCTCGCGGCCAAGCTGGCCGAGATGGAGAAGGAGTACTTCGGGCTGCGGTTCAAGGCGGCCACCGAGGTGCTCGGCAACCCGATGGACCTCAGGACCGCGCGCCGCACGGTGGCCCGTCTCAAGACGGTGCAGGCCGAGCGCGCCGCCAAGGCGAAGGCGAAGGCACCATGAGCGAGGTTCGGCAGGCGCCGCGGGCGCAGCGCAAGACGCGCACCGGCACGGTCGTGAGCGACCGGATGCACAAGTCGATCGTGGTCGCGATCGGCCGGCGGGTGACCCACGGCCTGTACACGAAGCAGGCGACGCGCACCAGCCGCGTGGTGGCGCACGACGAGCGCAACGAGGCGCACGTCGGCGACGTGGTGCGCATCATGGAGACGAGGCCGCTGTCCAAGACCAAGCGGTGGCGGGTCGTCGAGATCGTCGAGCGGGCGAAGTAGGAGGCGGCTGTGGTCCAGCAGGAATCGATCCTCAGGATCGCCGACAACTCCGGCGCGAAGCGGGCCCTGGTCATCCGGGTGCTCGGCGGGTCGAAGCGCCGCTACGCCGGGCTGGGCGACGTGGTGATCGTCGCCATCAAGGACGCGCTGCCGACCGGCACGGTGAAGAAGGGCGAGGTGGCGCGCGCGGTGGTGGTGCGCACCGCCAAGGAGACGCGGCGCCGGGACGGCAGCTACATCCGCTTCGACGAGAACGCCGCGGTGATCATCGACGAGCAGGGGGAGCCCCGGGCGACGCGCATCTTCGGGCCCGTGGGCCGCGAGCTGAGGGAGAAGCGGTTCATGAAGATCGTGAGCCTGGCCCCGGAGGTGCTGTAGCATGCGGCGGCTGGTCTATCGGAAGCGGCAGCGCGCCAAGCGGAAGCCGGCGCCGCGGGCCCGGGTCCGGATGCACATCACCAAGGGCGACTTGGTGGTGGTGATCTCGGGCGAGGAGAAGGGCAAGCGCGGCAAGGTGCTGCGGGCGCTGCCGGCCAAGGGGCGGGTGGTGGTGGAGGGCGTGAACATCGTCAAGCGCCACCGCCGCGCGCGGCAGCAGGGCGAGGAGAGCCAGATCGTGGAGTTCGCGGCCCCGATCGCGGCGTCGAAGGTGATGCTGATCGATCCCAAGGACGACCATCCGACCCGCGTGCGGCGCCGGGTGGACCAGGACGGGACGGTGGAGCGGGTGTCGGTGCGCTCCGGCGAGCCGATCCCGCGGAACCGGTAGGGACCATGGCGGAAGAGACCAAGGAAGCGGCGCCCGAGGCGAAGGCCAAGCCTCCCAAGCCGCCCAGGGACCAGCAGAAGGGCGGCAAGGGCGGCAAGGGCAAGGACGCGGACGCGGCGGCCGAGCCCAAGGGCCCGCCGCCGGTGTACGAGCCGGCGCCGCCGGCGCGGCTCGGCATCGTGTACGCGGAGAAGGTGCGGCCGGCCCTGGCCCGCACGTTCGGCTTCACCAACCCGCACCAGATCCCGCGGGTCGTGAAGGTGGTGCTGAACGTCGGCCTCGGCGAGGCGCACAAGGCGCCCAAGGCGCTCGAGGCGATCGTGGTCGAGATGGGCCAGATCACCGGGCAGAAGGCGCTGGTGACCCGCGCCAAGAAGGCGATCTCGAACTTCGCGATCCGGGCCGGGATGCCCATCGGGGCCAGCGTGACCCTGCGGGGCGCGCGGATGTGGGAGTTCCTGGACCGGTTCATCAACATCGCCGTGCCGCGGATCCGCGACTTCCGCGGGCTGCCGACCCGGAGCTTCGACGGGCGGGGCAACTACACGTTCGGCATCAAGGAGCAGATGATCTTCCCGGAGATCGACTTCGACAAGGTCGAGCGCATCCACGGGATGGACATCACGATCGTCACCAACGCCGGCCGCGACGACGTGGCGATGGCGCTGCTCAGGGAGCTGGGCGTGCCGTTCCACGGCGAGCAGCCGGTGGACGTGAGCTGACGGGGGCGGGGGAGCCGATGGCCAAGAAGTGCTGGACCGAGAAGGTCAAGCGGGCGCCGAAGTTCAAGACCCGCGCGTACCACCGCTGCCAGCGCTGCGGCCGGTCGCGCGCGACCCTGCGGAAGTTCGGCCTGTGCCGGATCTGCTTCCGGGACCTGGCCCTGCGGGGCGAGATCCCGGGCGTCCGCAAGAGCAGCTGGTGAGCGTGGATCGGAACCGGTTGACCAGGAGTCGAGCGAACCTATGAGCATGACCGATCCCGTCGCAGACATGCTGACCCGCATCCGCAACGCGTGCCTCGCGAGGCACCGGCGGGTCGACGTGCCGGTGTCGAAGCTGAAGGTGGAGATCGCGCGGCTGCTGCGCGACAACCACTACATCCAGGAGTTCAGCGTCCTGGACGACGGCCAGCACGGCGTGCTGCGGCTGTACCTCAAGTACCACGACGGCGACGAGCCGGTGATCCGCGAGCTCAAGCGCGTGTCGGCGCCGGGCCTCAGGCGCTACGTCGGCGTGCGGCAGATCCCGCGCGTCCGCAACGGCCTCGGCATGGCGATCCTCTCCACGCCGCAGGGGCTGATGAGCGACCGCGACGCGCGGACGGCCCACGTGGGCGGCGAGCTGCTCGCCGTGATCTGGTAGGAGGGCGCCGTGTCCCGCATCGGCAAGCGACCGGTCCCGCTGCCCAAGGGCGTCACCGCCTCGGTGGCGGGCAACACCGTCGTCATCAAGGGGCCCCGGGGCGAGCTGCAGCACCACGTGCCCGCGGAGCTGGGCGTGAAGGTGGAGGGCGGCGAGGTGCTGGTCTCCCGGCCCTCCGACGAGAGCAAGCACAAGGCGCTGCACGGCCTCACGCGGACCCTGGTGGCCAACATGGTCGAGGGCGTCACCAAGGGGTACGAGAGGTCCCTGGAGATCGTGGGCGTGGGCTACCGCGCCGAGACCAAGCCGTACGGGGTGGCGCTGGTGGTGGGCTACTCCCACCCGGTGGAGTTCAAGGCGCCGGCCGGCATCAAGATCACCGCCGACCAGCCCACGACGGTCAAGGTGGCGGGGAACGACAAGGAGCTGGTGGGGCGGGTCGCCGCGGAGATCCGCGCGGTCCGGCCGCCGGAGCCGTACAAGGGCAAGGGCATCCGGTACACCGGCGAGCACGTCCGGCGGAAGGCCGGCAAGACGGGGGCGGGGGCAACCAAGTAGCATGAGACCGGTACGGAAGCCCAAGTCGGCGAACGAGCACCGCCGCCGGCGGCACCTGCGGGTGCGGCGCAAGGTGCAGGGCACCGGGGAGCGGCCGCGGCTGGTGGTGTACCGCTCGCTGAAGCACATCTACGCGCACCTGGTGGACGACGACCGCGGCGTGGTGCTGCTGGGCGTCGCCGACAATTCGGAGAAGGTCGAGGCCGGCGGCAAGGGCAAGGTGGGCCGCGGCTTCGGCGTGGGGATGGCGCTGGCGCAGCGGGCCAAGGAGCGCGGCATCACGAAGGTGGTGTTCGACCGGGCGGGCTACGCCTATCACGGGCGCGTCAAGGCGGTCGCCGAGGGCGCGCGCAAGGGCGGACTGGAGTTCTAGTTCATGGCGGACAGGGACCAGCAGCAGCGCGGACCGCAGGGGCAGGGGCAGCCGACGCACCGCGACGGGCCACGGCGCGACGGACCGCGGCGTGATGCGCCGCGGCGCGACCGGGACCGCGACCGCGAGAGCGATCTGATCGAGAACGTGATCAGCATCAACCGCGTCGCGAAAGTCGTGAAGGGCGGCCGCCGCTTCAGCTTCAACGCGCTGGTGGCCGTGGGCGACGGCGCGGGCCACGTCGGCGTGGCGACGGGCAAGGCGAACGAGGTCAGCGAGGCGGTGCGCAAGGCCGTCGAGGCCGCGCGCCGCGCCCTGGTCGGCGTGCCGCGCACCGGCGCGACGATCCCGCACGAGGTCGTGGGCAAGCACGGCGCCGGGCGGGTGCTGCTCAAGCCGGCCACCTCGGGCACCGGCGTCATCGCCGGCGGCCCGGTGCGGGCCGTGCTCGAGTGCGCCGGCGTCCAGGACATCCTGACCAAGAGCCTCGGGAGCAACAACCCGCACAACATGGTGCGCGCCACGCTCGACGGGCTGCAGCAGCTCACCACCGTGCAGCGCGTCGCCAAGGAGCGCGGCGTCGAGGCGGCGACGCTCGGGTACCGGGCGCGCCAGGGGGAGCCGGGTCGTGCCAGCTAAGGCGAAGACCAGGGCGGCCGGCGGGAAGCTGCGCGTCAAGCAGGTCCGGAGCGGCATCGGCCATCCGGCCGTGCACCGGCGGACGCTGCGCGCCATCGGGCTCAAGCACCACCAGGACGTCGTGGTGGTCGCCGACTCGCCGTCGCTGCGCGGGATGCTGAATCAGGTGCGGCACCTCGTCGAGGTGACGCCGGTCCAGGAGGGCTGATGGCCGACAAGGTCGAGCGGGTCGGTCTCGACGCGCTGAAGCCGTCCCGGGGATCCACCCACCCGCCCAAGCGGCGGGGCCGGGGTCCCGGGTCCGGGCACGGCAAGACGTCGGGGCACGGGCACAAGGGCCAGAAGGCGCGGACCGGCGGGCACGTCCGGCCGGCGTTCGAGGGCGGGCAGATGCCGCTCATCCGGCGCGTGCCCAAGCGCGGGTTCACCAACCCGTTCAAGCAGGCGGCGCAGGCGGTGAACCTCAAGGCGCTCGGCGCGTTCGCCGGCAAGGAAGTCACGGCGGCGGCGCTGGCCGAGGCCGGCGTGGTGAGCCACGCCGACCTTCCGATCAAGGTCCTGGGCGACGGCGAGGCGCCGCAGGGGCTGGTCCTGAAGGGGCTCGCCGTGTCCGCCCCGGCGCGCGCCAAGATCGAGGCCGCCGGCGGGAGAATCGAGGAGTAGCCGGTGAGCGCGCCGCGGATCCCGAACCTGTTCAAGATCCCCGAGCTCAAAGAGAAGATCCTCTTCACGCTCCTGTGCCTGCTGCTGTACCGCATCGGGGCCCACATCACCGTGCCGGGCGTGGACGTCAACGCCCTGCGGCAGTTCTTCAGCAGCCAGGGCGGCGGCCTGCTCGGCATGTACGACATGTTCGTGGGCGGCGGCCTGTCGCGCGCCACGGTGTTCGCCCTCGGCATCATGCCGTACATCTCGGCCAGCATCTTCTGGCAGCTGATGGGGGCCGTCTTCCCGGCCGTCGAGAAGCTCCAGCGGGAAGAGGAGGGGCGGAAGAAGATCACCCAGTGGACCCGCTACCTGACCGTCGGCCTCGCTGCCGGCCAGGCGTGGGGCATCGCGATCTTCATCGAGGGGGTCGTGCAGGGCGCGGTCGCCGCGCCCGGCTGGGGCTTCCGGCTCACCACGGCGTTCGTGCTCACCGTGGGCGGCGTGTTCGTGATGTGGCTCGGCGAGCAGATCACCGAGCGCGGCCTCGGCAACGGCATGAGCCTCCTGATCTTCTTCTCGATCGTGCAGGGCGGCTGGCCGGCCATCGGCAAGACGGCCGAGTACCTGCGGACCGGGGCGGTGGACTGGCCGCGGCTGATCGTGCTCGCGATCATCATGCTGGTCGTGGTCTGGGTGACCGTGGCGATCACGGTGGCGGCGCGGCGCATCCCCATCCAGATCCCGCGCAAGGTGATGGGCCGAGGACGGATCCGCGAGGGCCAGAAGTCGTTCATCCCGCTGCGCATCAACTCGGCCGGCGTGATGCCGATCGTGTTCGCGCAGTCGATCATCATCGTCCCCGGCACCCTGGCCCAGTTCTCCAACGTCCAGGCGCTCAAGGACCTGTCGGAGTACTTCCAGCCCGGCTCGTGGGTGTACTACGTCCTGTACACGGTGCTGATCGTCTTCTTCACCTACTTCTACACAGCGATCATCTTCAACCCCGTGGACCTGGCGGAGAACCTCAAGAAGCAGGGCGGGTTCATCCCGGGCGTGAAGCCGGGCTCGCGCACGGCCGAGTACATCGACCACGTGCTGTCCCGGGTCACGCTGCCGGGCGCGCTGTTCCTGACCGCCATTGCGGTGATGCCGATCCTGATCTTCGACTGGTTCAACGTCCCGTTCCGGTTCGGCGGCACGGCGCTGCTGATCGTGGTCGGCGTGGCGCTCGACACCGTCCAGCAGATGCAGCAGCACATGATCCTGCGGCAGTACGACGGGTTCATGAAAGAAGGGCGGGTCAGGTTCCGGGGTAGACAACGCTATATGTAGCCGAAGCGTGAGAAGTGAGGCGTGAGGGGTGAGACGTTCAGGTGAGAGGTGAGAGGCGAAGGCCGTGAGAGGGCCGCTTCTCACCTCTCGTGCGTTACCCCCTTGACCTCTCACGTCTTTGCCTCTCACTTCTCACCCGAACGTCTCACGGCTCACCCCTCACCTCTCACGGGGTCTCCGTGCACCTCATGATCCTCGGGGCCCCGGGCTCCGGCAAAGGCACCCAGGGCAAGCTGCTGGCCGAGCATCTCGGGATCCCGCAGGTCTCGACCGGGGAGCTGCTGCGCGCCGCCGTAAGGCAGCGGACGCCGCTCGGCATCCAGGCCAAGGAGTACATGGACCGGGGCCTGCTGGTGCCGGACGACGTGGTCCTGAGCCTGATCCGCGAGATCCTCGACTCGCGCGAGGGCGCGCGCGGCGTGCTGATGGACGGCTTCCCGCGCACCGTGCCGCAGGCCGTGGCCGTGGACGCCCTGCTCCGGGGCCGCAAGATGCGGGTCGACGTCGTGCTGCTGCTGGACGTGGCCGAGGACGAGCTGGTGCGGCGGCTGCTGGGGCGGGCGGCCAAGGAGGGCCGCAGCGACGACAACCTCGAGTCCATCAAACAGCGGCTCACGGTGTATCACGAGCAGACCGCGCCGCTGGTAGCGCACTACGAGCGGCAGGGCGTCGTGAAGCGGGTGCCGGGCATGGGCGGCGTGGACGAGATCCAGGGCAGGATCCGGGAGGTCGTGGGAGCCGTGGCGTGATCACCATCAAGTCGCCGCGCGAGATCGAGCTGATGGCGCGGGCCGGCCGCATCGTGGGCGACGTGCTGGCCCTGGTGCGCTCGCGCGCGGCCGCCGGCGTGTCCACCTGGGACCTCGACCGCCTGGCCGAGGACTTCATCCGCTCGCACGACGGCGCGACGCCGTCGTTCAAGGGCCTGTACGGCTTCCCCGCCACGCTGTGCACCTCGATCAACGCCGAGGTCGTGCACGGGATCCCGAGCCGCAAGCGCGTGCTCGCCGAGGGCGACATCCTGAGCGTGGACGTGGGGGCGTGCATCGGCGGCCTGCACGCCGACGGCGCGGTCACCGCGACCGTCGGCGAGGTGGCGCCGGCGACCCGGAGGCTGCTCGAGACGACCGAGCGCGCCCTCGCGGCGGGCATCGCGGAGGCGCGGGCCGGCGGCCACGTGGGCGACATCGGGAGCGCGGTGCAGCGCGTGGCCGAGGCCGAGGGGTACGGCGTGGTGCGCGAGCTGGTGGGACACGGGATCGGCAGCCAGTTCCACGAGGAGCCGCAGATCCCCAACTACGGCCTGCCGCACCGCGGCCCGCGGCTGCTGGCGGGGATGACGCTGGCGATCGAGCCGATGATCAACCTCGGCCGGCCCGAGGTCCGCACCCTGCCCGACAAGTGGACCGTCGTCACCGTGGACGGCTCGCTCTCGGCGCACTTCGAGCACACCGTCCTCGTGACCGCGGACGGGGCCCGGATCCTCACCCAGCCGTCGCCGGTCCCGGTCGGCTAGGCGCCGGTCGCGGAGGCGGACCGGTGAGACCAGGCCACCTGGTGGCCGCTCCGCTGCTCATCGCCGCGCTCTCCGTGCCTCCGGGAATGCCCCAGGGGAACGACGCGATCCGGCTCCCGTTCACCAACATGGCCGGCCGGCCCGACACGCTCGAGCTGGCCCGCTTCCTCGTGGACGGCCGTCCGCTCGGCCGTGCCGACCTCCGCGTCACCCGCCTGGCCGACGGCGTCACCGAGATCACCGCCGCGTCGACCGGCCTCGCGAGCTGGGAGTTCCGCATCCGCGAGCGCGAGCCGGTGTACGGCTTCGGCGAGCGGTTCACGGCGCTCGACCAGGTGCGCCGGATCCTGGTCAACGCGTCGAGCGACCTGCCCGGCCCCAAGGGCTCCGGCACCTACATGCCGATCCCGTTCTTCATGGACCTCCGCGGCTACGGCGTGTGGGTGGACACGTACGCGGAGGCGGTGTTCGACCTCGGCGTCACCGACCACGACGCGTTCGTCGTGCGGCTCCGGGACACGCGCCTTCGCATCCTGGTCTTCGAAGGCCCGGACTTCCCGCGGATCCTCGAGCGGTACACCGGCGTGGTCGGCCGCGCGAAGCTGCCGCCCACCTGGGCGTTCGCGCCGTGGAAGAGCCGCAACTGGCATCCGGACATGGCGGCGGTCTACGAGGACATCGACCGCTACCGGCAGCTGGGCCTGCCGGCATCGGTGCTGGTGCTCGACAGCCCCTGGGCCACGAACTACAACACCTTCCAGGTCAACCGGCTGCAGTTCACCGATCCGGAGACGATGGTCCGGCGCGTCCACGACGCCGGCTTCAAGCTGTGCCTGTGGCTGACGGCCTTCATCAACGAGTCCACGTTCACGCCCAGCGAGCCGGAGCTGGTGGGCAAGATCCCGCTCACCGCGGCCTCGAACTACGAGGCGGCGCGGCAGGCCGGCTACTTCCTCAGGAACGACTCGGGCGGCGTCTACCTCGCCACGTGGTGGAAGGGACGGGGCGGGCTGATCGACTTCACCAACCCCGCCGCCGTGTCCTGGTGGCAGGACCAGGTGCGCCAGGCCATCCGCCTCGGCGCGGACGCGTTCAAGGCGGACGGCGGCGAGGGCAGCTTCGTCGGCGACGCGCGCTTCGCCGACGGCTCGGATCCGGCGGTGATGCGCACGCGGTATTCGGTGCTCTACAACCGGGCGCTGCAGTCGCTGATCGACGGCGACCTGCACGGCGACGGCGTCCTGTTCATGCGCAGCGGCTCCGTCGGCAACCACGACCTCGCCTTCCTGTGGGCGGGCGACAACGAGTCCAACTTCGGCGCCGGGAACGGCCTGCCGACGGTGGTGCTGGCGGGGCTCAACGCCGGGCTCTCGGGCGTGCCGCTCTGGACGGCGGACCTGGGCGGCTACGAGAAGGGCGCGCGCTCGCCGGGCGACTCGGTGCTGTTCGCCCGCTGGACGGAGTTCGCCGCGTTCTCGCCGGTGATGCAGGTCCACTCGGACATCAACCTCGGGCCGTGGGACTACGGGCCGGAGGCGCTGGACATCTTCCGGACCTACTCGCGCCTCCACATGAGCCTGTTCCCGTACCGGTACGCGGCCGCGCAGGAAGCCGCGCGGACGGGGATGCCGCTGATGCGGGCGCTGGTGCTGTCGCACCCGCTGGACGCCGCGGCGCGGCGCGCGACCGACGAGTACGAGTTCGGCCCCGACCTGCTGGTGGCGCCGGTGCTCACGCCGGGCACGCAGCGCAGCGTGCACCTCCCCGAGGGGGAGTGGCTGGACTGGTGGAGCGGAGCACGCACCACGGGCCCGGCGGACCTGGTCGTGGACGCACCGCTGGACCGCATTCCGCTCTGGGTGAGAGCGGGGACGATCCTGCCCCGGATCCCCGACGACGTGATGACGCTGGTGCCGTGGCGCGGAACGGGCGCGCCGCCGGTGCCGTCGCTCGACGACCGGCGCGTGTACGAGATCTACCCGGGACCGGCCCGGAGCCTGGTGGACTTCGAGGGCCGCCGGCTCGAGGTCGGCACGGCGGAGGGCCGCACGACCCTGACGCTGACCGGCGCGGCGGCGCGGGTGACGGTGGTGTGGCGGTTCGCCCGGCCGGCCCACGCGACGCTCGACGGCCGCCCGCTGGAGCTGCGGCCGGCGGGCGACGGCGTCACGGCTACCTTCTCACACTCCGGAGCGTCGCGGCTCGCCTGGTGGTGACGGCGGGCGCCGCCCGTCAGCCGCCGATGGCCGCCTCG
>DASPSV010000208.1:0-36255 GCA_035623755.1 Gemmatimonadales bacterium
AGCCGCCTGGCGTGCGAACGCGATGTTCGACAGCGCGCTCGTCTTGACGTTGGCGCCACTGAACTCACAGAACGCGATGACGTTACCCATCACAGCACCTTCGCTTCCTCGGCGAGCTTCTTCACCAGCGTCGGGACGTCGGGGACGAGCTGACCGGCCGCACGCGGCGGTGGCAGCGTCACGCCCACTTCTTTGATCACCGGCCTGGGCTCGGCGCCATAATCACCGAGCTTCGCCGTCGTCATCGGCTTCTTCTTCGCCGCCATGATGCCCTTGAGCGCCGGATAGCGCGGCGTGTTGAGCCCCTTCTCCGCCGTCAGCACCGCCGGCAGGGCGAACGCCACGACCTCGACGCCGCCCTCGATCTCCCGCTCGGCCACGCCCTGCCCGCCCGCCAGCTCCAGCTTCGAGACGGCGGTGACGCACGGCAGCCCGAGCAGCTCCGCCGTCATCGGGCCCACCGCGTGGTGGGAGTCGTCCACCGCCATCTTCCCGAACAGCACCAGGTCCCAGCCGCCGTCCTTCAGCTCCGCCGCGAGCGCCTTCGCCACCGCGAGCGCGTCGGCCGGCACCCGGTCCGCCTTGAGCAGCACGCCGCGGTCGGCGCCCATCGCCAGCGCGCCGCGGATCGTCTCCTGCGCCGCCTCCGGGCCGAGCGCGATCGCCACCACCTCGCCGCCGCCCGCCTGGTCGCGGCGCTGCAGCGCCTCCTCGACCGCGAACTCGTCGTAGGGGCCGACGATGAACTTCACGCCGCTCTCGTCGATCGAGGCGCCGTCGCCCCCGATCCGGACCCGGGTCTCGGTGTCCGGCACTCGCTTGATGCAGACCGCGATCTTCACGCGCCGCCCTCGGTCGGGTGGGAGGTCACTCGAACGCGCTGATCCCGGTGATCTCCTCGCCGAGGATCAGCGTGTGCATGTCGTGCGTGCCCTCGTAGGTGTAGACGCTCTCCAGGTTCGCCAGGTGCCGCATCGCCGTGTACTCGGCGAGGATCCCGTTCGCTCCCAGCAAACGCCGTGCCTCGCGGGCGATCTCGCACGCCACGTTCACGTTGTTGCGCTTGGCGAGCGACACCCGCTGCGGCGTCGCCTTCCCCGCGTCCTTGAGGCGGCCGAGCTGCAGCACCAGGAGCTGGCCCTTGGTGATCTCGCTCAGCATCTCGGCCAGCCGCTGCTGCTGGAGCTGGAAGGCGGCGATCGGCTTCCCGAACATCACGCGCTGCCCGGCGTAGCGCACCGCCTCGTCGTAGCAGCCCATCGCGGCGCCCAGCGCGCCCCAGGCGATGCCGTAGCGCGCCTGGGTGAGGCAGCTCAGCGGGCTCTTGAGGCCCTTCGAGCCCGGCAGCAGCGCGTCCTTTCCCACCCGCACGTCCTGCAGCACCAGCTCCGACGTGTCCGACGCGCGGAGCGACAGCTTGCCCTTCTGGTCCTTGGCCGAGAAGCCGGGCGTGTCGGTGGGCACGATGAAGCCGCGGATGCTCGCCGGGTCGTCCAGCGCGCCGGTCTTCGCCCAGACGATCGCCACCTTCGCCGTCGAGCCGTTGGTGATCCACATCTTGGCGCCGTTGATGACCCAGCCGTCCTTCGTCTCCCGCGCGGTCGTGATCATGCCGCCGGGATTGGACCCGTAATCCGGCTCGGTGAGCCCGAAGCAGCCGATCGCCTCGCCGGAGGCCAGCTTCGGCAGCCACCGCTTGCGCTGCTCCTCGGAGCCGAAGGCGTGGATGGGATACATCACCAGCGCGCCCTGCACCGACGCGAACGAGCGCACGCCCGAGTCGCCCCGCTCCAGCTCCTGCATGATGAGGCCGTAGGCGACGTTGTTGAGGCCGGCGCAGCCGTACTCCTCGGGCAGGTTGGCGCCAAAGAACCCCAGCTCCGCCATCTCGGGCACCAGCTGGAGCGGGAACCGACCCTCCAGGTAGTGCTGGCCGATGACCGGCATCAACCGTTCGTCCACCCACTGCCGGACGGTGTCCCGGACCGCGCGCTCCTCCTCGGAGAGCAGCGCGTCGGTGTCGTAGAAGTCGACGCCCTCGAAGCGTGGAGCCATGGGTTCTCCTGCGGCCGGTCAGTCCGTCCGGGCGGCCCGGGCGCCGCGCCGCGCGGGCACGCTGCGGCGCGCCGACGCCACGACGCCGACCTCCGCGGCCTTGCGGCGAAAGGTGCGGCCGTGGTCCACCGCGTGGCCCTGCTGGTGCTGCCACAGGTGCACCATCTCGTGCAGCAGCGTGTGCGCCGCCTCGTCCCAGCCGTGCCGGTCGATGTGCCGCCGGCTCATCGTGATCTCGTACGGCTCGCCCGTCTCGTGGCGGATGCACAGCTGCCCGAGCCGGCTGTGCATCCGGCCGGACAGCCGGAACGGCAGCGCCGGGAGCGCTCCACCGAAGTGCCGCTCGTTGAAGGCGCGGAACATCCGCCGCAGCCGCTCGGCCTTCTCGACGTCGCCCGGCAGGGCCCGGTCGCCGGCCCGCGGGCGGCGCGGCGGCCCGGACGCGTGGTCCTCCGGCCGGAACGCGAGGATCTCGTGCTCGGCCGCGCGGCGCAACGCGCGCGGCGTGCGCGGCGCCACGAACCGCACCACGGCCTTGAGCACCCGGTCGGGCGCCAGCGCGTAGCCGCGGTGGATCCGCAGCACGCCCCTGGGCGACAGGCTCACCATCACGCTGCGGTTGTCCGTCACCCGCACGCCCTTCAGCCCCCGGAGGCCCAGCAGCTCGAGCCGCCGCGCCAGCAGCGCCTCCTCGGACACGCGGAACCGCGGCTCGCGGGCGTCCGGCCGCTCGACCGGCCGGAGCCAGCGGGGCAGCAGCTTATCGAGCAAAGTCCCGTCCCTCGGTCAGCGTGAACCTCCCGGTCGCCCGGTCGAGGGCATGAATCTCCACCCGAAGGCGCTCCGGCGCGACCCGCAGCAGGTTGAAGCTCGGAGGGCGGTGGTGGCGGCCTCGGGTCGACAGCGTGCCGGCCGTCGAGACCACCACGCGCCGGCCGTCCCGCTCGATGGTGCCGATGCCCTCCTCGTGGTCGTGCCCGCAGCACACCACGTCGGCGCCGGTCGCCACGATGCCGCGCTGGGCCGCCTCCGGCCGCGCCAGGCCCCAGCGGCGGGAGATCCGGCCCTTGAGCACGTTGTGGTGCACCACCAGCACCCTGAGCGCGGAGCCCGCGCCGGCGAAGGTCGCCGCCGCGCGGTCCAGCTCCGCCTTCGGCAGGTGGCCCTTCACCGTCAGGTCGCGCGGATTCCAGGTCACCGAGCCCAGCGCGAGCCCGTGCGCCGACGCGGCGCCGCAGATCACGACGCCGTCCACGCTCACCGACGGCGCGAGCCGGTCGCCGACGTAGCGGGCATACTTCGCCAGCCGGGCGCGGCCGCCGAGCGGGAGGCCGAACGGCTCCCGCCACCACTGGACGTCGTGGTTGCCCGCGACCGCGTGCACGGGGGCCAGCGCCGCCAGCGACCGCAGGAAGGCCCGGCCTCGCTGGAACTCGCCCGCCCGCGCGCGCTGCGCGAAGTCGCCCGAGACGACGATCGCCGCCGGCTCGAGGGACGGCAGCAGCTCCTCGACCGCCTCGACGGCGCGGATGTCCGCCAGCCCGCCGAAGTGGAGATCGGAGAGGTGGACGAGGGTGGTCACCAGCGCGCGCGGACCCGGTACTCGAGCGTGGTCTCGCCACCCGGCGGGACGACCACCGGGAAGCGCAGGCTGGTCGCGCTGAGGCGCTCGGCCGGCACGCTGCTCGAGAGCACCTCGAACTGGCCCGGGAACTGGTCGAGCACCTGCACGGTGACCGTGTCGTCCTTCGCGTTCTGGACGGTCACCCGGTACGACGAGATCGAGGCGCGCCGGCCGTCGAGCGCGAAGGTGAGCTGGACGCGCTGGGCGGTGACGTCGAACGCGGTCCCGGTGACGAGGTGCAGCTCGCGGCCCGCCGGCGTGTGCTCGATCTGCGGCTCGCCGACGAGCTGAAGCCGCCCGCCCGAGTCCGGCGTCAGCACGCGCACCGGCCCCGCCGGGAGCGGCGTGTCGCCGAACGGCGTGCCCCGCGGGCGCCGCACCAGGTAGCCGATCTCCGCGTGGAGGTCCTGCTCGGGCTGGTCCTGGCGCGCCTGCCACACGAACATCGGGTGGCGCAGCACGTACTCGGGCTCGACCTGCACCGGGGCCTGCGCGAACAGCGCGACGCTCCGCGACTCGCCGGGCACGAGGTCCACCGTGCCGGGGAGCGTGTAGAGGTGCGTCTCGCCGACGGATTCCTCGGACGCGACGGCCGCCTCCTGAAGCGCGTTGGCGCCCGCGCGCATCGCGTACGGCGCGGGCGCCATCGCGGGCGCCTCCGGCGCCCGCCGCACGTCGCCCGCCAGGAGCTGCACCTCGGCGCCGGGGAACGCGAGGCCGCCGGGATCCTCGATCGTCGCCAGGCCGGCCATCGTGCCGCGGGCGCCCTTCGCGCGCGGCAGCACCAGCGTGTAGGCCGCCCGCCACTGGAGACCCTGCGCCTGGAAGGCCAGGCGCAGCGACGGCTTCGCCCGCGCCGTCTCGACCGTGACGGCCAGGCCCGCCGCCAGCTCGACCAGCGAGTCGGGGAACGCCGGCGTGCCGGGGAAGCCGTAGATCACGCCGCCCGCCGTGCGCACCGCCTGCGGGTCGAGCGAGAGCAGCGTGCCGCGGACGAAGCGCACGCCCGAGTCGCCGCCCATCACCATGAACCCGATCTCGCGGCCCACCGAGCGGCGGAGCGCCGCCTCGGGACCGGTGCCCGACGCCACGGTGACGCCGCGGACCTCGACGCCTTCGTCGAGCGCCACCAGCGTGGCGGGATCCACGTTCCGGGCGCCGAGGTCCACGCCCAGCGTGCTCGCGCCGCGCGGCACCGGCACCGGGAAGGTGCGGCGCACCAGCGCCTGGCCGCCCTGGTAGATGGTGACGCTGGTCTCCTGTGCGCGGAGCGCGCCGGTCACGCCGAGAAGCAGCGCCACGCACGCTCCGGCTCGGCGCCAGGTCCGAGTGCTCAGAACTGAGAACCACTGCGCCACTTGCCGTCTGGCAACTACTCTGGATTCCGTCATTCCGTCACCCTCGAACCAGGGTTGCGACATGCTCCGCGAATTCCGACGTGGTCGCCGTCCCGCCCAGGTCGTGCGTCCGCACCTCGTCGTCGCGGATGGAGCGGACCACGGCGCGCTCCACGCGCTCGGCGGCGTCGCGCTCGCCGAGGTGGTCCAGCATCATGCTGGCGCTCAGCATCAGCGCCGCCGGGTTCGCCAGGCCCCGGCCCGCGATGTCCGGCGCGGTCCCGTGGACCGCCTCGAAGATGGCCGCCTTCGGCCCGATGTTGGCGCCCGGTGCGAGCCCCAGCCCGCCCACCAGGCCGGCCATCTCGTCCGACAGGATGTCGCCGAACATGTTGGTCGTGACGATCACGTCGAACTGCTGCGGGTGCAGCACCAGCTGCATGGCGGCGTTGTCCACGATGCGGTCGTTGAACGCCACCCGTCCCTCGTATGCCTTCGCCACCGCGCGGCCCGCCTCGAGGAACAGGCCGCTCGCCATCTTGAGGATGTTCGCCTTGTGCACCAGCGTCACCAGGCTGCGGCCGTGGCGGAGCGCGTACTCGAACGCGTGGCGCACGATCCGCTCGCAGCCCTGTCGCGTCACCACCGCCGTGGACTCGGCCACCGCCCGCGGATCGTCGCCGATGGCGACGAAGTGCTCGACCCCGACGTACAGGCCCTCGGTGTTCTCCCGCACCATCACGAGGTCGATGTCCTCGTAGCAGCGGTTCGGGATGATCGTCTTCACCGGCCGGATGTTGGCGTACAGGTCGAACGCCATCCGGAGCGCCACGTTCACCGAGCGGTGGCCGGTCCCGACCGGGGTCGCGAGCGGCCCCTTGAGCGCGACGCCGGTCGCGCGGATCGACTCGACCGCGGGGTCCGGCAGCGGCGCACCGCGCCGCTCGATCGCCTCGGCGCCCGCGGCCTGCTGGTCCCAGGCGAAGCGGACCCCCGTCGCCTCGAGCACGTGGAGCGTCGCCGCCGTGATCTCCGGGCCGATGCCGTCGCCCGGGATCAGCGTGACGCGGTGCGCCATCGCCCGGCCCTCAGCGCACGGGCGGCGGCGGGACCGTGGCCGCGGCGGCGTTCGCCAGCGCAGCCTCGGGCGTGTCGGCCGGCGCCCCGGGCATGCGCGCCCGTCCGAGCACCTTCCCCTGTCGCACGTCCACCAGCACCAGCACGTACTCCGCGACGTACGACGAGGCGCGGCGGTCCAGCCGGACGCCCGCCGGCGCCACCGCCGTGTGTGCGTCCGTGAGCGCGATCAGCGTCCGCAGCTGGGCCCACAGCGGATCCGCCAGCGACTCGACGCGGGGATTGAGGAGGTAATCGGTCTCGAGCCGCGCGGGGTCGATGCCCAGCGCGGGCGCCATCCTCAGCGCCCGCCGCTGCTCGGCGAGTCCGATCCACTTCACCGCCGGCGCCCCGCGCCTGAGCGCGCTGTCGAGACTCGCCCCCGCCACCGCCGCCAGCGCGAACCGCCGGGCCAGGAGCCCGGCATCCACCGCCGCCGAGTCGCTCAGCACCGTCGCGCCGACCGGCAGCAGGAGCACGCTGGAGCCCGCCAGAGCCTCGACCGGCAGCGGGGCGACACCGATGGTCGCGAACGGATCCTCGGGCGTCGTAGGCTGCGGCTTCTTTCCGCAGCCGGCGACGAGAAGTGCAATCACTATCGCGATAGTGTAGCGATACTTACTCGACATGGTGGCCGCCGATGGGGTGCGTCATGGAATGCAGGCCGGAAACCTAACCGAGGGTCTGGCCCCCGTCCACGCGGATGACCTCGCCGGTGATGTGGCGCGCCGCGTCCGTACAGAGGAAGACGATGACCTGCGCCACGTCGTCCGGCTCGGCGAGGCGCCCGAGGGGCGTGTTGCCGCGCGCCCGCGCCACCAGCTCCTCGGAGAGGTGCTGGGTCAGCTCGGTCTTCACGAAGCCGGGGGCGACGGCGTTGACGTTGACGTTGGCGGGGCCGAGCTCGACGGCCGCGGCGTGCGTGAGGCCGATGAGGCCGGCTTTGGACGCCGCGTAGTTGGCGATGCCGAAGCCCGCCTTCATGGCCTGGACCGCGGCCACGTTGACGATCTTGCCGTAGTGCTGGGCGCGGAAGATCGGCGCCACGGAGCGGATCATGTGGAACGCGCCGGTGAGGTTGGTCTCCACGACGTCCTGCCACGCCGTGTCGTCCATGCGCCACAGCGCGGCGTCCCGGGAGATGCCGGCGTTGTTGACGAGGTGGTGCACGCCGCCGAGCGCGTTGTGCGCGGCCTGGACGAAGCGGTCCACTTCGTCCTTCCTGCGCACGTCGCACCGGTCGCAGAACACCGGCACGTTGAGGCTCTTGAGGACCGCCTCGGTCATCGCCGCCTGGACGGCGACGTCGCGGCCCGGCAGCTCGACGTAGTTGAAGGCCACGCCGCAGCCGCGCCGCGCGAACTCCAGGGCCGTCGCCCGGCCGATGCCGGTGGCGGCGCCGGTGACGATCGTGCCCTTCCCCTTCAGGTCCGCCTTGCCGCCGACCGGCTGCGGCTGCTCCTGGTGCGCGACCTCCTCGAGGAGCGCGGTGACGGCGTCGGAGTGGGGCTTGGGCACGGCGCGAACATATCCGGCGCCGGAGGCAGTGGCAAGGTATTCACATTGACTGGCGCGCCGCGCCAAGGCTATGCTAGCGCGCAAGATGCGCCGACTCCTCTCGTCCGTCCTGTGGATCGCCGTCGCCGCGCTCGGAGCCGCCGGGTTCGCCGTGCTCGCGCTCTCGCGGGGCGAGAACGTGAGCGCCGCGTGGATCCTCGCCGCCGGCGTCGCGAGCTACGTGATCGCCTACCGCTTCTACGCCCGTTTCCTGGCCCTGCGGGTGTTCGCCCTCGACGACCGGAGAGCGACCCCCGCCGAGCGCTTCAACAACGGCCGCGACTTCGTGCCGACCAACAAGTGGGTGCTCTACGGGCACCACTTCGCGGCCATCGCCGGCGCCGGCCCGCTGATCGGGCCGATGCTGGCCGCCCAGTTCGGCTTCCTGCCGGGCACCTTGTGGCTGATCGCGGGCGTCGTGGTCGGCGGCGCGGTGCAGGATTTCACCATCCTGTTCGCCTCGATGCGCCGCGACGGCAAGTCGCTCGGCCAGATGGCGAAGGAGGAGATCAACTCGGTGGCCGGCCTGGCCGCCATGGTCGCGATCCTGGCGATCATGGTCATCCTGCTGGCGGTGCTGGCGCTGGTGGTGGTCAACGCGCTCAAGGCGAGCCCGTGGGGCCTGTTCATCATCGCGTGCACGATCCCGATCGCGCTCCTGATGGGCTGGTGGATGCGGGCGGTGCGGCCGGGGCGCGTGCTCGAGGCGTCGGCGATCGGCATCGCCCTGCTGCTCGGCGCCCTGGTGGCTGGCCGCTGGGTGTCGCTCGACCCGACCTGGTCGCGGTGGTTCACCTGGTCGGGGACGGGGCTGTCGTGGGCGATGATCGTGTACGGCTTCTTCGCCTCGGTGCTGCCCGTGTGGCTGCTGCTGTCGCCGCGCGACTACCTCTCGACCTTCCTCAAGATCGGCACGGTGCTCACGCTGGCCGTGGCCATCGTCCTCACGCTGCCGCCGATCCGGATGCCCGCGCTGACGCAGTTCACCGACGGGACCGGGCCGGTGTTCGCGGGCAAGGTGTTCCCGTTCGCCTTCATCACCATCGCCTGCGGCGCCATCTCCGGCTTCCACGCCCTGGTGGCGAGCGGGACCACGCCGAAGATGGTGACGCGGGAGAGCGAGACGCGGCTGCTCGGCTACGGCGGCATGCTGATGGAGTCGTTCGTGGGGCTGATGGCCGTCATCGCGGCCGCGACGCTGCAGCCGGGCGTGTACTTCGCCATGAACGTGCCGGCGGGCGTGCTGGGGACGACGGGGGAGAGCGCCGCGCGGGCGATCGCCCGGTGGGGGTTCACGCTCCAGCCGGGGCAGATGGAGGCGCTGGCGCGGCAGATGGGCGAGGCGACCCTGCTCTCGCGCACCGGCGGCGCGCCGAGCCTGGCGGTGGGCATGGCCACGATCCTCGGCGGCGTCGTGCGGGGCTCGGGGCTCGCCCTGTGGTACCACTTCGCCATCATGTTCGAGGCGCTGTTCATCCTCACTACGGTGGACGCGGGGACGCGGGTCGGCCGCTTCATGCTGCAGGAGCTCGGCGGGCACGTGTGGAAGCCGTTCGGCCGCACGTCCTGGTACCCGAGCATCCTGGCCGCCAGCGCGCTGATCGTGGCCGGGTGGGGCTACTTCCTCTACCAGGGCGTGGTGGATCCCCTGGGCGGGATCAACTCGCTGTGGCCGCTGTTCGGCATCGCCAACCAGCTGCTGGCCGCGGTCGCGCTGTGCGTCGGAACGACGGTCCTCGTCAAGCTGGGACGGCAGCGCTACGCGTGGACCACCATCGTGCCGTTGGTGTGGCTCGCGGCCGTGACGCTGACGGCCGGCTGGCAGAAGGTGTTCGCCTCCGACCCGCGCCTCGGCTTCCTGTCACACGCGCGCCTGGTCGCGGGCGGCCCCGGCAGCGCGAACGCCGCCCGCCTGATCTTCAACGACCGGCTCGACGCCGTGCTGGCCCTGGCCTTCATGGCCGTGGTGCTGGTCGTGATCGCGGCGTCGGCCCGCGAGTGGTGGCTGGTGCTCTCGAAGCGGAAGGCCGCCGAAGTGCACGAGGCGCCGTTCGTCCGGTCCGCGTACGCGGAGGGAGACTAGGTGGGCCCGCGCCGGCCCCTGGAGCGCTTCCTCAGGGCGCTGCGCCAGATCGTGGGTGCGCCGGACTACGCGCGCTACCTGGAGCACCACGCCGCGTGCCATCCGCACGAGCCGCCCCTCTCACCGCGCGAGCACTACGCTGAGTTCGTCAGGCGGCGGTTCGGGGGTGGCGTGACCCGCTGCTGCTGAGTGCCAGGGCCGCGATAGAGGTGAGACGCTCCCCTCTCACGCCGTCGCCCCTCTCACCTCTCACTGGAACGTCTCACCCCTCACCTCTCACGCTTCACCGAGCCCCATTCCCCACCTCATCAGCGACACCGGCAGCCCGCCGTACGACAGCACCTCGTCGTGGAACCGGCGCAGCGAGGCGCCGGTCCCCGCGCGCTGGCGCCACGCCTCGCGCAGCCGCAGCAGCTCCCGGCGGCCGACCGCGTAGCACAGCGGGGTCGCGGGGTTGGCGCAGTACCGCCGCACCTCCGCCTCGGCGCTCTCCCGCGCCAGGCCGAGCCGGTCCATCAGCTCGCGGATCGCCTGCTCGGCCGTCATGCCCGCGGTGTGCAGCTTCACGTCGAGGACCACGCGCACCGCGCGCCACAGCAGGTGCAGCCGCTGGAAGAAGGCGTCCTCGGCGCTCGCGAAGTAGCCCTCCTCCCCCATCATCTCCTCGCAGTAGAGCGCCCACCCCTCGACGCTGAGCGGCGTCCACACGACGCGGCGCACCGGCGAGGGCTGCGCCTGGGCGACCAGGTGCTGCAGGTGGTGGCCCGGGAAGCCCTCGTGGAGGGCGGTGAGCGTCACCTCGTGCTGGCTGTGGTCCCCCGCGCGGCCCGCGCCCGGCACGGAGACGTAGAACCAGCCGGTGCGGTCCTCGGCGAACGCGCCCGGCGGGTCGTACGCGGCGAAGGCGATGAGCGGCCGCATGAACGACGGGGTGGCCACCACCTCGAGCGCCCCCGCGGGCACGCTGGCGAGCCCGCGCTCGACCACGAAGCGCCGCGAGCGCTCCATCTCGCCGGCGTACGTCTCGACGGGGTTGCCCCGCGCCGGGTGGTCGCGGCGCAGCCGCTCGACCAGCGCGCGCCACGGCACGCCCGGCGCGAGCGCCTCGGCGCGCCGCTCCAGCTCGCACTCCGCCTCCTGGATGAGCGCTTCGCCGTACCGCTGCAGCTCGGGCGCCGTCTCCCGCAGCGCATGACCGTAGTGGAGCCGGAAGTCGAACTGCACGCGGCCGATGGCGAAGTCGGCGTCGGAGCGGTCCGCGAGCTCGCCGCCCAGGAACGCCACGAACTCCTCCATCTCCTTCCGGGCGGCCGCGAGGGCTTCGAGGGCCGCCGCGCGCGTGGCCGGGGCCAGGCCCGCCACGAACTCGGGGATGGCGTCGTCGAACAGCGCGCGTCCGCCCGCCGCGACCGCCAGGGCCGTCTCCGTGAACACCCGCGCGGGCCGGCCGAGGGTGGCGCGCGCGTCCTTGAGGAAGCGCGGGGCGTCGGCGAGCCGCTCCGCCAGCGCCCGCCCCCGTTCCTCCGGCGCCCGGTCGCGCCGCAGCAGCAGCGAGAACAGGCCGTCGAACAGGTGGGAGAGGTGGAACTCGGGGTTCAGCTCGTGGGGCTTTTCCTTCTCCAGCCGCGCGATCGCGAGGCGAAGGTCGTTCAGGACGGCCGTCTGGTCCACCTCGTCGTGCAGCGAGCCGGTCTCGCAGTACTCGAACGCCGACGCCATCGCCTTCAGCGCGGCGATGCCCTGCTTGACCAGCGGCTTGGAGAACGCGCCGAGGCGCCCGTCGTGCGCGGCGACGCCGGCCTGGGTCGCCGCCACGGGATCGAGCTGCCAGCGGAGATCGAGGTAGGACCGGACGAGCTCGCGATAGTCGGGCGGCGCCACGTCAGCCGCCCCGGCCCGGCGGCGGAGCCCGGCGGCCCGTGGTCCGGCCGCGACCGGGATCGGAGTCGAGCAATCTCGCGGACACTGGTACAGTCTTGCCCGCCGCCTCCGGGGCGTCAAGCGCGCTTGCGACCGCCCGCGGCGCCGGTTAGCCTCCGCGCGTGACGCATCCCGTCGAGGCCATCGCCGCGCGGCCCGAGGTCCGCCAGGCGCGCGCCTGGCTCGAGCGCCAGGACGGCGAGACGCTCGCCTGGCAGCGCGCCATCGCCGCGATCCCGGCGCCCACCGGCAACGAGCGCCAGCGCGCGGACGTGGTCGCCGGGAAGCTCGCCGAGGTCGGCATCGACAACGTGCGACGCGACGCCGCGGGAAACTTGGTCGGTCGCTGGGGCGGCGACGGCACGTCCGCGGGCGTGGTGATCGCCGCGCACCTCGACACGGTCTTTCCCGAGGAGACCGACCTCACGGTGCGCCAGCACGGCGCGCGCTTCATCGGCCCGGGGATCAGCGACAACGCGCGCGGCCTCGCCGGCCTGCTCGCGCTGGCCGGCGCGTTCCGGCACGCGGGGCTCCGGCCGCCGACGCCCGTGACCTTCGTCGCGACCACGGGCGAGGAGGGCGCCGGGGACCTCGCGGGCGCGCGGCACCTGTTCGCCGGCGCCGACTTCCGGCCCACCGCCTTCATCGCCCTGGACGGTGCCGGCATCGAGCGCATCGTGCACCGCGCGCTCGGCTCCCGCAGGCTGCGCGCCGTGTATCGCGGGCCGGGCGGGCACTCGTGGGCGGCGTTCGGCGTGGCGAACCCGGTGCACGCGGTCGGCCTGGCGTCCGCGGCCATCGGCGAGCTGCCGCTGCCCGCGGCGCCGCGGACCACGGGGAGCGTGGTCCGCATCGGGGGCGGCTCCGGGCTCAACACGATTCCGCAGGAGGCCTGGCTCGAGGTCGACCTGCGCTCCGAGAGCGAGGTCGCCCTCGACGCCCTCTACGGCGCCGCGACGGAAGCACTCGCCCGCGCGCTCGACGGCGCGAACCGGCGCCGCACCCCGGGGACCGCGCCCCTGACCCTCCAGATCGTGCCGCTCGGCACCCGGCCGAGCGGCGTCACCGACGCCGGCCACGCCCTCGTGCAGGGCGCGGTCGCCGCCACGCGCACCGTCGGCCACACCCCCGACCTCGCCGCCGCCTCCACCGACGCCAACGTCGCGATCAGCCGCGGCGTGCCGGGCATCGCCCTCGGCGCGGGCGGGCGCGGCGGCAACACGCACCTCGTGAGCGAGTGGTACGAGAACGTGGACGGGCCCGCGGGCCTGTTCCGCGCGCTCCTCGTCACCTGCGCCGCGGCCGGCCTCGCGGCCGGCTGACCGGACCGGCCTCCGTCGCACGCCGTCGATGACCGACGAGCTGTCCACCCTGCGCGAGCGCATCGCGGCGGTCGACGCGGAGCTGGTGGCCCTGGTGGCGCGCCGGCTCGCGCTGGCGCGCGACGTCGGCGAGGCGAAGCGGGCCGCGGGGCTCCCGGTGCGCAGCTTCGGCACCGAGGCGGAGGTGCTGGCGCGCTTCCGCGACGCCGGCGCGGCCCTCGGCCTCGATCCCTCCCTGGCCGAGCGGCTGGCCCACGTGCTGATCGGCGCCTCGGTGCGGCGGCAGGAGGAATCGCTCGCCGCGCCCTCCGAGCCCGGGCGCCGCATCCTCGTCGTCGGCGGGGCGGGACGGATGGGGCGCTGGCTGGACGCGTTCTTCCTCGGCCAGGGCCACCGCGTCACCACGCTCGATCCCGGCGGCGACGTGCCCGGCTGCGCCCGGGCGACGGACCTCGCCGCCGCGGTGGCGGGCGCGGACGTCGTGATCGTCGCGACGCCGCTCTCGGTCGGCGCGCGGTCCCTGGGCGGGATCCTCGCCGCCGCCCCGCGGGCCCTGGTCGCGGACATCTTCAGCCTCAAGAGCCACGTCATCGAGGAGCTGCGCGGCGCCGCCGCACGCGGGCTCAGGGTCGCGAGCCTCCACCCGATGTTCGGGCCCGACGTGCAGACGCTGGGCGGCCGGGTGCTGGCGGTGCTCGACTGCGGCAACGCCGCGGCCGCCGACGAAGCCGCCGCGCTGTTCGCCGACACCGCGCTCACCATCACGCGCCTCCCGGTCGAGGCGCACGACGCGTACATGCAGTACGTCCTCGGGCTCAGCCACCTCGTGGCGATGCTGTTCTTCACCACGCTCGCCGCGAGCCGCCGGCCGTTCGACGAGCTGGCCCGCGTGGCGGGCACCACGTTCTACAAGCAGGCCCGCACGGCCGCCGAGCTGGCGCGCGAGAACCCGCAGCTCTACTACGAGATCCAGAAGCTCAACCGGCACTCCCGGCGCCTGTTCGCGCTGGTGAAGCAGAGCCTGGCCGAGATCGAGCGCGCCGCGCTCGACGAGCGCCCCGACGCCTTCCTGCGCCTGATGGAGGCCGGCCGGGCGTACTTCCCCGATTCCCTTCCCGCCGAGCTGGAATGACGACGGGCGTATTGTTCTGAGCCCGTCCGGCTGTTAGCGTAGGGCAACGACACCCGCGCGCCGTGCCGCCATTCGAGACGACCCCGGCCGAAGTCGAGCACCTTCTCGGCAGGCCCATCCGGGAGCTGGGCTTGCGGCTCGAGGGCTCGGCGCTCGAGAAGTACGTGCACGCGCTGTACCGCGAGATCGAGCGCAAGGGGCTGCGGCAGTTCCGGCCCGCGTGCTACCTCACCGACGAGTGGGGCTGTCCCTCCGGCGAGCCGGTGATCGGCATCCCGTTCTACCTCGCCGATCCCAAGCTCGCCGCGCTCGAGAAGCAGATGAACGACCTCGAGGACGAGCGCGAGATCCTGATGTACCTGCGTCACGAGGCCGGCCACGCGTTCAACTACGCCTACGAGCTGTACAAGCGCGACGACTGGCGCGCCGTGTTCGGCCCGTTCCGCCGCGCCTACAAGGACCGGTACCGGCCGGTGCCGTTCAACCGGCGCTTCGTCCGCCACATCGCCGGCTGGTACGCGCAGAAGCACCCCGACGAGGACTTCGCCGAGACCTTCGCCGTCTGGCTCACGCCGCGGTCCGGATGGCGGCGCAAGTACCGGGGCTGGCCGGCGATGCGCAAGCTGCGCTACGTGGACCGCGTCGCGCGCCGGGTCGCCGACCAGGCGCCGGTCCGGCCGATGGGCGCCACCGACGTCACCGTGGAGGAGATGGACGTCACCGTCGAGCAGTTCTACCAGCAGCACCGGCCCGACGAGGCGCAGGCCATCGCCGAGCTGGCGCTGGACGCCGACCTGGTCGACATCCTGCTCAAGCCGGCGCCGCGGCGGCGCGCCGGCATCCGGCCGGCCGCGCCCTGGCTGGCCGAGCACCGGAAGCAGATCGTGGACAAGCTGACCTACTGGACGGGCGTGCGGCCGCCGCTGGTGCGGGCGCTGGTCGACTCCATCGAGCAGCGGGTGGCCGCCCTGGGCCTGGCGGTGGAGACGGCGCGCGAGAGCGCGCAGCTGGTCGAGATGACCGCCTACGCCACGACGCTCGCGATGAACTACCTGACCCGCGGGCGCTTCGTCCAGCCGTGAGGACCGCATGACCCGGACCGGGCTCAAGATCGCGATCCTCTACGACACCTGGGAGGACGACGGCGAGGAGCCGACCGCCGTCGCCGAGGAGGCGACCGCGCGCGGCACGAGGAAGCGCAAGGCCAGCCGCCGGGCGCGCCGCCCCAAGCTCGACCGCGAGGAGATCTTCGACGCCCTCACCAAGCTCGGCCACGAGCCCAGCTACCTCGTGCTCGACGGCCACGACCCGAGCCTGCTGGCGGTGGCGCGCACCGGCGCCGACCTCATCTTCAACCTCACCGAGTCGTACGCCGGCGACGACACCAAGGACATGAACCTCGCCGCCTACCTCGAGCTGCTCGACAAGCCCTACACCGGCGCCGACCCGCACGCGCTGTACCTGGCGCAGGACAAGTCGCTCGCCAAGAAGGTGTTCCACTTCCACAAGATCCGGACGCCGTTCTTCGCCGTCTCGTACAAGGGCCGGCTCGACCACGCGCACGACATCGAGTTCCCGCTGATCGTCAAGCCGCTGTCGGAGGACGGCTCGATCGGCATCGACGCGACCTCGGTGGTCGAGAGCGTCAAGGAGCTGATGGAGAAGATCCACTACATCCACGACGAGTTCGACTCGCCGGCGCTGATCGAGGAGTACATCGAGGGCCGCGAGATCTACGCCGCGATCCTCGGCGAGGCGAAGCCGGAGGCCCTGCCCCTGGTGGAGCTGGACCTCTCCCGGCTGCCCGAGGGCACGCCCCGCATCGCCGGCACCGACGTGAAGTGGGAGAAGGACTCGGAGGGCTTCCGCAAGACGCGCTCGCGGGTGGTGAAGGACCTCGACGAGAAGACCGTCGAGAAGATCCAGGAGAAGGCGGTCGCCGCGTACCAGGCGCTGAAGCTGCGCGACTACGGCCGCGTCGACATGCGCCTGACGGCCAAGGGCGAGATCTACGTGCTGGAGGCCAACCCGAACCCGTGGCTCAGCTCGGGGGCCGAATTCGCGATGGCCGCGCGCGAGTCGGGCCGCACCTACACCGACCTGATGCGCGACATCGTGGACCTCGCGATGGCGAGGTACGTCTAGCTGGCCCGCACCTCCGAGTGCGCGCCGAGGGACGCCGAGCCGGCGAGCCCCTGCACCACCACTTCCTCGCCGAGGATCGCGCCGTCCAGGCGGACGCGTTCCAGGCGGCAGTTCCGCCCCACGATCGCGTTCTGCACCGTGCTGTCGCGGACGACCGTGCCCGCCTCGATCGAGGCGAACGGACCCACCGTCGAGCGCTCGATGGTGACGCCGTCCTCGATGTAGCAGGGCTCGACGATCTTCGCCGACGCCGGCAGGTGACGCGCGGCCGGGTCCCGCCCCGGCTTGCCTCGCACCTTGGCGTCTCGCAGCTGTCGTTCCAGGAGTACCCGGTTGGTCTCGAGCGTGGTCGCCACGGTCCCGCAGTCGTACCAGCCCGCGACCTCGGCGGTCTTGATGCGCGCGCCGCGCTCGATCATCCACTGGAACGCGTCGGTGAGGAACCACTCGCCCTTGTTCTGGGGCGCGGCCAGCACGTGGTCGATGCCCTGCCACATCTGGTCCACGGCCCGCACGAAGTACAGGCCGATGTTCGCCAACTTCGAGATGGGCTCGCGGGGCTTCTCGACGATCCTCGTCATGTAGCCCCGGGCGTCGGTCACGACCACGCCGAACCGCTGGTAGTCCTCGACCTCCTTCGCCCAGATGATCCCGTCGTCGCTGCCGCGGGCGGCCAGCGCGAGGTCGGCGTCGAACACGGTGTCCACGAAGATGATCATCACGGGGCCGTGCACGTGCGGCCGCGCCAGGTGGATCGCGCCCGCGGTCCCGTCCTGCACCTTCTGCTCGATGAACCGCGACGGGATGGGATAGCGCCGGCGCGCGTACGCTTCGACCTGCTCCTTGAGGTGCCCGGTGATGAAGATGAGCTCCTCGACGTCGAGGCCGTCGAGCCGGTCCATGACCCAGTCCATCACCGGCCGGCCCGCGACCCGGATCAGCGGCTTGGGCACCGTGTGGGTGTGGGGCCGCAGCCGCGTCCCCTTGCCGGCCAGCGGAATGATGACCTGCACGCTAAGCCCTCCCGTAGCGGTCCTGGAGGCGGACCACGTCGTCCAGGTGTGGGGTGGAGGCCTCGAGCACGTCGGTGTGCTCGAGCGCCTCGAACTGGTGCACCAGCCCGGTGGGCACGCGCTGCGCCTCGCCGGCGATCATCTCCCGCTCCGCCAGCTGGCCCGCGTCGTCCCGGTAGCGGAAGATCATCCGCCCGCGGAGCACGTAGATGGACTCGTCCTTGCGCTCGTGGTACTGGAGGCTGAGCAGCTGGCCCGCCTCGATGTGGAGCAGCTTGCCCACGTAGCGGTCCGTGACCGCCCAGTGGATCTCGTAGCCCCAGGGCTTGCTCACCCGCTTCGGCTCGAAGCGGTGCGGGTGCTCCGTCACGCGCCCTCCGGCAGCGACAGGGTGAACGACGACGGGGTGGTGACGCAGGCGCGGACGCAGATGCCGCAGCCCACGCACGCGGCGCCGATCACCGGCCGCCCCCGCTCGTCGAGGTCGAGCGCCGCGGCCCCGACCGGGCACACCCGGGCGCAGACGCCGCACTCGATGTCCTGGAACGCGATGCAGCGCCCGCGATCGAGGGCGAGCACCCCCATCCGCTCGCTCGCCCAGCCGTCCACGGGCGGCACCAGCGCGCCGGTGGGGCAGACTGCGGCGCAGAACATGCCCTCGCAGGCGATGCACGGCTGGACCGACGGCTCGATGATCGGCGTGGCCGCCGCGAGGCCCGCGCCGGCGGGCGCGCTCACGATCGCGTCCACGGGACAGGCCTCGAGGCAGTACCCGCAGCGCGTGCAGGCCGCGAGGAAGGCCGGCTCGCTGATCGCGCCGGGCGGCCGGAAATGCCTCCGCGGGGCGTAGCGCTCGGCCAGGAGGCTTCCCGCCTGGCCGACCATCAGCTTCAGCGCTTCGGACAGGAAGCCGCGCCGGCCGACCGCCTCGTCCCCGCCGCTCATCGGCGGGAAGGGGCCGCCCCCGCGGGGGCATGCGGGCGCGGAGCATCGGACTGGGGGACCGGGGGGCCGGCGACGGCCAGGACCGCGTACACCCGGGAAGCTTACCTCGCGCGGTCGCCGCCGCCCAGACGCGCGTGCAGCATCCGCTGGCGGAGCAGGCCCAGCTTGCGGCGCAGCGATCCGTCGAACACCCGGTCGCCCGAGCGGACCACGACGCCGCCCAGCAGCGCGGGGTCGGCGCGGAAATGGGCCCGCACCGTCCGGCCGAACACCTTCTCGAGGCGCTCGGTGACGGCCTTCTGGAGCGCGGCATCGGCGGGACGCGCCGTGGCCACGACCGCGTGGACGCGGCCGAGGTGCGCGTCCACCAGCCGCTCGTACTCCGCGGCGATCTCCCCGATCATCCCCTGCCGGCTGCGCTGCACGATCGCCTGCAGGAAGCGGACGAACGGGGCGGGCGCGACGCGGCGGAGCGCCCGCTCGACCAGGCGCTGCTTGGCCGCCTTCGCGATCCGCGGCGACATGAACACGCCGCGCAGCGCCGGATCGCCCGCCAGCACGCCGGCCACGGCGTCGAGCAGCTCGCCGCACCGCTCCACCACGTCGTGGCGCCGCGCGGTGGCCAGCAGCGCCTCCGCGTAGTTGCGCGCGACGGTGGTGTCTCTCACGTGCGCGAGCTGTGCAGGCTGTCGAGGTAGTCGCGCACCAGGCGCCGGTCGGCCTCGCTGTCGAGGTTCCGCTCCAGCACCTTGCTGGCTGCCGCCAGCGACAGCTCCACCGCTTCGCCCCGGAGCTCGGCGAGCGCCTTCTCGCGCTCGGCCGCGATCTCGCGGCGCGCCCGCGCGATCAGCTCCTCGTGCTCGGCGCGCGCCCGCGCCAGGATCTCCTCCCGCGCCTTCTCCGCGGCCTGCCGGCCGGCGGCCAGCACGTCCTGCGCCTCGCCCTGCGCGCGGGCCAGCTTCTGCTGGTAGTCGGCCAGCACGCGCTGCGCGTCCTGGTTGGCCTGCTCGGCGGCCGCGATCTGCGCGGCGATCCGCCGCTCGCGCTCCTCCACCGTCTTGAGGAGGGCCGGCCAGCCCTTCCAGGCCAGCAGGCCGAACAGGATGCCGAAGATGACGATCGTCCAGAAGGAGACGCCCGGGTCGATCGTGAACGGCCCCCGGGGCGCCGCCTCCGCCGCCTGCAGGAGCAGGCCGAAGGCCGGCATCACAGCACCTTGAACAGGAGCGCGAACACCACCGCCGCCAGCGCGACGCCTTCGACCAGCGCCGCCGTCAGGATCATCGCGCCACGGATGTCGGCCGACGCCTCGGGCTGCCGCGCGATCGCCTCGACCGCCTGGCCGCCGATGCGACCGATCCCGAGTCCGGCGCCGATCACCGCCAGGCCGAGCCCCAGGCCGGCGCCGAGCAGCGCGTTGGTGTTCTTCGCGACCGCGGCCGCGTCCGCGACGGCTTGCATCATGAACATCGGTCCCTTCCTCCCGACGGATGTGAACGGCGCCTAGTGCTCGTGCTGCATCAGCCCGATGAACGTGGACGTCAGCAGCGCGAAGACGTACGCCTGAATGAAGGCCACCAGCAGCTCGATCGCCATCATGAACAGCACGAACGCCACCGACCCGCCGGCGATGGCCCAGCGGAAGACGTGGATGTTGCCGAACAGGAAGATCAGTGACAGCAGCGACAGCATGACGAAGTGCCCCGCCGCCATGTTGGCGAACAGACGGAGCATCAGCGCGAACGGCTTGACCATCTTGCCGATGATCTCGATCGGCGTCATGACCGCGGTCAACAGCACCGCCGTGATGCCGGTCGTGCCCGGCGGCGTGAACACGATCGTCTTCAGGTACCCCTTCGGCCCCAGCGCCACCAGGCCCGAGATCTCGATCGTCAGCAGGGCCGTGAGGGCCAGCGCGCCGGTCACCATGAAGCTGCCCGTCGGTTTCTCCCCGTACGGGACCAGGCCCAGCAGGTTGCAGTAGAGGATGAACCAGAACAGGGTGAGGATGTACGGCGCGAACTTCGCCCCGTTCTTGTGGCCGATGCTGGCGATGGCCACGTCGTCACGGATGAACAGGCACGTCGCCTCGATCATCGCCGCGACGCCGCGCGGCGCGCCGCTGCCCGTCGCCCGCTGGCGGCTCAGGGCCCGGGCCGCGACGACCACCGTGAGCCAGACCAGCAGGGCCGCGAGCGCCATGAAGACGACGTTGCGCGTCGGCGAGAGATCGATCGCCTTGCCGCCGACGGTGACGATCCAGCCCGTGGGCAGGTGGATCGGACCGACGCCGAGCCATTCCCCGAACGGGATGTCGATCTGGTGCGCGTCCCCCGTGCGCTCCAGGATCATCCGTCCGATGTCGGGCGTCTGCATCATTCGAGGAACCGTGTCTCCGCGTAGAGGAGCGTCAGCAGCACCGCGAGGAATCCCAGCGCCGTCCACAGCGGGGGCAGCACCCCCCGGGTCGCCAGCACCAGGACGGCCAGCACGACCACGCTGCCGCCGCGGATCGCGATGCCGGACGCCCAGCGCCGCACGAACTCCGGCGTGCCCGCCGTCATCCCCGGCCGGAGCAGCGCCACCGCAGCCACCTGCGCCGCCGTCGCCACGCCGCCGCCGACCAGCGCCGCCGCGATCCCCGGCACCCCGGCCTCGATCGCCGCCACGGCCGCCACGACCAGCTCCGCGGCCGCGCCGAGGACCGCCATCCGGGCCATCCAGCTCACGGCTCGCCCCCCGGACCTCGTCCGCGCCGCGCGCCTCCGGGCGACTCGGCCAGCACGCGCGCGATGAAGGCGTACATGCCGCCCGCCAGGCCCACCAGCACGCCGATCACGGTGAAGATCGGCCGCGTGTGCAGCCAGCGGTCCACCAGCACGCCGGCGCCGAGGAACAGCAGGACGGCGAAGGCCAGCTGGAACCCGGCCGCCACGATCGCGTAGCCCGCACCGAAGCCGCGGCCTTCAGGGCTCTCGTCCGGTTCCAGGGCCATTCGGGCGGCGGAAATATAGCCCTTGTGAAAAGCGCCGCAAAGTCAGTCCCCATTTCGGGATACCCGTCCCCGGCCGCGGCGCGAATTGACCCGCGAGCCGTCGGCGGGGTAACCTCCGTCCATGAGCACGCTTCCGTTTCCCGGCCGGGGCGAGCGCGACGTCGAGCTGCTCGAGCGCCTCGCCGCGGCGCGCACCCGCCTCCTCGAGCAGGTCGGACGGCGGATCGTCGGCCAGCGCGACGTGCTCGACGGCATGCTCGCCGCGCTCCTCTCCGGCGGCCACGCGCTGCTGGTGGGCGTGCCGGGGCTCGCCAAGACGATGATGGTGGCGTCGGTGGCGGAGGCGCTGCACCTGAAGTTCTCGCGGATCCAGTTCACGCCCGACCTGATGCCGAGCGACATCACCGGCACCGAGGTGATCGAGGAGGACCGGACGACCGGCGGTCGCGCGTTCCGGTTCGTGCCGGGCCCGCTGTTCGGCAACATCGTGCTCGCCGACGAGATCAACCGCACGCCGCCCAAGACGCAGGCCGCCCTGCTGCAGGCGATGCAGGAGCACGCCGTGACGGTGGCGAGCCAGACCTACCGGCTGGCCGAGCCGTTCTTCGTCCTGGCCACCCAGAACCCGATCGAGCAGGAGGGCACCTATCCGCTGCCCGAGGCCCAGCTCGACCGGTTCATGTTCGAGCTGCACGTCGAGTACCCGTCGCGCGAGGAGGAGGAGCAGATCGTCGAGTGGACCACGGGCGACGCGGCGACCGCGCTCGCGCCCGTGCTCTCCGGCGACGAGCTGCTCGAGCTGATGGGCCTGGTGCGCCGGGTCCCCGCGCCCAAGGTCGTCGTGCAGGCCGCCGTGAAGCTGGCGCGGATGACGCGCCCCCCCGACGCGGCCGCGCCCGCGGCGGTGAAGGCCTACGTGGCCTGGGGCGCCGGACCGCGCGCCTCGCAGTTCCTGGTGCTCGGCGCCAAGGCGCGGGCGGCGATGGACGGGCGTCCGATGGCGGACCTCGAGGACCTCGACGCGGTCGCGCTCGCGGTCCTGCGCCACCGGATCGTCGTCAACTTCCACGCGGAGGCCGCGGGGAGGACGGCGGACGACATCGTGCGGGAGGTGACCGAGGCGGCGCGACGACCGTGACGCCCCGCGGCCCCGCGCGGGGACGCGCGGCTACTGGCCTTCGGAGATCTCGTTCAGCCGGCTGAGCAACGGACGCAGCGAGTCCGCCGACATGCCGGTCTTCACCGTCACCAGGATGTTGCCGAAGCTCGCCGAGCCCGTGGCGTACGGGTACGCCTCGGATGCCGGCATCACGCGCAGCGCGGTCACCACGGCCGGTCCGGTGCCGCCCCGCACGTTGGCTCCCGCCCGCGTCTCGGTGAGCACGATCCGCTCGCACCCCGCCGTCACCTGCGCCACCCGCACGCGCGTGCGCGGCCCCGAGGTCGACGCCGTGATGCTCTCGATCGAGAGCCCCGGAATGGCGCCGAGCGTGCCGCCCAGCGTCGAGGTCGCGGCCGCACGGTCGATCGGCGCCCAGCCGCCCGCGGCCAGCTCGCGATCGGCGCCGCACGTGACCGCCACCCTTGGCGGAACGCGGTTCATGGTCACGTCCGCCGCGACCGTGCCTCCCGCCGTCACCTGCGCCTGGGCGCCGCCCGGCATGTACCCGTCGGCGCTCGCCTGCAGGGCTGCCGCTCCGGGCGGAACGTCCCGGATCTCGAACGCGCCCGACCCGTCCGCCACGGCCGAGAGCGCGGTGCCCCGCACCGCCACGCGCGCACCCGCGATCGCGCCGCCGGCCGCGTCGTGCACCACCCCGCGCACGATGCCGACGGTGGGAGCCGGCTGCGGGGCCGGCGGCGCGACCACCGGCGGCGCGGCCGGCGTGACGGGCCGCGGCGAGGCTGCGGCCGTCCGGACGGGCGCCGGTCTCGACGACCGCGGCGGCGCCGCCGTGGTCTGGGCGGGCGCGGGGTGCGTGGTCGCCCGCGGCGTCTGCGCCGGCGCGGGCGTGGCAGGCACGGGCGCCGGCTGTGCCGGCGGCGCCGCCGCCTGCGCGAGGCTCTGAACGTCGGCGACGTCGCTGAGGCGCGGCGCGCGGCCGCCCTTGGCGATCCGGCCCGCCACGTACCCGACGAGGGCGACGACGGCGATGACCGCCGCGATGGCGAGCGAGCGCAGCGGGAAAGCCTGGCGCACCGCCGGCGACGGCTTGCCGGCCTCAGCGCCGACGTCGGCTCCGGCGCGGAACCGCTCGAGCTTGCGCGACTCGGCCCGCAGCGCGGAGCCGTCCGGTGCCGGGCCGGTGGCCATGCGCACGCCGGCGGTCGTCGCGCGCCGCTCGATGGGCGGCCGCGCGCCCGGCGCGTCGGTGGCTCTCGTCTGCGCCACGCCCGGTCCGCCGGCAGGAGCGGCGCCGGACCCGGCCGCCGCCGAGGCGCCCGCTCCGGCCGCCGGTGCGGCGCCGCCGGCCGCGGGTGGCACGGCGCGAGCCTGGGCCCGCGCGCCACGAATCATCTCCAGCGACTGGTCCGGCGTGACCAGCCAGGCCAGATCGATCGCCTGCACCTCCGAGCCCTGGGCCGGCGGGGCCGCGGGCGGCGCGGCTTCCGGCGTCGTCGGCTTCGCCTCGGCGGCGCCGGCCGCGGCCGCGACCGGAGCGGGCTGGGCCTCTGCCGCCGCCGTGGCGTCGCCCGATGCGGCCACGCGGCCGGCACCGTTGTCGCCGTGCTGCGGCGCCCCCGGCACCGGCTCGATGTCGCGCCGCGGCGTGAACTCTCCCCGGCGTGGCCCGCCGCGGCCGGTGGACGGCCCCGGCGCGGTCGCCGCGGCGTCGCCCGGCCGGATCGCCGGCTCGGAGGTGCGGCGGTCGCGCGACGGCGCGCTCCGGCGGTCCGCCGCGCGGCGCGGCGCCTGCCGCCGCTCCATGTTGGGCGGCACGGGCGCCAGGCCCACGGCCCGGCGCCGATCCGGACCCGCCCGCCGTTCCACGCCGCGCCGGTCGTGGCCCACGCGCCGCTCGCGCCCCGCCCGGCGGTCCGCGAACGACCGATCCGGCGCCGGATGCGGCACCGCGGCCCGTTGAATCGTGGGCGGGACGGCCGCGCCGCCGGCCACCGCGCGCAGCGCGCCGGTCGCGCGATGCGCCACGGCCTGCGGCGGAGCCACCGCCGGCGCCTCGGCTTCGGCCTGCTCCTCGATGGCGGCGGCGTCGACGCCGGCGGTCTGGCGGACGTGAATGGTCCGGAGCCGCTCGGCGCACTGCGCGCAGTCGACGATGTGGCGCGCGGCCTCCTTGCGCAGCACGGGGTCGGCGAACTCCGCCTCGCGGACCACGTAGGCCAGCAGGTCGCGGTATTCCAGGTGCCGGATGTGCGAGCGGCGTTCGACCAGGTGCACGATGCCCGCCGTCACCAGGCCGTACAGCGCCTTGCCCACCTCGAACTCGCTCAGCGCCGTCTCCTCGACGATCGCCGTCAGCTCGCGCGAGCCGTCGAGCAGCGGCAGGATGCGCTTCTGCTCGTCGGTCAGGCTCTCGGCGGTCGCGCCGAGCTTGTCCCGGATGCACCGGTAGATGAGGTCGAACGACGGGATCTTCTTCTCGATCTGGCTCCACTCGTCCACCTGCCGCGCGCCTTCGAGCAGCAGGCCCTCGACGTCGAGCGAGACGAGCAGCGGCTGGTGCGGGGGCAGTCGGTCGGTCGTGAAGGTGAAGTTGCCCTGCTTCCAGGTGAACAGGAAATACACCGCCTGCTCCACCTGCAGCTTGATGAACCGCTCCAGCTCGCCGCGATCGATGCGGCCCGAATCGACGAGGATACGGCCGATCTGGCGCTTGCTGCTGCGGCGCTGCTCGTCGACGGCGGAGTCGAGCTGCTGCTGGGTGATGCGGCCGCTGCGCACCAGCATGTCGCCGAGCCGGTCGAGGCGGTTGGCGACCGTGGCGTAGCTGACCCGGCCCACGTCGAGGTAGATGTGCCCCTGCATCTCGCCGTCGACCAGGGTCAGACAGCCGCTCTTCCGCCCCAGCGCCAGCAGCTGGAGCACGTCGGCCAGGCCCGCTTCCTCGAGGTTCCCCTGGATGGGCACTGCTCAGGCTCCGTGCGGACCCGGGATCGGACGACCCATCGGTGCGCGCATCACTGCATTATGGCGCACGCACCTTCCGCGCGACACCCCCTGCGGGCCCTGCCGGCGCGCCCTCACTGGCGCGGCTGCAGGGTGAGCTGGAGGTCCTGGTACCAGGGCTTGTCGCCCGGTCCCGGCGGAATCGAGATCGGCAGCGGCGGCGCGTACGCGTTCAGCCGGTCGAGCACCGCGTCCGGCAGCGTGACCTCGTATTCGCCGGGCGGCACCGCGGCCCGGTAGAAGCCGCCGTTGGCGAACGTGACGACCGTGATCTCCTTGCCGCTGTTGAGGTCGCGCAGGACGACCGGCACGCCCGGGACCGGCTCCTCGCCCATCACGACGAAGCCGGAGATCTCTGCCCCGACCACGACCGGCAGTGCCACGGCGCCGAACGCGTTCGGCGTCGGGCGCACCCGGATGACGGGCGCGGGCAGGATCATGTGCGGGTCGGGCAGCTGCAGCGTGTCCACGTCGATCTGCACGGGCTCGGAGGGGAACAGCCCCCACACGGCGAAGTGGCCCAGTGAATCCGTCACGGCCGCCAAGCCGCCGACGCGGATCGGGATCCCGGCCAGGCCGGGCTCGCCGGGGTCCTGCCTGCCGTTGCCGTTGTCGTCGCGGAACAGGACGCCCGAGACGCCGGCGCGGTCGAGCGCCGCCGCGTCGCTCGCCTTGACGAGGCGGGAGCGCGGATCCCACGCCACCGAGCCGGACGCGTACGTCAGCGCGCTCGAGCCGGTCGCCGTCGCCAGCCGGCTGCGGGTGCCCAGGCGCGGACCCGGCGTCGCCGTGGTCAGGCCCAGCTCGAGCGTGACGCCGCCGCTCCGGAACCAGCCGAGCGCCGCGTCGAGGCGGAGCAGCCGCGAGAGGCGGTGCCCGAGGCTCGCCCGCAGCGCCGTCAGCCCGCGCGCCGGCTCGACCGCCAGCTGGCCCTCGACCGTCGAGCCCCTGAGCCACGGCCACGGTCCGAGCAGCATGGCGTCGGCGCTCGCGTCGAAGGCCAGGCCCGAGCTGTCGCCCGCGGCGCCCTGGTACAGCTTGCTGTACAGGACGCCGAGCGAGTACCGGATCAGCCCCACCTGGGTCGTGGCCGCGAGGCGCTCGACGCCCTGCTGGACGCCCGCGCTGCTGGTGAGCATGCCGGTGCCCGAGAGGTACAGGGCGCCGTGCATCCATCCCGGACGCCAGAACAGCGACGCGTCCGTCTCCGTGCCGGCGGCTGCGGCGCCGCTGTAGACCGCCCCCGCCTGCGAGTAGCGCGTCCAGGTGGCGCTGGCGTGCAGGTCCTCGTTCGGCTCGTAGTCCGCGGACCCGCGCAGGTGCCCGTTCACCACCGCCTCGCCGGTCAGCCCGAGCGCCGCGGCGGGCGCGGCGGACAGCACCGCATACGGCTGCCACAACGCGCCGCGCGCGCCCTGGAAGAAGCCGTCGGCCCCGCCCTGCAGCGTCACGTGACTCGACAGGCCGTACCGCACGTCGCTGCTGACCAGCCCGTCGCAGGGGTCGTACTGGCACCGCCCGAGGGCGAACGCGTACTCGAGCTGGCCCTCCGGCAGGCGGCTGATGGGGACGCGGATGGTGCGCTTCTGCTGGACGACCTCTCCGGCGGGGCCGTAGAGGACGAGGTTGAACGGATTCTCGCCGTAGCGCAGCTGGAGCGGGACGTAGAACGCTCCCGCCGCGTTCGTCTCCGACACGCCCACGAGCCTCCCGCCGTCGTACAGCTCCGCCTCCCATCCGGCGGGGACGTTGCTCACGATCGGCTCGAGGTCGAACTGCGAGGAGCGGATGAACGGGGCGTTGGTGATCACGGCCCCCTCCACCAGCATCGACCGCAGCCCGTTGGTCTGGACGTCACCCAGCCGCACCTGCCGGATCCACGGCGAGTCCGTCCAGGCGCGGGTCCACGACGCCTGCAGCTGCGCACTGGACGCGCCGTGGTCATCCCACAGCTGCGGCCGCACCTCGGCGCTGCCGCCCAGGAGCCCGGTGCCGAAGCCGAGGTCCGCCGCCAGCTGGTTGGTGGGCCCGCTGGTGGCGGCCGTGAGCGACCAGGTGAAGACCGCGCCGTCCACCACCCGCTGCCTGAGCGCGACGTCGAGCACCTGCGCGGCCGCCGTGGGCGTCACGAGCAGCTGGCGGCGGCGGTCGCGCCGGATGCGCTGGACGACGGGGAGGCCCGCCGTATGCCCGACGGTGGCCGACACGGCCACGGAATCCCACAACGTGGCGGTGCCGAGCAGCCGGTCCAGCAGGCCCGTGGCGACGTACAGGTCCCCGTCCGACCAGGCGACGTCGAGCGTGTCGTACGGCACCGAGTCGGCGCCGAGGACCAGCACGTGCGCCCCCGGCCGGAAGAGCAGGGGGACGTGCCTCGGCTCCAGCATCGCGACCACGGAATCGTGCAGGACGAACGCCTCGACGCGAATCTCCGCCATGTCGAGGTAGTGGTGGAGCGGCAGCAGCACGGCGTCGTTGAACATCAGCGCCAGCACGACGTCGGTCGGCCCGTTCTCGATGTTCAGCTGGATCGGACCCTCGTCGTAGGTGCTGTCGCGCCCTCCCCCGGGGCCGCCCCGGAGGATGGTCGCCGTGCTGCGCGAGGCCAGCTGCGCCCGGGCGGGCGGCGCCGCCGCTCCCCAGAGCAGCGCGAGCGACGCCGCAAGCGCCAGCCGCAGGGGTCGGCGCGAACGGTCCGCGCGTGGCGTGAAGGGCGGCGCCGCGTTCACCGTGCGGTCACCCGATCCGGAGCGGCACCGAGTCGGTCACGGTGGGGACCTTGAGCACCCGCTCCGCGGGCAGGTCCGGCCGCTCGGCGCGGAGCCGCATGCGCACCCGGTAGTCGCCGGGGGCGATCGAGTCGAGCGGGAAGGAGAACCGCCGCCGCATGGGGACGTACACGGCCAGGGTGCTCGACCAGCTCCGCACCGTGGCGCCGGCCGCGTTCACCAGCTCGAAGTCCACCGTGCCGAGGTAGGCGGCGTTGCCGCGGCGCTCGAGGTGCGACCACACCGTGAGGGAGTCGCCCTCCGCCTCGGCCGTGAGGTCGCTGACCGCCACGCCGGTGGAGACGCCGCCTTTCCGGAAGCTCACCGAGGCCACGAGCCGGATGACGAGGTTCAGGCCGGCCCGCACCACCGTGTCGGCGCCCGCGACCTGCGGGCTGGCGCGCTGGCCGGTGACGATGAGCCGCGCCCAGTACTCGCCGTCGCGCAGTCCCGCGGGAGGCTGTGCCAGCAGCCGCACGATCTGCTGGGACTTGGGCGGGAGCAGCACGCGCTGCGGGAACGCGCGGACCCAGTCGGCAGCGGAGGGCATGGTGCTGTCGGGGTCGTCGATCATCCGGACGAACGGCGTGCCGGCGGAGTCGGCGTCGGGGAACCCAAAGCGGATCTCGACGGTCGCCTCCTCGGCGCTGTCGGAGGCGTTGCCGATGGTGACTTGGGTCGACGGCGCGCGGTCGTCCATGAACACGGCGGTCGGCGACACGTAGACCGCCTCGATAGCCGCCGGCAGGAGGATCGCGACGGCGCCGGCGCTGACGGCGACTCGCAGGGCGGCGGCGATCCGAGGGCGCATCGTCAGCTCCCGAGGTTGTAGACCGTGAGCGCGATCGTGGCGCGGTACCGGCCGCGGGCCTGGGCGCGGTCCGGCTGGACCGTGCCGCCCAGCCACACGAACAGGTGCCCGTTCGGCCCGAGCGTGCCGATCACCGGCCGGTGGGGGTCGAAGGTGCGGCTGCGCCGCGGGTGCCCGTGGCTGAAGTCCGCATAGCCGTCGCTGTGGCCGAAGGCGATGGGAAGCGTCGCGCCCTCCTCACTGGTGAGAGCCGTCGGGAGCAGGAAGTCGACGCGCACGCTGGCATCCGAGGGACCCTGGATTTCGAACAGTCCGGCCTGATGCACGTCGAGCACCGACACCGAGGTCGGAATCCCGGGCAGCACCGTGCCGAAGCTGAGGTCGCTGAGGGCGAGGGCCGTGAGCGGCAGCCTCACCCGGTGATGCTCCCGGTCCTGGGCCTGGGCGGGGGAGATACCCATCGGCGCCAGCGAGACGGCCGCGAGCATGCCGATCGCCAGAGTGCGTCTCATCCCAAACCAGCGACCGTGTCGGTCCGAGCACCGTTGTCTGCGCACCACCGAAGCGTGGCCTTTCTCGGACCGACACGGTTGTCGCGGAGAACCGTCCGCGCCGCCGGCGTCTTACTGGTACGCCACCGTCAGCGTGATCGTGCCCGTGTAGAGGCCCGTGGTCGTCAACGCGGGCGGGTTCACCGTGCCCGCGATACCGATCACCAGATTCCCCGAACCGTCCAGCGTCGTCCCGAAGGGCGCGGCCGGGCTGAAGGTCGTGAACACGGTCGGATACGGAGCCCACCGGAGCCCGTCACTCGAGCTGAACGTGATCGGGATCGTGGCGCCGCCCGTTCCCGTCAGCACCGTCGGGAGCGTGAAGCTGACGGAGACTGCCCCGTTCGGCTGGCCGGAGATGTTGAACCGGCCGGCGTTCGTCGCCAGGCTGGTCGGCGCCTTCGGCGTCCCGGCGGTGACGCTGCCGAAGTCGTCGTCGTTGACGCCGGCGGCCGTGAGCGGCGCGACACCGGACACCTGTGCCTTGGCGTTGATCGACGCCGAGGCGGTGGTCTGGGCCGCGCCGTGCGTCGCCAGGATGCTCGCGAAGAGCAGCCCGACGACGGCCGTCCCTACGAAGCGGTTCTTTCGCGACATCTACCCCTCCCTCCTGTGCAGGACGATGAGACCATGGTTTCTCGCCGGGAAGCCGGCGAAAGCATGCTATGGGAACTCACAGTAGTGCAAGAGACAAGCCATCGAACACCATGGTCGGCACATGCGCAAGTGACTGTTGCACAGTAGCTTACAACATCGCTGGCGCCCTCCGACGACGACTGCCACCGCGGTACAACACCTCTGATGTTGCGTCGGCGCGATAGCCAGACCGCTGGCTGCCGCGACGGCTCCGTGTCGGGGAATCCACTCCATCCTGCGACCTTTTCTCGATTGCGCTGGCGTCCATCTTGGTGACGGCTCGGTGACGAGTGCCGCTACGCATTGAGCACCATCTCGAACCGCGGTGTACCGAATGAGCGCGCTGAGTGACAGTCGTTTGCTGGACTACGAGTATCGCTGTCTCGGCCCCACTTCGCTCCGGGGTCCCGCCGGCGAGCGAATCGGGTTCCGGACGCGCAAACAGCTGGCGCTGTTCACGCTGCTGGTGCGCCGGCCGGGGCAGCCGCAGTCGCGGGATGGTCTGATCGAGCTGCTGTGGTCCGACGGCAGTGCGGTGCGCGGCCGCCACTCGCTGTCGCAGTCGGTCTCCCTGGTCAACAAGAGCCTGCGGTGCGAGGCGATCGTCGCGCAGTCGAAGGACGAGATCCTGTTGCGGGACGGCCTGATCTGGGCCGACGTGGCGGAGTTCGAGCGCTGTGCCGCGCAGCGGCGGCAGCGCGACGCCCGGGCGTTGTGGCGGGGGAACCTGCTCGAAGGCGTGTGGTTCTCTCACGCCCCCAACTTCGAGCGCTGGCTCGAGGCGGAGCGGCGCCGCCTGCTCGAGACGATGCGTCGGGCGTTGCACGAGCTGCTGGCGCGCAGCCGGTCCGAGGGCGACTGGGGCGGGATGCTCTCGGTGGCGGAGGCCGCGTTGGAGCTGGACGGCCTGGACGAGACGGCGATGCTCGCCCATCTGGTCGCGCAGACGCTGTTGGGCGACCGGACGCTCGCCTTGCGGAGGTTCGTGGAGTTCGAGGCGCGGCTCCGGGCCGAATTGGGGGCGGAGCCGGGACCGGAGATGCGGGACTGGGCGCGGCGCCAGCGCCGTGCGTCGGGGTCGCCGCATGCGACCGACGACGTGGGAGCGTCCCGCGTGAGCGAGGCCGTGCTGCCGCCGGCCGCGGTGCCGCTGTACGGCCGGACGGCGGAATTCGCCGCGCTGTGGCAGGCGTGGGAGGGCGCGCGCGGCGGCACCGGGCGGTGCGTGATCCTGGTGGGCCAGCCCGGCATCGGGAAGACCGCACTCGCCACGAAGCTCACCGACCAGGTGCGGGTGGGAGGCGGGGCGGCGTGCGTGGCGCGCTGCTTCCGGACGGAGAAGTGCGTGCCGTTCGCGCCGGTGTCGGCGCTGGTCCGCCAGCTCGCGGGCCTGCCCGGCTTCGTGGCGCTGAGCGAGGTCTGGATCAGCGAGCTGGGCCGCCTCGCGCCCGAGCTGCGGGAGCGGTTCCCGCACGCGCCGCAGGCGCTGGCCGCCGACGACTCGGCGCGCCACCGCCTCTGCGAGGCGACCTGCCGCGCGGGCGAGTCGGTGTCCTTCGAGCAGCCGCTGCTGCTGGTCGTGGACAACGTCCAGGAGGCGGACGAGACGACGCTGGCGCTGCTGCACTACTACGGGCGGCAGGTGTCCGGCCAGCGGACCCTGTTGGTCTGCGTGGCGCGGTCCGAGGACGAGAACGGCTGCGACGGCGGCGACTTCGCCGACCAGGCGCGGGAGCAGGGGTTCGCGCAGATCCAGCGGCTCGGTCCGCTGGACGAGGCCAGCCTGCAGCAGATCGCGTCCGACGTGCTCCGGCAGCGGGGGCTCGAGCCCTCAGCGCCCGTCGTGCAGTCGGTGGGCCGGCTGGCCCGCGGCAATCCGTTGCACGCCACGGAGCTCGCGCTCGCGATTCCGTCGCACGATGGCCGGCCGGCGTCCGACTGGCTGCTCGGCCTGGCGGACCAGGCGCGGACCGCCGAGGAGTCGTTCGAGGCGTCGGCGTCGACCCGCCTCGCGGCGCTGTCGCGCGGCGGCCGCGCCGTGACGGCGGCGCTGGCGGTCGGCGCGCGGCCATTGGGCGAGCACGAGATCCTCGCCGTGACCGAGCTGGCGCCGGCGGAGCTCGCCTCAGCGCTGTTCGAGCTGGAGGGCGGGCGGTTCCTGCGCCGCGAGGGGTCGAGCATCGGCTTCGCGCACGACAGCTACACCATGGTGGCGCGCGGGGCCCTGGAGGACGAGGAGCAGCGCCGCATCCACGCGCGGCTGGCGGCGGTGCTCGCGGAGTCCGCCGCGCGGAATCCCGCCGCCAGGATCGAAGTCGCGCTCCACCTGGAAAAGGCGGGGATCCTCACGGAGGCGCGGGCGCACGCGATGGCGGCGGCCGAGTTCGCGGGCTCGGTGGGGGCGGTGAGCGAGCGCGCCGAGGCGTTGGAGCTGGTGCGGCGGGTCTCGGGGAGGTACGACGGGGCGGTGGCGGCGTCGCTGGCGGACTGTTACCTCGGGCTCCGCGAGTTCGAGAAGCTGGACGTCTTGTGCCGCGAGGCGCGCGAAGAGCCCGGCCTGGCGCCGCGGCTGGCGGCGGAGTTTCGCTATCTCGAGATCGCGGCAGACCATCATTCGGGGCGGGCTCCGCTCTCGCAGATCTGCGGCGCCCTGGAAGGGCTGCTGCGCTCGCCCGGGTCGGCGGACTTCCCGCACCGCAGCGATGCGATGACGCTGCTGATGCGGACCGCGGACAAGACCGGGGCGTTCGGCCTGGTGCGGGCGACTGCGCGGGCTCAGCGTCGGACCAGGGCGGCATCGGCTCCCGACGGGCCTTCGGCTCACGCGCTGTTCGCGAGCGCCTATGTCTTCGCGAAGTACTACTGGCCGCAGCGTGCGCTGCCGCTGTTGGAGCGCGCGCGCGCCAAGGCGGAGCTCGAGCAGAACTGGGAGTTGGAGCACGCCTGCCGGGACGGCATCGGGGTGGTGCTCAGACAGCTGGGCCGGTTCGCCGAATCAATTGAGCATATCGGATCAGGCTTGGCCTTGGCCCGGAGAACGCTCAACCCACAGGCGGAGGCCACGAGCTTGGTGAACATCGCGGTGGCTCAAATCGCCATGGGGCAGTTTGAGGCGGCGGCTCACCACCTAGAGGTTTCCGCGCATATCGACAGTCACTTCCCGCTGTGGCCATACCGCGTCTACAGGTACGTGAATCAGGGAGTTCTCGCACTGCTAACGTGCTGTGTGAGCGATGCGACGGCGGCTTTCGAACGCGGACTTGAATTGGCCACTCAGGTTCACCTATGGCCGATTGCGGCCAACTGCTGCGCAGGGCTGGGTCTGTGCGCCAAGGAGGACGGTGACCTGAAGACGTTATCCGGTAGGTGTCGGTGCCTCGGGGAACTCGTCAAAGAACCTCGTCGGATATTCGCCGACCGCTGGATGATCGAGGCGGCGTTGGCTTGGAATACGCTCCTCAACTGCCGCCGGCCCGAGCTCGCCATCGCGAACTTGGCGCGGGCTTCGAAGGAGTTAGCTCGACGGGACGTGGATCACTGGCTGAGGCTGCAGGTGGAGTTCATCCGGGTCACCGAACGTGCAACTGGACAGAGGCAAGCAGATCGTCGCGCGGACCTAGCCGAGCTCGGCCGCCGATACCAGGCGAGCGCAGTTGCTGCAGCAGCCGAAAGCGAGCTCGAATAGCGGTCGATCGGCCGAACTAGCCGGCAGCAGCCACCCGCCCCTTGAAGGCTCTCTCCGGCCGGGTGAAGACCGCGAGGCCACCGGTGGGAACTTCGATGGGTTGATCCTGAAGCCGTGCAACCACCAGGGACCTGATGTGTTCGCTGTGAACCACAACATCAACCAGTTGCGGGTCGAACTGTTTGCCGGCGTACCGTCGGAGCTCCTCCGTGACTCGCTCGTACGTGAGCGCCTTCCTGTAGGGGCGATCGGTAGTCATGGCGTCCATCGTGTCAGCCAGCATGATGACACGTGCGCCGATTGGAATCGCTTCGCCAGCGAGCCCGAGCGGGTAGCCCGTTCCGTCGAAGTTCTCATGGTGATGACGGACGGCCTGTTCGATCGGTCCGCGGAACGCGGAGATTGTTGCGACCAGCTCCGCAGACCGAGAAGGATGCGTCCGCATCAGCGCCTTCTCGGTGCCGTCCAGCTTCGCTTCCTTCCTTAGCAGCGGGGCGAAGTCCTCATGTATCTTGCCGACGTCGTGGAGGAGCGCAGCCGTCGTGATCTGGTCAACTACTTTCGCAGGCAGTCCGCGTTCTCGGGCCAGCTGGCTCGCGATCCGCGAAACACGTAGAGAATGGCCCGACGTGTACTGATCCCGGGCTTCGATTGCTTTGACCATCAGCTCGAGCAGGTCCCTGTTGACCTGTTCGAGTTGCATGTTTACCTGGTAAATGTGACGGACAAAGAACAGCGGCAGGACCAGTGCGAGAATCCCAACCGTGTGGAAGTTGACGTACAGCACCGCGAGGAGCGGCGCCAGCGCCGACGAGATGGCATCGTAAAAGAGTGACGGGCCCGCAATGCGTTGCCAAGCGTGATGAAACGTCAATCCGTCGCTCAGGGCCACCACGCTGGTGACCGCCACGTTGTTGACCAGGAAGTACCCAACCGCAGCAGCGATAACAGGTACCGCCGAAAGGTGAAAGTCCTCCTTAACAAGCGTGGACTGACCGCCAAGCCAGTGGTAGAGCAGCAACGCGACGTACAGTGAGACAACGAGCTGAGACACGTTGAAGACAATCTTCACCAACGGCTTCTTCCTGACGGCGTACTCAACACTCAGCTCGGCCAACGCCGCAATCAGCAGCACCCAGCCTGAATCAAGCAGAAAGATAGATGCGAGCTGAGGAACGAAAGCCACGGAGGCGTTCGTCTCGCCGCTGCCGACCCGAAGTCTGAGGTAGGACGCCTCTGCGAAGAACGCGAGCACGCCAAAGGCCGCCACCGCGTTCCAAATGGGTTGCGGATCTGTCGGTACACTCCAGCTGGCGACGAGCATGCAAAGCGTCGCCGCTGCTGCGGTGAGGAGAACGAAAGTTCTTACGCGAAGAGGCATACTGAGCTTGATACGACCCCCGGGAACGGCTTACCAGCTATTCGTCCCGCCCATATCCTGAACCAGCAGGCGGATAATGGCCGCGATAAGGCCCGCGAACCAACCGAAATCGAACACGAGCGTCACCCCCTCTCAGGTCGAGAAGTCACGCCCATTCGCTACGGGCGCGCTGACGCTCCGCTCCCTAATCCCCGCTCAGCTCGCTCGGAGCCTCGCCGGGGGCCCGTATCCTTTGTGAAAGAGCCAAGACACTTCGCTAGCGAAACCGCTCCAACTGCATCTGCAAACTGCGCTCAGTGCTGCAACAGAAACCACCTATTGGTCGCATCCAGTACCGCCAGCACAGCCGCCTGCTCGGGGCTCTCCTTGACCTCACACGTCCCGACCAGCAGCTGCGACGTCCGCCCCCCCACCCCGTGCACCCCGGCCAGTACCAGTCTCCGATCGAACGCCTCCACCACCCGCACCCCCTCCAACACCACGCCGGCATCCACCAGGTCCTTCTCGATCGCCTTCACCGCCGCCCGCGCCGCCAGCTGCACTCGGCTGCGGGCCTCGTCCACCCCCTCCTCCGTCCCCTCCACCAGCACGTCGCCCGACCGCAGCAGCACCCGAACCTCGACCCGCTTGGGCCGCGGCGACTCGATCACCAGGTCCGCGAACACCAGCTTCCGCCGGACCGCGGCGCTGGTCACCGCCTCCTGCTCCAACAGGTCGATCGGCCGCACCTCGGCCGTCTGCGCCACGCTGATCTTCCGGTGATCCACCTTGATGCCGAGCTGCGCCATCAGCGCACTCTCGACATTCCGCACCGCCTGCTTCGGCTGGACCTCCGCCGTCGTCAGGACGTGGATCTCCTCGAAGTCACCCCCGCGGCCGGCTACGATCCGGGCGGACAACACCCCAGACAGCGCGGATATCAGCTGCTCGGCCCGGCGTAGCGTCCACGCCTCGGGCGACTCACCGGAAATCGGAAGTCCAGGGTTCGCACTCATCAACACGACCCTTTCGTACTTCAATCCTCGTGCCGCGACAGGTGCTTTGCGCGGT
>DASPSV010000215.1:0-8904 GCA_035623755.1 Gemmatimonadales bacterium
GTCTGGGGCAACACCTGCGGGTACCCGCCGTGCGGCCTGAACGACGTCGCCACCGTGCCGCAGCTGTACCGTGTACTGTCCGGGCAGCCGCAGGCCGCGCTCGGCGACGGGTCGTGTACGCCGAACGCGGCGGCGCGCACGTGCAACGCGATCCAGGCTGCCGGCGACACGCGCTACTTCGAATCCACCGGGCCGGTCGACCTCGCGCCGGGGCAGTCGATGGTCATCGCGATGGCGATGGTCTACGCCGCGCCCCTTGCGCAGTGGGCGGCGACCACGAACGGCATCTACGCGATGCCGGCCGGCCAGCTCGCGCCGTACTTGCCGCAGGGCGCGTTCGTGCCGGGCTACCCGGCCTCGCCGGACACGCTGGCCCTGGTGGGCACGGCGGGCGGCGGCCGCGTGTGCACCACGGCGTGCGGTGCCTCCGCCACGATCCGCGAGCCGATCGAGCGGGCGATGGGGTGGGGGCAGTTCTCCGACGCCAATGGCGACGGCCGGATCGAGCCCGGCGAGGTCACGACGGTTCCGGGCTCGCTGCTCAACAAGGCACAGGCGGCCCAGGCGCTGTTCGACCGCAAGTTCGTCATGCCGGCCGCCCCCGTGGCGCCGGCCTTCTTCCTGATCCCGGGCGACAGTCAGGTGACCGTGGCGTGGCAGAAGTCCGCGACGGAGACGGTCGGCCCCGGCGGCGGCGACCCGTACTTCCTTGTCGCGAGCGACCCGACCTCCGCCCTGTACGATCCTGACTTCCGCCAGTACGACGTCGTGGGCTACCGGATCTGGAGAGGCACGTCGCCGTCGAGCCTGCAGCTGCTCGCCGAGTTCGACTACAGCGGCCTGACCTTCGCGGACTACACCGGGCAGATCGACGACCCGTACGTGTACGGGAACCGGTGCGCGCCCGAGCTGGGGCTGACCGCGAGCTGCCCCGCCTTCCCCGTCGCCTACCCGATTCCCGGTCAGGTCGGACTCGGGGCCGGCGTGGTGCAGGTCCCGCTGGGCGGCCGGGTGCTGCTGCAGAACGGCACGATTGCCGTCCTGCAGGCCGACACGGTGCACTTCTACACCGCGCCGTATGTCGACTACCAGGTGCCGTTCGTGTTCACCGACGCGACGGCCCGGAATGGCTTCCTGTACTACTACGCCGTCACGGCCTTCGACCTCAACAGCGACCGGAGCGGGCCGCCGACGCTGGAGTCGCCGCTGGCGCCCAAGGCCGTGACGCCGCGCGTCGGCTCGGGACAGGAGCTCGCCGGCGCGCTCGGTGCGACCCAGCTCCTGGGCGCGGACGGCAGCGTGCTGGCTGGGACAATGCCGTCCCTGGACCGGACCACGGGAGAGTTCAGCGGGCCGATGCCTCCGGCCGACGGGCTTGGCCTCGCCCTGGTGGGCTTCGCGCCGCAGCTGGTGGACAGCGGCAGTGTGACGGTGACGATCGACTCCGTCGTGCCCGGCGATGCCTGGAACGGTCAGCCGGGAGCCTACTTCTACACGACGCAGACGAGGCTCGGCACCACGCACACGTCGGCGCGGGCGCTGATGGACTCCACGTCTGCCACGGGCGTGGACAGCGTGACGCTCCCCGTCCAGCACGCGATCCAGGCCAGGGCGAGCCGGTTCGGCGGCGACTCCACGTTCGTCATCCAGGGTGCGCTGACGTTGCAGTGGCCGGGCACCTGGGACCTCACCAACTGGGGGCGCGCTTCAGCGAACAGCTACCCCTCGGGCAATTTTGGCTACAATGGGCCACGCTGGTGGGTGGGCACGGCGAACGAGAATACGCCCAATCCGAACGGGGGCATGTGCATCCCGGGCAACCGCTCGTGTAGCTCCGCCTACGTGTACAATCTGGCCAACACCGCCGGGAGCCTGGGGGCCGGTGTTCAGGTGATGGCCATTCAGGGGTACAGCACGGTACCCGGGATTCCGCTGCGCCAGGTCCATGCGCTCGCGGCCATTCTGGCGCGCGCCGCGGATTTCAAGGTGTACTGGGGCAGCGGACTGGCGGTGGACTCCGTCGTGGACGTCACGCACCACGTCAGGGTGCCGTTCAGCCCCGTGTTGCGGGCCTCGTGGGGCATCCTGAACGACTCGTCGTTCGTCGGCACGAACCCCGCGCTGACTCCGGACGGGAACAACGGCGTGCTGACCTGGCAGGACGTGTTCTGCATCGCGCCCGTGCCCGCCCTCGAGGGCTTCTGCGGGGGCGTCGGGCAGACCCCCGCCGTCCTGATGAGCCACGCGCGGCTGTCCCCGGTGGTTTTCGGATCGAGCGCCTACGGTGTCCCGGCGCCGGGCGCGACGGGGAGCGGCTTCATCTTCTACATCGCCGGGCAGTTCTTCCTGATGCAGGTGACCAGCGCTCCGGCGCCGGGCACGGTCTGGAATCTGCGGACGTACACGGGCAACATCATCAACGGCCCGGGCTTCTTCCAGCTTTTGACGTCTTGCAATTACGCCTACCACTGCTATCGCCCCGCCGCGGTGCCCGGGCTGCGCGCCCGCATCAGCTACACGGGCTCGGTGCTCAACCCGGCCGTCACGACGGCCGCCGAGCTGGCCGCCGTGCACACCGTGCCGGACCCGTTCTACAACCACAGCGACTACGAGACTCCGGGCGGGCCGCGGCAGATCCGGTTCGTCCACCTTCCCGCCCAGTGCGTCATCCGCATCTACAGCGCGAGCGGGATCCTGGTCACGCTGCTGACCCACAACGATCCCACCGGCGGAGGCGAGGAGCCGTGGGACGTCACGAACCGCGGCGGCCGGCTGGTGGCGAGCGGGGTGTACTTCTGGCACGTCATCACGCCCGACGGGCGGCAGAAGGTCGGGCGCATGACGGTCGTCAACGTCACGGCGAACTAGCGGCCGCTTCGGCGCAGCGCCGCACGATGGCGCCGGCGGGCTCGATCCGTGCGACGCCCGCCACGCTCTTGCCAGCCTGCCAGTAGTCCCGCGACGAGAGACCACGCCCGCCGCCGAGCGCCGCGCGCTTGAGCTGCCACACGTAGCGCAGTCCGTAGATCGTGCGCATCAGGTACTTGGTGCGCCGGCCGCGCAGCATCCACCGCGCCAGCGGTCCCGCCCGGGTGCCGACGCGCTCGACGTACGGGGTCCGGATCACCGCCAGCGGCACGCCGGTGACCCGCTCGGTGAGCACGATGTCGTCCTCGCCGGCCTCGACGATCCGCCGCTTGTAGTCGGGGTGCACGCGGCACTCGTCGGTGGCGATGAACCGGGTGCCCATCTGCACCCCGGCGTAGCCCAGGCGGAGCGCCGCCACGAAGGCGCGCTCGTCGCCCACGCCGCCGGCGCAGATCACCGGCCGGCCGAGGCCGCCCAGCTCGTCGATCAGCGCCGCGGCGGTCCGGGGGCCGGCGTGCCCGCCGGCGCGGTCGTTCACGGCGATGAGCCCGTGCACCCCGCTCTCGAGCGCCCGCTCGGCCCACTTCCGCTCGGTCACGTCGTGGTAGACGACGCCGCCGGCGGCGGCCGCGCGCTCCACGACCCAGCGGGGCTTGCCGAGCGAGGTGACGAAGAACCGCACGCCCTCCTCGAGCGCCACGTCGAGCCAGCGCCGCATCCGCTCCTCGTAGGTGCGCGAGCTGCGCTCGATCAGGACGTTCATCCCGATCGGCTTCGCCGTGAGGCGGCGGATCAGGCGCAGCCCCTCGCGGAAGTCGTGCCCGTGCACGTACACCATCGAGAGCGGCTGCACGATGCCGATGCCGCCGGCCTCGCTGACGGCGGCCACCAGCTCGGGGTTGGTGCACGGGTACATGGCGCCGCAGGCGAGCGGCACCTCGATGCCGGCCTGTTGCGTGAACGGCGTCGCAAGAGTGACCATTGTCGGCGACAACGTTAACGCCGAAGGAGGCGGGCGGCACGTTTCCGTGAACATCCTCCACGTCCTGTCGCAGCGCGAGGTCACCGGCGCCGAGCGGTTCGCGGCGTCGCTGATCCGGCAGCAGGTCCAGGCCGGCCACCGCGTGACGGTGGTCTCGGACACGCTGCACTCCGACGTGGACGCCGCCTACGTGCGCCTGCCGGTGGACCGGCGCTCGTACCCGCGGCGCCTCCGCAACGTGATCGCGCTCCGCCGCCTCATCCGGCAGCGCGACGTCCACGTCGTGCACGCGCACTCGCGGGCCGCGAGCTGGGTCGCCTTCTTCGCCACCCGCCTGTCGCGGGTGCCGCTGGTGTCCACGCTGCACATGCTGCAGCCGCGGCACGCCTCGGTGCGGGCGTTCAGCGTGTACGGCGAGGAGGTGACGGCGGTCTCGCGCACCGTGGAGGCGAACGCGCTCCGGGTGCTCGGCCTCCCGCGCGCGCGGCTCCACCTGGTGCCCAACGGCGTGGACCTCGAGCGCTACCGTCCGGGCGCCCCGCCGGCGCAGGCCCGCCGCGCCCTGGGCCTCCCGCCGGGGGGGACGGTCATCGCGCTGGTGGGCCGGCTGTCGGGCCCGCGGGGGCCGATCGCGAAGCGCGTGGTGTCGGCGGTGTTCCCGCGGGTGCGCGAGGCGGTGCCGGACGCGACGCTCCTCGTGGTCGGCGGCATGCGGGGCGGGGAGGATTTCCCGCAGCTGGTGGACAACGTGAACCTGCGCCTCGGCGGGGAGTGCGTCCGGTACCTGGGCCACCAGGCGGACGTGCGGCAGGCGCTGGCCGCCGCGGACCTGGTGATCGGCGCGGGCCGGAGCGCGCTCAACGCGCTGGCGATGGGCCGGCCGGTGGTCGCGCACGGCGAGACGCACTACGTGGGCGTGGTGAGCGAGGCGACGGCCGACGAGTGCCGCGACACCAACTTCGGCGACTCGGGCGCGCGGCGCGAGACCGACGTGGAACGGATGGCGGCCGACGTCGCCGCCCTCGCCCGCGACGCCGGGCGCCGGCGCGCGCTGGCCGAATGGGGCCGCGCCTTCGTCGAGCGGCACTACGACGTGCGCGACGTGTGGCGGCGGATCGAGGGCGTCTACCGCCAGGCGCGCGCGCGCCGCTCGCCGCGCCGCATCCCGGTGCTGATGTACCATCGCGTCGAGGACGCGCCGCCCGCGACCCGCCACGGCATCTGGGTCACCACGGACGCGTTCGCGGCGCAGCTCGACTCCCTCGCCCGGCGCGGCTTCACGCCCATCACCTTCGGGGACTACGCGGCCTGGCTCGACGGGGCGCGCGGTCTCCCCAGGCGCCCGGTCGTGCTCACCTTCGACGACGGGTACGCCGACAACCACGCCAACGCCCTGCCGCTCCTGCGCCGGCACGGGATGCGCGCGGTGGTCTTCCTCATCGGCGACCGCAACGTGACGACCAACCTGTGGGACGCGGCGGCCGGCGAGACGCAGGTGCCGCTCCTGGCGGCCGACCAGATCCGCGAGATGCAGGCGCACGGCATCGAGTTCGCCTCGCACACGCTCAGCCACCCGCGGCTCACCGACCTCGACGCCGAGCGGCTCGCCGCCGAGCTGGAGGGATCGCGGCGCGCGATCGCCGAGCGCACCGGCCGGCCGGTGCTGGCGGTGTGCTACCCGTACGGCGCCGTCAGCGCGGCGGTGAAGGACGCGGCCGCGCGCGCCGGCTACGCGTTCGGCGTCGCGTCCGACAGCGGGCCGCTGCGCCTGGGCGAGGACCTGTTCGAGATCCGGCGCGCGCAGGTGTTCCCGCGGACCGACGGCTTCGGGTTCTGGCGGAAGACGTCGTCGTGGTACCTGGCGTATCGCGGCCTGCGCCGGGCCGCCACCCTGCAACGGTCTCCCGGATGAGCGACAGCGCGGACCAGCGCAGCGCGGCCTTCCTCGAGCGCCTGACCGCGGCGCTCCAAGACCGCTACCGCATCGAGCGCGAGCTCGGCGCGGGCGGGATGGCGACCGTGTACCTGGCGCACGACCTCCGGCACCACCGCCCCGTCGCCCTCAAGGTGCTGCGGCCCGAGCTGGCCGAGGCGCTCGGCCACGAGCGCTTCCTCCGCGAGATCGAGATCGCCGCCGGGCTCAGCCACCCGCACATCGTGCCGCTGTACGACTCGGGCGAGGCCGGCGGCGTGCTGTTCTACGTGATGCCGCGCGTCGAGGGCGAGTCGCTGCGGGACCGGCTCCGGTGCGAGAAGCAGCTGCCGCTCGACGACGCGATGGGGATCGCCCGGGAGGTGGCCGACGCGCTGTCCTACGCGCACGCGCACGGGGTCATCCACCGCGACATCAAGCCCGAGAACATCATGCTGCAGGGCGGGCACGCGCTGGTGACGGACTTCGGGATCGCGTGGGCCGTCAGCGCCGCGGGCGGCGCGCGCCTGACCGAGACCGGCGTGGCGGTGGGCACGCCCTCGTACATGAGCCCCGAGCAGGCCGGCGGCGAGCGCGAGCTGGACGGCCGCAGCGATCTGTACGCGCTGGGGTGCGTGCTGTACGAGATGCTGGCCGGCCAGCCGCCGTTCACGGGGCCCACGCTGGAGAGCGTGATCCACCAGCACCTGGCGGCGGAGCCGCGCGCGATCACGCAGATCCGGCCGGCCGTGCCGGACGACGTCGCGGGCGTGCTGCAGCGGGCGCTGGCCAAGAACCCGGCGGACCGGTTCAACCCGGTGGCGCAGTTCGCCGAGGCGCTCGGATCGCGCCGCGCCGCGACGGCCACCGCGCCGCGGCGGTCCCGCCGCTGGATCGCGCCGGTGCTCTCCGCGGCGGCCGTCGTCGCGGTCGGGGCGGTGGCCGGGGCACTGCTGCTCAGGGGCGGGCACACCACGCTCGTGGTGGGCGCCACCACGCACGTCACGCTCGACCCGGGGCTCGAGATCGACGCTGCGATCTCGCCCGACGGTTCCCTGGTGGCCTATGCGGCCGGCCCGCCCACGCGGATGCAGATCTTCGTGCGGCAGGTGAGCGGCGGCCGCACGGTGCGGCTCACCGACGACACGACCATGAACCACCGCTGGCCGCGCTGGTCCCCCGACGGCGTCCGGGTCGCCTACGAGACGGGCGACGGAACCATCGCGGAGGTGCCGGCGCTCGGCGGGGCCGCGCGGGTGCTGGTGCGGTTGCCGAAGGACTCGACACCGACCGGCGACTCGCCGCCCATTCTCGGCTTCGACTGGTCTCCGGACGGGAGGCGGCTGGCGTACGTGCGCAGCGGCAGCGCGACGGCGGCGGGCATCTACCTCCAGAGCCTGAGCGGCGGTGCGCCCACCCTCCTGGCCACGGTCGGGCAGGCGCACTCTCCGGCCTGGTCCCCCGACGGCTCGCTGATCGCGGTGGCAGCGGGGAATCCGTTCTTCGTCTTCGGCGCCAAGTACTTCGCCAACGAGGGCCAGTCCGCGATCGTCACGGTCCCGGTCGGCGGCGGCACACCGGCGACGGTCGTCGAGCAGGCCGCGGACAACGTCGCGCCGACCTGGCTGCCCGATGGCGACGGCCTCCTCTTCGTCTCCGGCCGGGAGGGGTCCCGGGACGTGTACCGGATCGCGATCGCGCGGTCGGGCCGGCCGCGCGGCACGCCGGAGCGCGTCACGTCGGGGCTCGGAGCGCTGTCGCTCTCGTTGAGCCGGGACGGCCGTCGGCTGGCGTACGCGACGCTCACGACCACTTCGAACGTCTACGCGCTCGACATCCCGCGGGGCGCGCCGGTGCCGGCATCCGCCGCGCGGCCGGTCACCCGGGGTGACCAGACCGTCGAGACCGCGGACGTCAGCCCGGACGGCGCGTGGCTGGCGTTCGATTCCAACCGGGGCGGCAACTACGACATCTGGAAGATGCCGGTCGCGGGCGGCGATCCGGTGCAGGTGACCACCAGCCCCGCCAACGACTTCGCCCCGGCGTGGTCGCCGGACGGCCGCACGCTGGCGTTCCACTCGATGCGGAACGGCAACCGGGACCTGTTCACGATCGCGGCCGACGGCACGGACGAGCGGCAGCGCACCAGCAGCCCGGCGGAGGAGCTCGACAGCCACTGGTCGCCCGACGGGAGGGCGCTGGTGTACGAGTCGGTCACGAGGGACCGCGACGTGCTGCGCGTGCTCGAGCTGGCGACGGGGACCAGCCGCGATCTGTGGCAGGGCGAGTACGCGCGGTGGTCGCCGGCGGGCGACGCAATCGCGGCCATCGCGCCGGACGGGCTGCGCGTCGGTCCGGCGGCGGGGGGCGCCAGCCGGGTCGTGGTGCCGAAGCCCGACCGGAACTCGGGTCCGTACCTGTGCACGTGGGCGACGGACGGGCGGACCCTGTACTACCTGAATCGCGACGCGTCGGGCTGGTCCATCCGCTCGGTCCCGGCGGCCGGCGGCGCGTCGCGGCTGCTGGTCACGTTCGGCGACGCCGCGCAGCAGCCGGCCCGGTACGCCTTTACGACCGACGGGCGCCGGTTCTACTACACGGCGGGGCAGCGGGAGGCCGACGTCTGGGTGGCCGAGCTGCAGCGTCGGTAGCACGGCCAAGTTGACCGGGCTCGCGCCCGCCGACTAGCTTTCATTGCTCGGTACGAGCGGCCGTGGTGGCTGTAGCTCAATCGGTTAGAGCGCTGGACTGTGGCTCCAGAGGTTGGGGGTTCGATTCCCCTCAGCCACCCTCTGAAGACCGGTTGCCTGTTGCCAGACGCCAAGTTGCCAGAGGTTGCCGGTTTCAGGTACGGCGGGGACGGAAGGGCGGTCTGACAACTTGGCGTCTTGGAACTGGGAACTGTCTCGCACAGGTCCGTAGCTCAATTGGTAGAGCACCGGTCTCCAAAACCGGGGGTTGCAGGTTCAAGTCCTGCCGGGCCTGCTCGAAGCGGCGGTATCGTCTAGGGGACTAGGACGTGGCCCTCTCAAGGCCAAAACACGGGTTCGAATCCCGTTACCGCTACTCGGCCCTATCGTCTAACGGCTAGGACACCACCCTTTCAAGGTGGGAACAGGGGTTCGATTCCCCTTAGGGCTAT
>DASPSV010000243.1:0-16783 GCA_035623755.1 Gemmatimonadales bacterium
CGGGTCGCCACGCTCTTCCGGCTGGCGAACAGGCATCCGCGCGGCCACGCCGCGAGCGGGCGCGGCGCGCAGCCGGCGAGCAGCACGGCGACGAGAACGGCAGGCATGCGCCCAGCCTCGCCCGGCGCTGCGCGGCGAGGATTGCGCGCCGGTTACGTTGCCGTCAGAACATGCGCGATTGGCAGCCGTCGACGACGACGCACGCGCCGGCCACCCACGACGCGCGCGGCGAGCACAGGAACACCACCGCGTCGGCGATGTCCTCGGGCGTCGCGATCCGGCCCAGCGCCGCTTCGTCCACGGCGCGCTGCAGCACCTCGACCGGCAGCGCCTCGGTCAGCGGCGTCCGCACCATCCCCGGCGCCACCACGTTGACGGTCACGCCGGCGCGGCCCAGCTCGCGGGCCAGCGTCTTGCCCAGCGCGACGACGCCGGCCTTGGACGCCGCGTAGTTGGCCTGGCCGGCCTTGCCGCGCAGCCCGTTGATCGAGGCGATGAAGACGATCCGGCCGCCGCGCCGCTCCCGCAGCACCGGCGCCGCGGCGCGCGCGTACGCGAAGCAGCCCTTGAGGTTCACGTCGAGCACGTCGTCCCACTGCTGCTCCGACATCTTCCAGCTCATGGCGTCGGCGGCGATCCCGGCGTTGCCCACCAGGATGTCGAGCCGGCCGAACGTCTCGACCGTGCGCGCCACCGCGGCCTCGGCGGCGGCGAAGTCGCGCACGTCGGCCGCGATGGCCAGCGAGCGTCGCCCTGCGCTCTCGACCGCCTTCGCGACGTCGCGCGCGGCGTCGTCGACGACCCGGTCCACGAGCGCGACGTCGCAGCCCTCGTGCGCGAGCGCCTTCGCGATCGCCGCGCCGATGCCTCGCCCGGCGCCGGTCACCAGCGCGGCCCTGCCCGCCAGGCCGAGGTCCATCAGTCGGCCGCCTGGTACTGGGGCGAGATCGCCCGCACCAGCTCGTCGTCCCACGGGTGGCCCTCGGCCAGCAGCTGCCGCAGCCGGATGAAGTCCACCTCCCGCCGCCCCTTCGGTCCCTCGTTGAAGGCGCGGAAGCCGGCCCTGGCCTCGGTCATCATGTTGAGCGCGAGCCACTCGCGGTTCGTGGTGCTGGTGTTGTCCCAGTGCCAGGTCTTGTGCTTGCGGAGGCTGGTGAGCGTCTTCGCGGTGCAGTCGGGCATCAGGTACAGCAGCTTGGTGCACAGCGCTTCCACCGCCTCGTCGAGACGCGAGAGGTCGGTCGCGGCCTTCGCCAGCACGGCCTTCGCCGCGTCGGCCTCGGCGCCGGCGCGGAAGTCGCCGTAGACGATGGTGCCGAACTCGTCCGTGAAGCGGTCCGTGACCACCAGCGGGTTGGGGATCCAGCGGCCGTCCAGCTTCAGGACCGGGACCACGGCGTTCACCAGGCCCAGGAACAGGGCCTTGTGCGCGCTCCAGGTCTCGCACAGCACGCCGCTCTCGACCGCGCGCGTGAAGCCGACGTACAGCGGCAGGAAGTCGGTCGAGCCGCCGTCGGGCGCGGAGCCGTGCTTGGGACCGGCCTGGCCGAAGCGCGCGGTGTCCGCCGCGATGGTGAAGTCGCACGCCATCCCGATCTCCTGCCCGCCGGCGAGCCGGAGGCCGTTCACGCGGTTGACGACCGGCTTGTCGCACCGCAGGATGGCGTCGATCATGTCGTTGAAGAGCCGCATGTACTGCTTGTATTCCTGCGGATTGCCGGCGTAGTACTCGGCGTACTCCTTGGTGTTGCCGCCGGTGCAGAACGCCTTGTCGCCGGTCGCCGTGAACACGACGGCCACCACGCTCCGGTCCATCGACGCCTGCCGGAAGGCGAGGATCAGCTCCTTCACGGTGTCGGTGGTGTAGCTGTTGAGCTGCGCCGGGTTGTCCAGCGCGATCCAGGCGTTGAACAGGCCGGGCACCCCGCGGCCGGCGGCGTCGCGGGCGGGCTTGAGGTCGTAACGGATGAGACGATAGTCGTGGCCGTCCACGAGGGTGTGGGATTTCATGGCGGGCATCCGGGTGGGTCGCGAGTGGGTGTAGGGTGTGAGGGTGTAGGGCGTGGCTCAGGCGTCGCCGGGCACCAGGATGGCGCGGCGGGCGAGCTTCCGCTCGGCCACCGACGCCAGGACCGCGACGCCGTCCGCGAGCGGATGCGGCTCGACGAAGGGGCCCAGCGCGACGCGGCCCGACGTCACCAGCTCGAGGGCCGCGGGGTACAGCTCCGGCCGGCATCCCCAGGTGCCCTGGACCGTCGCGTCGAACGCCATCGCGTTGCTGAGCCGCAGCGAGACCTTGGAGAGCGTGAAGCCGACCACCATCAGCGTCGCGGCGTGGGTCAGGAGACCCCACGCGGTCTCCTGCCCGCCGGGGTGTCCCGAGCACTCGAAGATCTTCCAGCCGCTCTCGCCGCAGCCGCGCTCCGCGGCGAAGGCGCGCACGCGCCGGCGCAGCTCCTTGAAGTCGGTCGCCGCGGTGTTGAGGGCGAGACCGGCGCCGTGCGCCGCGAGCGCGGCCAGGCGCGCGTCGTCCACGTCGAGGGCGACGACGTGTGCGCCGAGGGAGGCGGCGATCTGCACCGCGTAGCCGCCGACCCCGCCGGTGCCGACGACGATCGCCAGCTCGCCGGCCGCGAGGCCGCTGCGCACCACGGCCTGGTACGGGGTGGTGACCGCGTCGGCCACCACGCTCAGCTCGGCGAGGCCGTACGGCCCGCGGTCCTTCACCACGCACAGCCCGCGGCCCGGCACCGCGACGAGGTCGGCGAAGCCGCCATCGATGTCGTTGCCGGGCATCACCTGCGAGCGGCAGACGTTGCCGCGGCCCCGCGCGCACAGCTCGCACGTGCCGCACGGAATGACCGCGGGCACGATCACCTCGGCGCCGACGACGTGCTTGAACTCGTCGCCGGCCCCGACGACCGTGCCGCTCACCTCGTGGCCGAGCGTGACGGGCGGGGCCTGCTTGGTGCCGACGCCGTCCTTCCAGAACCCGATGTCGGTGTGGCACACGCCGCAGCCGGCGACCCGGACCAGGACCTGGTCGCGCAGCGGGATGGGGCGGGGCACCTCGCGCAGCTCGAGGGTCCCGGGCGCCGTGAGCTGGAGGGCCCTCATCGGGGGCTCAGCCGCACGTGAGGCCTCCGACCAGGTGCTCGGCGAACTCGCGCCCGAGCTCGTCGGCCTGCAGCGCGCCTTCGGGGCGGTACCAGCGCGCGATCCAGTTGATCGAGCCGAGGATGGCGAACACCGCGATCTTGGGGTTGAGGTGCCGGAACTCGTGGTCGGCGACGCCCTGGGCGATGATGCGCCGCAGCGCCCGCTCGTAGCGGTCGCGGCCGGCGATCACGTCGCGCTGGCGCTCGGCCGAGAGGGCGGTGACCTCGAAGGCGAGCGGCGATCCCTCGAGCGTTTCCGTCATCACGCGGACGTGCTCGCGGATCACGTAGGCCAGCCGCTCCATCGCCGTGCCATGGGCCCGGGCGCCGGCGACGATGCGGTCCAGCTCCGCCAGCGATTCCTGGTGGCAGGCGTAGAGGATCGCTTCCTTGTCGGGGAAGTAGTGGTACAGCGCCGTCTTGCGGACGCCGAACCGCTCGGCGATGTCGTCGAGCGTCGTGCCGTGGTAGCCCTTGTCGCGGAAGGCGCGCAGCGCGGCGTGCAGGATCTCCTTGCGCCGCCGGTCGCGCTTGGCGCGTACGTGGGCGGACCGGGTCGGGGAAGCTGCGGGGGCTGCGGGCATGCGGGCCGCTCCGGCGTAATTTGAACCTTGTTCAATTTTTTAACTGAGAGTCGAACTGTCAAGGCGGGTGCCCCGGGATTTCGGATCACTTCGCTCGGGATTAGGGTAGAAGGTGGGGTTGGCTCACACGGGTCCCGCTCGGAGGTGCACGATGTCCGCACGATCCCGCGCCGTTCTCGGCGCCGCCGCGCTGGCGCTCGCCGCCGCGCCGCTCGCCGCCCAGTCCCAGCGCCAGACGGCGGTCCTCGCCGGCGGCTGCTTCTGGGGCATGCAGTACGTGTTCGAGCACGTGACCGGCGTGACGCGCGTGGTGGCCGGCTTTTCCGGCGGCGCGGCGGGGACGGCGGCCTACGAGACCGTGAGCGGCGGCGAGACCGGGCACGCCGAGTCGGTGCAGATCACCTTCGATCCGTCGGTGGTCTCCTACGAGACCCTGCTCGACGTCTTCTTCACGGTGGCGCACGACCCGACCGAGCTGAACCGGCAGGGGCCCGACGTGGGACCCCAGTACCGGTCGGCGATCTTCTTCGCGGATACGTCGCAGCAGCGGATCGCGCAGGCGGTGATCCACCGGCTCGCGCGGTCGGGCGCGTTCGGCCGGCCGATCGTCACCCAGGTGGTGCCGCTCACCGGCTTCTATCGCGCCGAGGCGTACCACCAGGACTACGCGCAGCGGAATCCGACCGATCCGTACATCGCCTACAACGACCTGCCGAAGGCGCAGGTGCTGAAGGACAGGTTCCCGCAGCTCTATCGGGAGCCGATCCGGCTCGCGGCCAGCTCGGACTGACGGCGCGATCCCCGACGCGCAACGGCCGCCCGGAGTCGGGCGGCCGTCGCGTTTCCGCCGGCTCCGGGCTGCGCCCTGAATGCGGAAGAACCCACCGCTCGACCGCGGTCCGGGGCGGCGCGGGGCCGGCGCCTTGCCGGGACGCGGACGGCCGCCATCTTGGATGCGCGCTCCGCCCCTCCGGGCGGCGACCGCCGGTTCCCCACGCGAGGAGAGACCGATGCAAGTCCACGTGAACTACCTGGCCGTCGTGATCGCGGCGGCCGCGAGCTACGCGCTGGCGTTCCTCTGGTACGGGGTCGTCTTCGGCAAGCTTTGGATGAAGCTCACGGGCATCACCGACATGAAGCCCGCGCCGGTCAACGTCGTGCTGGTGTTCGTCGGCAGCCTGGTGATGGCGTACGTGCTGTACCACTCGATCGTCTTCGGCGACGCCTACGTGAAGATGGGCGGCGTGTCCGGCGGACTGATGGGCGGCTTCTTCAGCTGGCTGGGCTTCGTCGCCCCGGTCACCCTGGCCACCAAGCTCTACGAGAAGAAGCCGTGGGGGCTGTGGCTCCTGGACAACGGGTTCTGGCTCCTCTCGCTGCTGGTGATGGGCGCGCTGCTGTCGCTGTGGATGTGAGCCGTCCGCGGACGGAATCCCGGCCGCCGGCGTTCCCGGCGGCCGGCCGGCCCTGCCGGGTCGGCCGATGACCGACGGGCTGAAGCCGATCTGGTCGGGCGCGACCATGGCGATCCACGACTCGGTCGCGCAGCGGATCGCCGTGGTGCGCTACCGGCTGCGCGCGGCCGCGCACCGCATCGCGGCCGACTGCGAGCGGATGCTCGACGGGCTCGACCGCCCCGAGCGGAAGCTGTGGCGCGACGCGGTCGGCGCGGCCCTGATCGCCGGCCGGCAGCTGCTCGCCCTGCTCGCCCGCCACGAGCCTCCGGCGGGCCTCTCGGACTCCTCGGAGTACTTCATCGGGCTGCACGAGCAGGTGCGCGAGCCGCAGCGCCGCATCGTGGACGCGATGAACACGCTGCTCGGCTTCGTGCCCACCGGCCCCGAGGAGGGGCTGCTGATGGAGGACGCGCGCGCCGTCCGCGAGACGGCGGTCGAGCTGTGGGCGCTCGACGACACCGTGCCCTCCGCGGCGGACGCCGCGGGCGAGGCGCCGCGCGTCGCGGCCGGGCCGGGGGGCGGGGCGCACCGGCGGCCGCGGCTCCTGGTGGTGGACGACGAGCCGGCGACGCGCCACGCCCTGTCGCGGCTGCTGGAGAAGCTCGGCTACGACGTCACGCTCGCCGAGGACGGGCGCGCCGCCCTCGAGAGCGCGGAGCGGGACCCGCCGGATCTCGTGCTCACGGACCTCCGGATGCCGGTCCTCGACGGCTTCGAGCTGCTCGGCCGGCTGAAGGCTGCGGACGCGACCCGCGACATCCCCGTGATCGTAGTCTCCGGGCTCGACGACCTGACGAGCGTCGTCCGCTGCATCGAGGCGGGGGCCGAGGATCACGTCACCAAGCCCTTCGAGGCGGTGCTGCTGCAGGCGCGGATCCGCGCCTGCCTGGAGCGCAAGCGGATGCGGGACCTCGAGCTCGCGTACCTGCGCCGGGTCGCCCAGCTCGCGGCGGCCGCCGAGGCGGTCGAGCGCGAGGCGTACGAGCCCGGCTCGCTCGACGCCGTAGCGAGCCGCGACGACGGGCTCGGGCGGCTGGCGCGGGTGTTCGACCGGATGGTCAGCGGCATGCGGACGCGCGAGGAGCGGCTGCAGCGCCGCCTCGGCCAGCTGCGCCACGAGATGCGCCAGGCCGGCGGCCGGCCCAGCGGCGCCGCGGCGGTCTCGGGCGAGAGCCCGTTCGCCGCGGGCCAGCTGATCGCGGGCCGCTACGAGATCCTGGGCGAGCTGGGCAGGGGCGGCATGGGGATGGTGTACCACGCCCGCGACCGCCAGCTCGGCGAGGAAATCGCCCTCAAGGTGGTGCGCCCGGACCTGGTGGCCAACGCGCCCAACGTGGTCGAGCGCCTCAAGTCGGAGATCCGGCTGGCGCGGCGCCTCTCGCACCGCAACGTGGTCCGCGCGCACGACCTCGGCGAGTGGGAGGGCTGGTACTTCCTCACGATGGAGTACGTGCGCGGCATCACGCTCGAGGAGCTGCTCAACACGCGCGGCGCGCTCACGGTCGAGTCCACCCTCGCCATCGGCACCCAGCTGGCCGAGGCGCTCGCGGTGGCGCACGAGCAGCAGATCATCCACCGGGACATCAAGCCCGCGAACCTGGCGGTGAACGAGGAAGGGTGCCTGAAGGTGATGGACTTCGGGCTCGCCCGGCTGGCCGAGCGCACCACGCAGCTCACGGCGACGGGGTTCGTGGTGGGCACGCCGGGCTACCTGGCGCCGGAGGTCCACCTCGGCGGCTCGGTGGACGGGCGCAGCGACCTGTTCTCGGCGGGCGTGGTGCTGTACGAGTGCCTCACCGGCCGGCCGGCGTTCGACGCCAGCAGCCCGATGGCGGTGGTGGACCGGGTGCTCGAGGGGCGGCCGCAGCCGCTGCGCACCTGGGCCCCGCAGGTGCCGCCGGCGCTCGCGGCGCTGGTCGAGCAGCTGATGGCCCGGGATCCCAGGGAGCGCGTCGGCTCCGCGCGCGAGCTGGCGGAGCGGCTCGCGCAGATCGGGCACGCGCCCGTCTAGGGGGCGGCGCTCGCGTCTCCCTCGCGGCGCCGGCGCCGGGCGCCGCCGCGTCGGCGCCTACAGCGTCTTCGAGACCGCGACCGCCGAGTCCTCGCCCACCACGACGTCGAACCCGCGCCGCTCGAACACCGCGATCATCGGGCGGTTGTCGGTGGTGGTCTGCGCCACCACGCGCCTCAGCTTCCACTGCCGGGCGATCTCGACGCAGTAGTCGGTCAGCAGTCCTCCCAGCTCCCGGTGCTGCCACGCGTCCACCACCAGCACCGCGTACTCGCCCGCCTCGTGGCCGGGGTCGGCGATGAGGCGGCCCACGCCGACCAGCCGGCGCGCGTCGCCCGCGCCGATCTCGGCCACGATCGCGATCTCGCGCGCGTAGTCGATGTAGCAGAAGCGCGTCGCCACCTCGTGGGTGGACCAGTCGAACAGGTAGCGGAACCGCGAGTAGATCGTCTCCTTGGAGCAGCTCCCGAGCATCGCGAGCCACAGCGGCTCGTCCTCCGGCCGGATGGGCCGCAGCGTGAGCGCGGTGCCGTCCTTCAGGACGACCGGCTTGACGAGCTTCTCGGGGTACGGCCGCAGGGCGAGGTGGGCGTACGGCTCCGCCTCGGCGCCCACCAGCGCGCGGTCCACCACGACCCGCGCGTCGAGCGCGACCACCTCGTACGGGGTGCACAGCAGCGGGTTGATGTCCAGCTCGGTGATCTCGGGCCAGTCGGCGGCGAGGTACGAGAGCCGGATCAGCGTCTGGACGAGGGCCTCGACCTTCACCGGCGTGCGGCCGCGGTAGCCCGCGAGCAGCGGCCACATCCGCAGCGACTCGAGCATCCGCATCGCCAGGCGTTCGTTGAGGGGCGGGAAGCCGAGGCCGCGGTCGCCCAGCAGCTCGGCGCCCACGCCGCCCATCCCGGCGAGGATCACGGTGCCGAACACCGGGTCCTTCTTGATGCCGAGGATCAGCTCGTGGCCGTCGCGGCCCTGGATCATCGGCTGGACCGTGACGCCCTCGATCCGCGCGTCCGGCCGGTGCTCCCGCGCGCCGCGCACGATGGCGTCGAAGCCGGCCTGCACCATCGCGGGACTGCCGAGGTCGAGCTTGACGCCGCCGACGTCGGTCTTGTGGCTGATGTCGGGCGAGCGGACCTTCAGCACTACGGGGTAGCCGATGCGCTGCGCCGCCCGGATCGCCTCCTGCGCGGACCCGGCCGGCACCGGCTGCACCACCCGGATGCCGTAGGAGGCGAGCAGCTCCTTCGACACCTCCTCGCCGAGCACGGCGGCGCCCCCCTGGAGCTGCTCGGCCACGAAGCGCCGCTTGGCCTCGGCGCGGTCCCAGGGGAACTGGACGGCCACGTCCCTGGGCGTCTCGTACAGCGTCTCGAGGTTGCGTGCGTAGGCCACCAGGGTCATGAACGCGCGCACCGCCTGCTCCGGCGTCGCGTACGCCGGTATGCCGGCTTCGGCGAGGACGGGCAGCCCCTCGCGCATCGCGCGGCCGCCGAGCCAGGCCGCGAGGAGCGGCTTGCGGCTCTCGGCGGCGAGCTTGGCGAGGCTCCGCGCCGCGGCGGTCGGGTTGGTCATCGCCTGCGGCGTCACGATCGCCAGCACGGCGTCCACGCCGCGGTCGGCCAGCACGGCCGCCACGGCCTTCTCGATCCGCTTCGAGTTCGCGTCGCCCAGCACGTCCACCGGGTTGCCGTGCGACCAGGCGGGCGGCAGGTCCTGCTCGAGCCGCGCCAGCGTCTCGGGCGCGAGCGCGGCGAGCGCGCCCTGCTGGGCGATGAGCGCGTCGGTGGCGATGACGCCGGGGCCGCCGGCGTTGGTCACGATCGCGAGCCGTGGCCCGGCGGGGATCCTGCCGCGGCCGATGAGTGCGGCGCAGTCGAACAGGTCGCCGAGGTCCGGCACCCGCGCGATGCCGGTCCGCTGGAACGCAGCGTCGTAGACGGCATCCTCGCTGGCCATCGCTCCGGTGTGGGACGCCGCCGCCTGTGCGGAGGCGGGGAAGCGGCCGGCCTTGAAGGCGATGATCGGCTTCTGGCGCGCGTAGGCGCGGGCTGCGGTCATGAACGCCCGGGCGTCGGCCAGTGACTCGATGTAGAGGATGATCGAGCGGGTGTGCTCGTCCTCGCCGAAGTAGTCGATCAGCTCCCCGAAGTCCACGTCGAGGCTGTTGCCGATCGAGACGAAGTGCGAGAACCCGATCCGGCTCTCGAGCGCCCAGTCGAGCACCGAGGCGCACAGCGCGCCCGACTGCGAGATGAAGGCGATGTCGCCGGCGCGCGGGAGCGCGGGCGCGAAGCTGGCGTTGAGGCCGAGGTGCGGGACGATGATGCCGAGGCAGTTGGGGCCGATGATCCGCATGCCGTCGAAGCGCGCCTGCTCGGCGCGGATCCGCTCCTCGAGCGCGCGGCCCGCCTCGCCCGTCTCCTTGAAGCCGGCCGACACCACGATCAGCCCGCGGATCCCGGCCTCGCCGCACGCGGCCACCTGCGCCGGCACCTCCTCGGCGGGCGAGCAGATCACGGCGAGGTCGGGCGTCCGCGGCAGGTCGGCGACGGCCGGGTAGCACGGCACGCCGAGCACCGCCTCTTGGGCGGCGTTGACCGGATAGACGACGCCCCGGAACCCTCCGCCGACGAGGTTGCCGAGCACCTTGCCGCCGACGCTGTTGGGGTTCTGGGTGACGCCGACGAGCGCGATACGGGTCGGGTGGAAGATGCGGCCGAGGTTGTGGACGTCCATGACCTGACTCTGGCGTGACCGGTGCGGCGGTGGCTTCCCTCTCCGCCCGCCGATCCGCAGCAACTCGCGGGCCAGCGGGGCGCCCGGGGCCCGGGCCCGCCGCCGGGGCCGGCGCGGCGTCCGCCCGGCTCCGGCGCTCTTGACAGCGGCGGCGCGGCGGCCATTCCTAACGGGCGCGGCGCGGAACCCCTCCGGCGCGCACCGGGTAGTCCACCACGGCGCGCCAGGGCCGGGCGTCCTCCTCCACCCAGGCAGGCCTCCGATGACCGAGACCGTCTCCTTCACCCTCAACGGCAAGCCCGTCAGCCTCGACACCGATCCGCAGCGCGCGCTCCTGTGGGTGCTGCGCACGGACCTCGAGCTGACCGGCACCAAGTACGGCTGCGGCGAAGGCATGTGCGGCGCGTGCACGGTCGTCGTGGACGGCCGTGCCGTGCGCGCGTGCCTCACCGACCTCGCGTCGGTGCGCGGCAAGAGCGTCACGACGATCGAGGGGCTCGAGCAGAACGGGCAGCTGCATCCGCTGCAGGCGGCCTTCCACGAGCACGGCGCCTTCCAGTGCGGCTACTGCACGCCCGGGATGATCATGAACGCGGTCGGCCTGCTGCAGGCCAACGCGAGGCCGACGCGCGCGCAGATCGTCGAGGGGATGGAAGGCAACCTGTGCCGCTGCGGCGCGCACCAGCGGATCCTCGCCGCCATCGAGACGGCTTCGGGCCAGGGAGGCCAGCCATGACCGACCTCGCTCGCCTCACCGCGATGGACCGCCGGGGCTTCGTGAAGGCCCTCGGCGGCGGCGTGCTGGTCCTGGTGAGCGCTCCGTCGCTCACGGCCGGCCTCGAGGCCCAGGGCCGCCCGGGCTACCCGACGGACCTCAACGCCTACCTGCACATCGCCGAGGACGGGAAGGTCACGCTGTTCTCGGGCAAGATCGAGATGGGGCAGGGCATCACGACCTCGCTGGCGCAGATGGCGGCGGAGGAGCTGGGCGCCCCGCTCGACGCCTTCACCGTCGTGGCGGGCGACACCGCCACCTGCCCGTGGGACGCCGGCACCTGGGGCTCGATGACCACCCGGTTCTTCGGCCCGGCGGTGCGCGCCGCCGCGGCGCAGGCGCGGCTGGTGCTCATGGATCTCGCCGCGCAGCGCCTCGGCGTGCCGCGCGCGCAGCTCACGGCGCAGGAGGGCGTGGTGTACGTCACCCGCGACCGCAGCCGGCGCGTGAGCTACGGCGAGCTGGCGCGGGGCCAGCAGATCACCCACACCGTGGACGAGAAGGCGGTGCTGCGCGCGGTGCGCGAGTTCCGGGTGATGGGCCGCTCGCCGCGGCGCCTCGACGGGCGCGACAAGGTCACCGGCGCGGGCAAGTTCGCCGGCGACGTCCGGCGGCCGGGGATGCTGTACGCGCGCATCGTGCGCCCGCCGTCCCACGGCGCGACGCCGCGGAGCCTCGACACCTCGGCCGCGGCCGCGATGCCGGGCGTCACCGTGGTGAACCACGACGGCCTCGTCGCCGTGCTCGCCCCCGACCCCGAGACGGCGTCGCGGGCGCTGGAGGCGGTGAAGGCGGAGTGGGACGTGCCCGCCGTCGCGGTGAACACGGATAGCATCTTCGATCACCTGGTGGCGACGGCGGTCCCGGGTGAGACGCCTGAGGAGGGAGGCGACCTCGCCGCCGGCCGCGCGGCGTCGGCGCAGACGTTCGACGCGACCTACTACAACGCCTACGTCGCGCACGCCCCGATGGAGCCGCACACGTCGGTGGCCGAGGTGAAGGACGGGAGGGCCACGGTCTGGGCCGCGACCCAGTCCCCGTTCGGCACGCAGCAGCAGGTGGCGCGTGCGCTCGGCTTCCGGCCGGAGGACGTGCGGGTGATCACGCCCTACGTGGGCGGCGGGTTCGGCGGCAAGTCGGCGGGCCAGCAGTCCGTCGAGGCGGCGCGGCTGGCCCAGGCAACGGGCAAGCCCGTGATGGTCGCCTGGACGCGGGCCGAGGAGTTCTTCTTCGACACCTACCGGCCCGCCGCCGTGGTGAAGATCGCCTCGGGCATCGACGCCGCCGGGGCCATGAGGTTGTGGGACTACACGGTGTACGCCGCGGGCTCCCGCGGGTCCGACGTGTTCTACGACGTCGCCAACCGGCGGGTGCGGGCGTTCGGAGCGTCGGGCTACGGCGGGGCGACGCCGAACCTCCACCCCTTCGCGACCGGGCCGTGGCGCGCGCCGGGCGCCAACACCAACCGCTTCGCCGCCGAGTCGCAGATCGACGTGATGGCCGCGGCGGCCGGGATGGACCCGCTGGAGTTCCGGCTCCGGAACACGAAGGACCCGCGGATGCTCGGTGTGCTGCGCGCCGTCGCGCGCGCGGCCGGCTGGCGGGCGCGGCCCTTCCCGGCGCGGGACGGGCGGGGGCGCGGGCTCGCGTGCGGCATCGACGTGGGAACCTACGCCGCGCACGTCGCCGAGGTCACGGTGGACCGCGCCACCGGCACCGTCAAGGTCGACCGTGTGGTGTGCGCCCAGGACATGGGGATCGTGGTGAACCCTGACGGCGCGAAGATGCAGACCGAGGGCGCGATCACCATGGGCCTCGGCTACGCGCTGAGCGAGGGCCTGCGGTTCGAGGGCGGCAGGATCCTCGACGCCAACTTCGACTCCTACAGCCTGCCGCGGTTCTCGTGGCTGCCGGCCATCGAGGTCGTGCTGGTCCCGAACGACGCGCTGGACCCGCAGGGCGGGGGCGAGCCGGGCATCATCAACATGGGCGGCGCGATCGCCAACGCGATCTTCGACGCCACCGGCGCGCGCGTGCCGTACCTGCCGCTCACGCCGGAGCGGGTGCTGGCGGAGATCCGCAAGCTCTAGACGCCGTCGGACGATCCGGAGCGCGACGGCCGCCCGCACCGGGCGGCCGTTTCGCGTCCGGGGGCCGCTGCCGCTTTACTCCGGCCTCGCCCGGCCCTACCCTTGACCTCGTGGTGTCGCAGGATCTCTCCGACGACGCGTTGATCGAGTCCGGGCGCGCGGCCCTGGCCGCCGGTGCCTGGGAGGAGGCGCGCGCCCGGTTCACCGCCGCGCTCGCGCAGGCGGAGCGCCCGGAGGCGCTGGAAGGCCTGGGGCTCGCGGCGTGGTGGCTCGACGACGGGGCCACGACGCTCGACGCGCGCGAGCGGGCCTACCGCGCCTACCGCGAGCGGGACGACGCACTCGGCGCTGCGCGCATGGCGATCTGGCTCACCTGGGACTTCCTCTCCTTCCGCGGCGAGTTCGCCGTGGCGAGCGGCTGGCTGGAGCGAGCGCGGCGGCTGCTGGAGGGCCGGGAGCGGACGGCCGAGTTCGGCTGGCTGCTGGTGCGCGAAGGGGAGATCGAGATCTTCCGGCGCCACGATCCGCGGGCGGCGCAGGATCTCGCGCGGCGCGCGGCGGAGCTCGGGCGCGCGCTGGGCGATGCCGGCGTCGAGATGAACGCGCTGGCGCTCGAGGGCCTGGCGCTGGTGACCGAGGGACGGGTCGAGGTCGGGATGCGGCGGCTCGACGAGGCCACGGCGGCAGCCACGGCGGGCGAGGTCAAGGAGCTGCACGCCGTGGGCGTGGTGTGCTGCTGGCAGATGTTCGCGTGCGAACGGGTGCGGGATTACGAGCGCGCCGCTCAGTGGTGCCACCGGGTGAAGGAGTTCGCCAAGCGGTGGCGCAACGTGCCGCTGTCGGGCGTGTGCCGGTCGCAGTACGCCGGCGTTCTCATCTGGCGCGGGAACTGGGCCGAGGCCGAGGCCGAGCTGTCCGGGGCGGCGGGCGACCTTGGCGCCACCAAGCCCGCGATGGTGGGCCAGGCGCTGGCGCGGCTGGGCGAGCTGCGGCTGCGGCAGGGGCGGCTCGACGAGGCGGCGCGGCTGTTCGACCAGGGCGGCACCTACCCGTCGGCGTCGCTCGGGGTGGCCACGCTGATGCTGGAGGAAGGCGACGCCCGCGGCGCCGCGGCCGAGGTCGAGCGCCTGCTCCGGCAGCTGCGTCCCGAGGACGCCACCGGGCGGGCGGCGCTGGTCGAGCTGGGCGTGCGGTCGCGCGCGGCGCTCGGTGACGCCGACGAGGCCGAGGCGCACCTGGCCGAGCTGGAGCGCATCGCGGCCGAGGTCGGCACCGACCCGCTCCGTGCCTCGGCCGCGGCGGCGCGCGGCGTGCTCGCGGCCGCGCGGGGGGACCATCGCGCGGCCGGGCGCTCGCTGGAGGAGTCGGCGGACCTCTACCGGAAGAGCGGGGCGCCGTACGAGGAGGGCCGCACCCGGCTCGAGCTCGCGGCTGCGCTGGCGCGGACCGGCGAGCGCGACCGCGCCCGGCGGGAGGCCGACGACGCCGCGCGCGCGCTCCGGCGGCTCGGCGCCGAGCGCGCGGCGGAGCAGGGCGAGGTCCTGGTCCGGGAGCTGGAGCGGCCGGCGCCGCGCCGCGAGCCGGGGCCGCTCACGCGGCGCCAGCTGGAGATCCTGCGCCTGGTGGCCCAGGGCGCGAGCAACGCGGCGATCGCCCGCCGGCTGTCGCTCAGCGAGCACACCGTCAAGCGGCACGTGGCCAACCTGCTCACGCGGCTGGGCCTCAAGACCCGCGCCGCCGCCGCCGCCCACGCCGCGAAGCTGGGCTTGCTGTAGCAGGAACACCCTACCCCCTACACCCTCACACCCTGCTTTCGCATGGCCCGTTCGGGCCATGGCGCCCGCCTGGCCCATTAGGGCGAAGCGCCCTGGCGGCGGCCGTTGTACCGTAGCCTCCGACACCACACATCCCTTTCTCGAATCGGCTGCGGGTGCGCCCGCGGTCCAGGAGGCTCGGTCATGAATCCCAGGATGCGATTGATCGCGGTCGGGGCGCTGGCGCTCGTGTCGGGAGCGGCGGCGTTCGGCCAGGCCGGGAGCGGCTCCTCGCCCGCTCCGGCGGTGAAGTGGGGCCCGGCGCCCCCGTTCTTCCCGGCCGGCGCTCGTTTCGCCGTGCTCCAGGGCGACCCTTCGTCCAACGGCGTGTACACCGTGCGGCTCGAGATGCCGGCGGGCTACGTGATCAAGCCGCACTGGCATCCCACGGACGAGCACGTCACGGTGCTCTCGGGCCGCTTCCTGGTGGGGATGGGCGACTCGGTGGACACGAAGCAGACGACGGCGCTGGGGCCGGAGGGCTTCATCACCGCGCCCGCCCAGGCGCATCACTTCGCCGTGGCGGCGCGGCGGACGGTGGTCCAGGTGCACGGCATCGGGCCGTTCGCGATCACCTACGTGCGCGCCACCGACGACCCGCGCGGGACGACGGCGTCGCAGTAGCGCGGCTCCCGAGCACCGGAGAAACACGAGGGGCCCCGATGCCGGGGCCCCTCGTCGCAGCATCGACCGAACCGCGAAGCCGCTACACGTCCAGGTTCCGGACGAACTTCGCGTTTTCCTCGATGAACTTGCGGCGCGGCTCGACCTCGTCGCCCATCAGGATCTCGAACAGCTGGCTCGCCTCGAACGCGTCCTCCATCTCCACCTTGAGGATGGTGCGCGTCGCCGGGTCCATCGTCGTCTTCCACAGCTGGTCCGGGTTCATCTCGCCGAGGCCCTTGTAGCGCTGGATCCCGACGTTGCGCTTCTTCCCCGGCTTCCCGTCGTCTTCCTCCTCACTGCCTTCTTCGCCGTCTGTGGAACTGGCCACTGGAGCTTGTCCATTGGACAAGCGTTTCACGTACTCGTCGCGCTCGGCCTCGTCGAAGGCGTAGTACTCCTCCCGGCCGCGCGCCACCCGGAACAGCGGCGGCTGGGCGATGTACACGTAGCCCGCGTCGATGAGCTGCTTCATCTCCTTGTAGAAGAAGGTGAGCAGCAGGGTGCGGATGTGCGCGCCGTCCACGTCGGCGTCGGTCATGATGATGATCTTGTGGTAGCGCGCCTCGTCGAGGGTGAAGTCCTCCGACACGCCGGTGCCGATCGCCGTGATGATGGTGCGGATCTCCTCGTTGGAGAGGATCTTGTCGATCCGCGCCTTCTGCACGTTGAGGATCTTGCCCCTGAGCGGCAGGATCGCCTGGAAGGAGCGGTCGCGCCCCTGCTTGGCCGAGCCGCCGGCGCTGTCGCCCTCGACCAGGTAGATCTCGCACATCGCCGGGTCGGTGAGCGAGCAGTCGGCCAGCTTGCCCGGCAGGATGCCGCCCTCGAGCGCGCTCTTCTTGCGCACCAGGTCGCGCGCCTTGCGCGCCGCCTCGCGCGCGAGCGCCGCCGACGCCGCTTTCTCGACGATGGCGCGCGCCACCGGCGGGTGCTCGTCGAGGAACGCGCCCAGCAGGTCGTTGACGACGCTCTTCACCACGCCCTCGACCTCGCTGTTGCCCAGCTTGGTCTTGGTCTGTCCCTCGAACTGGGGCTCGCGCACCTTCACGGACAGCACCGCGGTCAGCCCCTCGCGCACGTCGTCGCCCGAGAGGGTGAAGTCCGCCTTCTTCAGGGCGCCGCTCTTCTTGGCGTACTCGTTGATGGTGCGGGTGAGCGCGCTCTTGAAGCCGGTGAGGTGGGTGCCGCCCTCGTGGGTGTTGATGTTGTTGACGAAGGTCAGCGTGTTCTCGGTGTAGCCGTCGTCGTACTGCAGCGCGAGCTGCACGTCGATGCCGTCGCGCACCGTCTCGATCGCGACCGGCTTGGGGTGCAGCGGCTTCTTGCTCTGGTTCAGCCACTGCACGAACTCGACCAGCCCGCCCTTGTAGAAGAACGTCTCCTGCCGCTGCTGCCCCTCGCGCTCGTCGGCGAAGGTGATGGTGAGGCCCTTGTTGAGGAACGCCAGCTCGCGCAGCCGCGAGGCGAGGATGGTGTAGTCGAACCG
>DASPSV010000253.1:0-10882 GCA_035623755.1 Gemmatimonadales bacterium
TCCCTCAGCACCGTGATGCTCTCGATGTCGGCCGGATTCAGCACGTTGAGAGCGTCCCGCCCGCCGGAGAGCTGGCTGCCCGCGCTCACGCTCACCGGCATGCCGTCGATCACGTACAGCGGGTCGCTCGCCGCGTAGACCGAGGCGCGGCCGCGGATGAGCACGGCCAGGCTGCCGCCAGGCTCGCCGTTGTCCACCACCTGGACGCCGGCGATTCCGCGCAGCAGCTGCTCCGGGCTGACGACGGGCCCGCGTCCGGCCCCGGGCGGCTCCACCTGCGTGACGGCGCCGGCGACGTCCCCTGCGCGCCGCAGGCCGTAGCCGATGCTCATGCTGTCCGCCCGCACGGCGGCCGCCCGCGCCGTGTCCGCGGGCGCCTGCGCGAGGAGCGGGCTCGAGCCGAGGCTGGCCGCGAGGAGGACGGCGAGACGCTGCACGCTCTGGCCCGGGCGAGGGGAGGCGGTCATGGAGAGCTCTCCGCTGCGAAGCTGGTTGCGGCCGTGGTGCACGGGCAAGGAACGGCCTGCAAGCTTGCGGGGGAGCGTCACTCGGGCGTCAAGCAGGCGTGGCGGCTGAGCTTGCGCAGGGGGCCGCCATGCGCGGGCGGCCCCCTGATACGCCGGGCGGAGACTCGGCTAGCGGTGCGGGCGCACCGGCGAGCTGCGCGTCCCGCACGCCGGCACGGCGAGCGGAGGCGCGGCGGCTGCGAGCGTCGCCAGCGCGTGGCCGGCGAGCAGCGCGTTCAGATCGGCGACGCCGCGGTCCACGATCCCCCGCAGGCGCGTCACGGCGCTCGAGAGGTCCCGGCAGGTGGCCGCGTAGTCCGCGAGCATCGCCGCGGTGGGCGCCGCGTCCGCCAGGTCCTGCGCGTCGAGCTGCCGGCCGAGCGCGCCGTCGACGGCGACGAAGCTGGGCGGCGCCGCGGGGCCTGCGCGGCGGAAGAATGCGCCGCCGCGGCCGGGCCCCGTGCTGCCGGCGACCGTGTCGAGACGGGCGGCGAGGGCCCGCGCCGCGGCCGCGACGTCGGCCGGCAGGCTCGCGCCCGTGTCCGCCGCGAGCGCCGCGCGCAGGGCGGTCGCCTGCCGGTAGCCGTCGGTCGCTTCCGCCATCCCGCGGTCGATGCGCATCTGGAGGTCGTGCTGCGTCGCGAGCGCAGCCGCGGAGGCCCGTGACCGCGGGTCGTTGGTCACCGTCACGGTGCTCGTGTACGGCCGTCCTCCCACCGTGAGCCGGAGCGTGTAGGTCCCCGGCGGCGCCAGCGGACCTTCGGGCGAGGCCGGCGTCAGCCCCGAGTTCGCGTTGATCTCGAAGCTGTGCGAGAACGCCGGCGGGCTGTCGTAGCGCAGGTCCCAGTCGGCGCGATTGAGGCCTGCGGCCGCGGGCAGCGCGTACGGAGGCGCGATCCAGAAGTTCGGCTCCGGTGGCCGCGCGGCCTCCGCCACCGGCGGCGCCGCGATGCTCGAGAGGTGGCGCACCACGGCGCCCGACGCGTCCAGCACGTCGAGTGTCACCTCTCCCGCGGGCGCGGTCCGGAGGGAGTAATAGACGAGCGCCCCCTCGGGCGGATTCAGGGCGTGCGGTACCTCGGGCGGGAACGGCGTGTCCTGTCCGGTGTTCCGGTGGACGCGCACGGCGCCGCCCGGCGTGAAGAGGTGCACCTCCTCGGCAGCGGCCTCCGGCGTCATCTGCCTGAGCGGCGAGATGTCGTCCAGGATCCAGATGCCCCGCCCGTACGTGCCGACGACGAGGTCGTTGCCCGCAATCACCGCGTCGCGGTACGACGTGTTCGGCAGGTTGAGCTGCAGCGACTGCCAGTGGTCGCCGTCGTCGAACGAGACGAACATCCCGCTCTCGGTCCCGGCGAACAGCAGTCCCGCCTTCTTCGTGTCCGCGCGGATCAACTGGGCGAAGCTGCCGCTCGGCTGACCGGTCGGAAGGCCGGTCACGATCCGGTCCCACGTCCGGCCGTAGTCGCGGGTGCGGTAGAGCAGCGGCGCGTAGTCGCCGGTCGCGTGCCCGTCCACGGCCGCGTAGGCCTCCGCCGGATCGTGGTGCGACGCTTCGACGGCCGTGACGTCGGAGAGGTCCGAGTCGGGCAGGGCGGGGATGGAGACGTCGCTCCAGGTGCGGCCTTCGTCGGTCGTCACCTTGATCAGGCCGTTGGTCGTGCCCACCCAGATGACGCCGCGCCGCACCGTGGACGCCGACAGCGCCTCGATCGATCCGCCGCGCGGCCGGCCGGGCCGGCCGGGGCGCGCCGCGAGGCTCTCCGCCGGCGGCGTGACGCCCCTCGCCCAGCCGAGGTCGGGACTCAGCTTCCGCCAGTGCGCGCCGCCGTCCGTGGTGGCCATGACGTACTGGGCGCCGAACAGCAGCTCGCGCGGATTCCACGGGGCCCACAGCAGCGGCTGCGAGCGCGAGGTGCGCAGGTAGCTGGCGGGATCGACCCCGGGCCCCACGTTGACGATCTGCTCGCTCGGCCAGGTCACCTTCTGGACACCGATCCCGGAGCCGTACACCACGTCGGGATCGAGCGGGTCCGCCACCACGGTGCCCCACTCCCAGGTGCCGACGGGGCTCCAGTCCATGGGCGTGATCGCGCCGTAATTGCCGCGGCTCCGGGTGCGGATGGCGCCCGCGTCCTGCTGGCTGGCGTAGATCCAGGAGGGCCACGAGCGGTCCACGGAGATGTGGTAGACCTGCTCCGTGGACTGGTTGTACCACAGGCTCCAGGTGCGGCCGCCGTCCAGCGTGACGGTGGCGCCCTGGTCCATGCCGAGCAGCATGCGCTGGGCGTCGGTGGGATCGATCCACAGCTGCTGCGGGTCGTCGCCACCGGGCGCGCCCTTGAGGCCGGTGAACGTGTTCCCGCCGTCGGACGAGACGTAGCTCGACGTGTTGATCGTGACGACGACGTCGGGGTTGGCGCTGCTCACGTAGACGCCGCAGTTGTAGCCGCCCTGGCCGTTGCCGATGCGGGCGTCGGTCGAGTCCATCCTCCGCCAGCTCGCGCCGCCGTCGTCGGAGCGGTACAGCCCGAAGTTGCCGATGAGGTAGACCCGCTGCGCGCCGGTGTGCATCGCGACGGCGACCGAGGTGCGGCCGAACAGCCGCGGCAGGCCCCCGCCCGTGAGCTCGTGCCAGGTGAGGCCCTGGTCGGTGGACTTGTAGACCGCCGTGCCCGTGGGACCGCTGCCCGGTCCGCCGCCGAACCCGCCGCGGCCGGCCGCCGATGGCGGGACGTAGTGCCGGTCGGTGGTGGCGAAGACGACGCCCGGCTGGTCGTACGCCCAGGCCAGCTTCTGGACGCCGGTCGAGTCGTCCACGAACAGGGTGCGGGTCCAGGTCCGGCCGCCGTCGGCGCTGCGGTACACGCCGCGCTCGCCGCCCTTCGCGTGGAAGTCGCCCTGCGCGGCCACCAGGACCAGGTTGGCGTCCTTCGGATCCACCAGGATCGAGGGAATCTGCCTGCTGGAATCGAGGCCGAGGTGCTGCCAGGTGCGGCCCGCGTCGCTCGACCTGTAGAGCCCGTCGCCCTCGTTGATGTTGCCGCCGGTCGGCATGTCGCCCGTCCCGACGTAGACCACGCTCGTGTCAGACGGCGCGACCTCGACGGCGCCGATGGCGGAGACGCTCGTGACCGCGTCGAAGACGGGCTCCCAGGTCGTGCCCGCGTTGGCCGTCTTCCACAGTCCGCCGGTGGGGAAGCCGGCGTAGAAGACGCCGGGCTCGCCGACGGCGCCGCTCACGGCGGACACGCGGCCGCCGCGGAACGGGCCGACGTTGCGCCAGACGAGCCCCGAGAGGTCCTGGGCGGCGGCCGGCCGCGCGGCCGGCCCGAGCACGGGCAGCGCGAGGGCGATGCCGAGCGGCGCCAGATTGCGGAACGCGTGTTTCACGGGCATCTCCAGTCCAGGCCCAGGCGGGGCACGATTCACGAGTGAGTGAGTCGGCATTGTAACTCCACGGCCCGCGGCGCGCGACGCCGCGGCTCCGAGCGGGAGGCGAGAAGATGAGACCGATCGGTCGTCTGGTGCTGTTCGCGTCGGTCGTTGCGGTCGTCACCGGCGGGTGGGCCGCGGTCCCTGCCGCCAGGCCGTCGGCCGGCGCCGTCGCCGCCGACTCCTGTCCCTGGGTGCGCTCGACGGCGCCGATCGCCGCGCGCGTCGCGCAGCTGGTGGCGGCGATGACGCTCCACGAGAAGATCCAGCTGGTGCACGGGACGGGCGGCACGCCGTACGCCGGCTACGTGCCCGCCATCCCCCGGCTGTGCGTGCCCGCGCTCAAGCTGCACGACGGGCCGGGCGGCGTCGCCGACGGGTTGACCGGCGTCACGCAGCTGCCCGCGCCGGTGACGGTGGCCGCGAGCTGGGATACGGCCCTGGCCTTTCGGTACGGCGCGGTCGTCGGCCGCGAGGAATGGGGCAAGGGCGCCAACGTGAACCTGGGGCCGACGGTGAACATCGTGCGCGACCCGCGGTGGGGCCGCGCGTTCGAGTCCTACGGCGAGGACCCGTTCCTGACCGGCGAGATCGCCGCCGCCGAGATCCGCGGCGTGCAGGGCGAGGGCGTGCTGGCGCAGGTCAAGCACTGGGCGGCGTACAACCAGGAGACGAGCCGCAACACGCCGGCCGACGACGTCGTCGTGGACCGCCGCGCCCTGCACGAGATCTACTTCCCGCAGTTCCGGAAGGCCGTCGGGGCCGGCGGCGCCTCGTCCGTGATGTGCTCGTACGCCACGATCAACGGCATCTGGGCGTGCGCGAACGCCTGGTCGCAGGACACGGTGCTGAAGGGCCGGTGGCGCTTCGCGGGCTTCGTCACGTCGGACTGGGGCGCCACCCACTCCACCGTGGCGTCCGCCACGGGCGGCCTCGACATGCAGATGCCCGACAGCTCGTACTTCGGCGCGGCGCTCGAGGCCGCCGTGCTGGCGGGCGAGGTGCCGGTGGCTCGTCTGGACGACATGGTCGCGCGGATCCTGACCCAGGCGTTCCGGTTCCGCCTCTTCGAGCGCGAGCAGTCCGGGACCCCGGCGAGCGTCGTGACGACCGCCGAGCACGCCGCCTTCGCGCGGGAGGCGGCCGAGCAGGGCGCGGTGCTGCTCAAGAACGCGGGCCTGCTCCCCCTCGGCACCGTGCGCTCGATCGCGGTGATCGGCGCCTCGGGCGGGACGGACGCCATGAGCGGCGGGGGCGGGAGCGCGGCCGTGGTCGCGCCGCACGTCGTCACGCCGGTCCAGGGGATCGCGCGACGCGCGGGCAGCGGGGTGGCGGTGCGGTACGCGCAGGGGACCCTGCCGCCGAACGGCACGCTGCCGGCCGTGCCGGCGCAGGTCCTCGCGCCGTCCGCGGGCGGAGGCCGCGGGCTCACCGCCGAGTTCTTCAACAACATGACGCTGTCGGGGCCGCCGGTGCTGACGCGGCTGGACACGGCGCTCGGCGCCAACTGGCACGACCAGCCGCCGGCGGTGGGGGTGAGCCCCAACCAGTGGTCGGCGCGGTGGACCGGAACGCTCGTCCCGCCGGCGACCGGCGAGTACACGTTCTCGCTCACCAGCGACGACGGCAGCCGGCTGCTCGTCAACGGCGCGCGGATCATCGACAACTGGCGCGATCAGGCGCCGACGACCGGGACCGGGACGGTGAGCCTCACGGCCGGGCAGGCGGTGACGATCGAGGTGGACTTCTACCAGAACGCCGGCGGCGACTCCCTCGCGCTCGGCTGGCGCGTGCCGGGCGGCGTGTCCCTGCTGGACGAGGCGGTGGCGCTGGCCCGCTCGTCGGACGTCGCGGTCGTGTTCGCGAGCGACTTCGAGTCCGAGGGCGCCGACCTCGCCGACATCAGCCTGCCGGCCGGGCAGGACGCGCTCGTCGCCGCGGTGGCGGCGGCGAACCCGCGCACCGTCGTCGTGCTCAACACCGGCTCCGCCGTGGCGATGCCGTGGATCGACTCGGTCGCGGCGGTGATCGAGGCGTGGTATCCCGGCCAGGAGGACGGCGACGCGATCGCGGCGGTGCTGTTCGGCGACGTCACTCCGTCGGGCAAGCTGCCGGTGACGTTCCCGCGCCGCCTGGCCGACCTGCCGGCGGCCGCGGCCGCCGAGTGGCCGGGGACGGCCGGCCGGGTGCTCTACTCGGAGGGGCTGCTGGTCGGCTACCGCTGGACCGTCGCCCGCGGCGTCACGCCGCTCTTCCCGTTCGGCTTCGGCCTCTCGTACACGACGTTCCGGCTCGCCAACCTCCGCGTCTCGCGCGGGCAGGGACGGGCGGTGACGGTGAGCGCGGACGTCTCGAACACCGGACCGCGTGCCGGCGCCGAGGTGGTGCAGGTGTACGTCGGCCATCCCGCCGCCGACAGCGAGCCCCCCTGGCAGCTGCGCGCTTTCCGGAAGGTCGACCTGGCGCCGGGCCGGACCCGGCGGCTGACCTTCGCGCTCGGGCCGGAGGCCTTCGGGCACTGGGCCGGCGACGCCCGCGGCTGGGTCGTCAGCCCGGGGAGCTACCGGATCGCGGTGGGGACGTCCTCGGCCGATCTGCCGCTGCGCGCGGCGGTCAGACCCCGACCGGGGCCGGTGGAATGAGGGAATGCGCCGGACAGGAGTCGAACCTGCGACCTCCAGCTCCGGAGGCTGGCGCTCTATCCAGCTGAGCTACCGGCGCAATGCGATGTTCTCAGTCGGGGCGAGAGGATTTGAACCTCCGACCTCCTGGTCCCGAACCAGGCGCGCTAACCGGACTGCGCCACGCCCCGATACTCCCAGCACTACCGGCAACTCTCTTGATGCGCCCAGGAGGAGTTGAACCCCCAACCTCCTGATCCGTAGTCAGGCGCTCTATCCAGTTGAGCTATGGGCGCGATGGGCGGTACAAGATTCGAACTTGTGACCTCTACGATGTCAACGTAGCGCTCTAACCAACTGAGCTAACCGCCCGTACTCGCCGGCCGGCCGCCTCGGGCCCTGAAACGTCCGGGCGTCCGGACCGTAGGAGCGGGAAACGGGACTCGAACCCGCGACCCCAACCTTGGCAAGGTTGTGCTCTACCAACTGAGCTATTCCCGCAGGTGGAGGCGAGGGGGATCGAACCCCTGACCTCGTGAATGCCATTCACGCGCTCTCCCAACTGAGCTACGCCCCCCGCCCCCGAACGGCCAGGGTCTTCCGTTCGGAGCCCCGAAAGCTATTTTGGTGCCCCGCCCCGGTCAACGAGAACTTCGGTCCGGGTGGTGGGTACAAGGCCGGATGAACAACAAGACGCCCCGGCGCCCGGTTCGGGCGCCCCGCTATATAAGGAATCAGATGGCTGAACAGCCTGCCGCCCGGAAGCGCCGTCGTCCGTCGAAGCCGCTCCTGCCCCTCGGGCCCGGGGAGGCGGACCGCGACATCCTCGACCAGTACCTGTACGAGGTGTCGGTCACGCCCCTCCTCAAGCCGCACGAGGAGATCGAGCTGGCCAAGAAGGTGCGCGCCGGGGACCACGACGCCATGCAGGAGCTGGTGCGCCGCAACCTGCGGTTCGTCATCTCCGTGGCCAAGAAGTACCAGAACCGGGGGCTCCCGCTCACCGACCTGATCGGCGAGGGCAACGTCGGCCTGATGACGGCCGCCCGGAAGTTCGACCCCGACCAGGGCGTGAAGTTCATCTCCTACGCGGTGTGGTGGATCCGGCAGGCGATCCTGGCCTCGCTGGCGCGCCAGGGCCGCACGGTGCGCGTGCCCCTGAACCGGACGGCCGACCTGTCGAAGATCGTCCGCACCGCGGAGGCGCTGCGCCAGTCGATGCGGCGCGAGCCGACGCCCGAGGAGGTCGCGGCCGCCACCGGCCTGTCGCTCGAGGTGGTGCAGTCGCTGGCGGCCCTCAACAGCGGCGAGGTGCGGCTCGACGCGCCGCTGGACCCCGACGGCGACCGCTCGCTGATCGAGCGGTTCGTCTCCGACGAGGGGCCGACGACCGAGGACCGCGCCATGGACCGGTTCCTCGCCCAGGAGATCGAGAGCGCGCTGGCCACGCTGCCGCCGCGCGACGCGAAGGTCCTGCGCCTCTACTTCGGCCTCGACGGCGGCCGCGAGCACACGCTCGAGGAGATCGGCGGCATGCTCGGCGTCACGCGCGAGCGCATCCGCCAGCTCCGGGACCGCGCGCTGAAGCGGCTGCGCGAGGGCACGGTGGGGAAGGCGCTGGCCAGCTTCGCGGCCTGACGGCGTCGGGTCCTGGCGGCGGCCGGGGGGAGCCTCCTCCCGGCCGCCGCTCGTTTCCGGTATCACATTCTTGTCCCCCGCTCCCGTCCGCTCTATCTTGCCCGCGTGTTCGCCTCCCTGGGCCGCCACGTGGTCGGGGTCGTCGAGGCGTACGGCCGGCTCGGCCGGTTCATCGGCGACACCATCCGCGCGCTGTCGGACGTCCGCACCTGGGGGTCGCAGACCCTGCAGCAGATGCGACGGCTGGGGGTGGACTCCCTGCCGATCACCCTGTTCATCGCCGCGTTCACGGGCATCGTCCTCGCCCTGCTGGCCTCCTACGCCATGACGAACTACGTGCCGCCGTACCTGGTCGGCACGCTGGTGGGCAAGACGATGATCCTGGAGCTGGGCCCGGTCCTGACGGGCCTCGCCCTGGCGGGGCGCGTCGGCGCCAACATCGCCGCCGAGCTGGGCACGATGCAGGTGACGGAGCAGGTGGACGCGCTGGAAACCCTGGCCTACAACCCGTACGCCTACCTGGTGATCCCGCGCGTGCTGGCGGGGACCGCGATGTTCCCCGTGGTGGTGGCGTTCGCGATGGCCACGGGGCTCCTGACCGGCTGGATCGCGGCCACCACGCTGCTGCCCGTGACGACCGCGGAGTTCGTGCGCGGGCTGCAGCTGTTCTTCGTCCCGTTCGACGTCCAGTACGGGCTCGTCAAGTCGGCGTCGTTCGGGATGGTCATCACGCTGATCGGCTGCTTCCTCGGGCTCACGACGCGGGGCGGCGCCGAGGGCGTGGGGCGGGCGACGACGCGCACGGTGGTCTACAGCGCGGAGATGATCCTGGTGCTGGACGCGTACTGGGCGGTGACCCTGCTCCGCACCCACGTGATGTCGTGATCGAGTTCCGCGACCTCCACAAGGCGTTCGGCGCGAACCGGGTGCTGGAAGGGTTCTCGCTGACGGTGCACGACGGCGAGACGATGGTCGTCATCGGCTACTCCGGCACCGGCAAGAGCGTCGCCGTCAAGCACGTGGTGGGCTTGCTCGAGCCGGACGCGGGCGAGGTCGTCGTGGACGGGCAGGTGGTGGCGAACCTGCGCCGCCGCGAGCTGACCGAGCTCCGGGCCACCATCGGCTTCGTGTTCCAGTTCGCCGCGCTGTTCGACTCGCTGACCATCTTCGAGAACGTCGCGCTGGGCCTGCGGCGGCGGCGCACGATGAGCGAGGCGGAGATCGCGGCCCGGGTCGCCGAGTCGTTGCGGCTGGTGGACCTCGTCGGGACCGAGGGCCACATGCCCGCCGAGCTGTCGGGCGGGATGCGCAAGCGGGTGGGCCTGGCGCGCGCCATCGCCCTCCGGCCCAAGTACCTCCTCTACGACGAGCCGACCACGGGCCTGGATCCCGTCACCTCGGCGGTGATCGACCGGCTCATCGTGCGGACCCGCGAGGCGCTGGGGGTCACCAGCATCGTGATCACCCACGACATGCGCACCGCCTACACGGTCGGTGACCGCATCGCTATGCTGTACCAGGGCCGCATCCGGCAGGTCGGCACCGTGGACGAGATCCGGGCGACCGCCGATCCGGTGGTGCGGCAGTTCATCGAGGGCCGGCCCGACGGGCGGGCGGCCGAGCGCGCGAGCCTCGCGACGGCGTCCAGCCGTCTCGCGCAGGAGGACGAAGGATGAAGCGCGTCAGCGAAGCCCTGGTGGGGGCGTCGGTGCTGATGGCCATCCTGCTCGTGGTGGCGGGGACCATCTGGCTCAGTCAGGCCCGGTTCGGCGGCAACGACTTCACCCGCGACGTGCGGGTCCGGTCGATCGGCGGCCTGCTGCCGGGCGACCCCGTGCTGCTGCGCGGGGTGCGCATCGGCCGGGTGGACCAGATCGCGCTGTCGCGGAGCGACTGGGTCACGGTGTCGCTGCGGCTCAACGGCTCGACGGTGCTGCCGAAGAACCCGGTGGCCCTGTTCGCGTCCACGACGCTGTTCGGCGACTGGGGCGTGCAGGTCATCTCGCGCGACAACCTCCCCGACGACCCCGAGATCCGGAAGGCGATCGCCGAGGCCACGCCGGCCCGCGGCAACGTGATGCCGGGCGCGGCGCTGCCCGACGTTGGCCAGCTCACGGCGCAGGCCGGCCGCATCGCCGGCGACATCGCCGTGATCTCCGAGCGCGTGAGCTCGGCGTTCGATTCGTCGTCCTCGGTGCGGCTCAAGAACGCCTTCGCCGACCTGGCACGCCTGTCCAGCGTGCTGCGCACGATCGCGCAAGGGCAGGAATCCACGCTCACCCGGATCGGCGGCAGCCTCGACACCGGGACCACGCTGCTGGCGGCGACCGCCCGGTCGATCGCCCGCACCGCCTCGCGCGTGGATTCGGCCACCTCGCGCGACCAGCTGCAGCGGATCCTCGGCCACACCGACACGGTCACCGCGAACCTCTCCGACGTCGCGTCCAACCTCCGCACCCTGGCCCGGTCGGCCGCCGGGCAGCAGCAGGCGTTCGAGCGCATCGTGGCGCGGACCGACTCGATGCTGCAGCGCATCCAGGCGGGGGAGGGCACGCTGGGCCGCCTCAGCCGGGACACCACGCTGTACAGCGAGGCGCTCGGGACGGTGCGGACCCTGCGCGAGCTGCTGGCGGACATCCAGAGGAACCCGCGCCGCTACTTCTCGTTCTCGGTGTTCTAGTG
>DASPSV010000255.1:0-7915 GCA_035623755.1 Gemmatimonadales bacterium
GTCGGCGACCGCATCGACTGGACCGTCGAAGGGACCGTGGTGCCGACCGTGATCGTCGCGCTGCGGGAGGTCCAGTGGGCGCGGTTCGAGCCCAACTTCTTCGCGGTGTTCTCCTCGGCGGCGCTCGCGGCGGCGCCGCGCTCGTCGGTCCTCCTCACGCGCGTGGACGCCGCGGGCGCCCGCTCGGCCCTGCAGCGCGCCGTCTCGGCGCGCTATGCCAACGTGACGAGCTACGACATCGCGCTGGTGCAGCAGATCCTGGAGCGGATCCTCGGCCGCGTGGCGCTCGCCATCCGGTTCATGGCCGCTTTCAGCCTCGCCACCGGCGCGCTGGTCCTGATCGGGGCCGTGGCCGCCGGCCGGCTCGCGCGCATCCGCGAGGGCGCCCTGCTCAAGACGCTCGGCGCCACGCGACGCCAGCTGTCGCGCATCCTGCTGGCCGAGTACGTCGCCCTGGGGCTGCTGGCGGGACTGGTGGGCGTCGGCCTCTCGGCGCTCGGCGCGTGGGCGATGATGCACTTCGTCTTCAGCCTGGGGTTCACGCTGCCGGCGGTGCCGCTCGTGGCGGTGCTCGCGGGCACGGGCGCGATCGTGGCGGCGATCGGGCTGGCGGCGAGCCGGGAGGTGTTTCGGAGAACGGCGATGGAGGTGCTGAGAGAAGGGGTGTGATGAAGCAGGGTGTAGGGTGTGAAACGGGTGTAGGGCGCCCCTACACCCTACACCCTCACACCCTCACACCCTGTCTACTTGACCAAGCCTGGAAACACGTAGTACACCTGCCCGCCCTCGTCGCTGTCGGCCTCGATGTAGCCCGCCAGCGCCATCTCCCGCAGCTGCCGGTCCACTTCCTTGAAGCCGCGCCCCGTGGCCACCACCGCCTCCGCCACCGACAGCCGGCCGCCGTGCGCGCTGGCCGCCCGCACCAGCGCGACCTGGAACTCCTCCGTCGTGCGCGGGAGCCGCCCGAGCGCGTGGCCCGCGCCGGCCCCGAGGAGCGCCGCCGTCCCCGCCGACTGCACCAGCAGCCGGTTGTTGGCGTCCTCCACCATGCCCGGGATCAGGAACAGGTCCACGAGCTGGCCGATCCCCAGCAGGCCGACCGTGAACAGCCACAGGAAGCCGGTGCCGTACTTCCCGCTGTAGATGCGCTGCAGCCCGCACACGCCGAGGAAGCAGCCGCACCACAGCAGGTACGCGTTGGTCTTGTCCTTCATGGTCCGGAGAAGCTACGCGCCGGGGGCGGGAAAGTCTGCCCCCGCCGAGACGGGCGGGGGCAGGCGCGCCGGGCCGGGGTCAGGCCGGCTCGGACCCGCGGTCCTCGGTCCAGCGGCGGAACAGCTTGTAGCCCAGGTAGATCAGGCCGAAGATGAGCGCCAGCTTCAGGGCGAACATCACCGCGCCGAACACCAGGCCGAGCACCGGCAAGAGCAGGAAGCCGATCAGCTTCAGGGCCAGCAGGCCCACGATGGCCGTACCTGCGAGCATCCCCACCGCACGCAACATCCGGGCATCCTCCCGCAGGGCGCCACGCCCTGCTTGGCCACCCTACGGGGCGGAGGGCCGGGGAGTTGCAGCGGCCTCCCGGCGACCTCTACGGGGCGACGCTCGCTGGCGCCTTGGTGTCCCCCGCCGGCCGCAGGCTCGCGCGGTCGAGGCCCCCCGGCAGCCCCTGCGGGAACCGGGCGTAGAGCCTCAGGTCTTCCCACGCCGCGGAATCCGCGGCCTCGACCCGCGGCGCCCGGGACTGGGATCCGGCCGCGAAGCCCGAGGCGACGATCCACAGCGGCAGCGTCAGGCCAGCGTAGTAGCCGTTGGAGATGGACCCGATCGCTCCCACGGTGCCCCACAGGGCGAGCACCCCCCAGTTCGCGTCGTAGGCCCACAGCGTCCCCGACAGGGAGCGCACCCGGCGCAGCGCGACCAGCGCGCCGCCCGAGAGGACGAACACCGAGTCGGGGGCCACCGCGATCAGCTCGCCGGACATCGTGCCCGAGTCGCCGTGGTGGCGGCCGGTCGTGGTGTCCACCTCGATCCAGCCGCCGTAGGCCTCCCTCGCCGCGACGTCGGCCGGCGGTGCATACGCGTTCGGAGCGGGATTGGTCGCGCACCCCGCCAGGAGGACGAGGGCCGCGAAGCCGCGGCCGGCTCTAGTGGCGCGCATACCTGCTCCTCCAGAAGACGGAGTCCATGCCGGCCTCCTGCCGCTTGAAGGCGGGAGCCATGCGGCGCAGCGCCGCGTGCGGATCCAGCAGCATCTGGGCGGCGCGGGCGTGGTTCTCCTCGGCCAGCCACTCGCTGCGCATCCACTCCAGGTAGTAGCCGCGGGTGTCGAGGAACAGCTCCCGGTCGGCGAAGTCCTCCGGCAGCTCGTAGTGCAGCGCGTAGGCGTCCCCCGGGAGCGTCACCACGCCGGTCGCCGCACGCAGCCGCCGGAGCGCGGACTCGTCGGCCGCGCCCTCCCGGAGCACCCGCACCGGCTCGAGGGTGTCGGGCTGCACCGTGCCGCCGAGCGGGCCGAGCGCCACCCAGTCCAGCCGCCACGCGCCGCGGGTCATGCGCAGCCGCACGTGCACGGGTCCGGGGCCGGTCTCGGGCAGCGGGACCAGCTTCACCTCCGTGGCGATAGGGCCCGTCTCGCCGGTGCGCCCGGCGAGCACCCAGTCCCCGTGCGCGTCCCGCACCCACACCTCGATGTTGCCGAGCACGCCGCCCATCGACCGCGCGGCGGCGAGCGCGGGGGCGCCGTCGCGGTCCAGGGCGGCCAGCCATTCCACCGCGGAGCGGCCCATGTACGCCAGGGCCTGGTAGATGAGGTAGGTCGTCATCAGCGTCTGGCGCGAGGCGACGGCGAGACCCGCGGGACCCGCCGGGGCGTGCGCGAACACCAGCTCGACGTCTTCCCGGGCCGCGAGATCGGCCGAGTCCGCCCAGCTGCGCCGCTCCACGCCGTCGAACGCCCTGACCGCGGCGGTGCAGTCGCCCTCGGCGGCGCTGCAGCTGTCTGGCGGCGTCATCGGGCCGGCCGCCACCAACCGGTCCTCGGGCGTGGCGAACACCCGCATCCCGGCCGGGCGGGGGGCCGCGAGGACGCGCACGTAGCGGACCACGTGCGTCTCCAGGGCCTCGTTCGTCATCCGCACCTCGAGGTCGCGGCCGGCCGGCCGCGCGCGGAACAGCGCGTCCACGTCCCGGGCCTCGAGCGCCGGCGCGATGCTCGCCGAGAACCCCTCGGCCTGCAGGACCGGCCGGGTGCCATCGGTCACGTAGAACGTGGGGCAGGAGCCGAAGCACGCCTTCGGGTTGGTGAGGCACACCACCGCGACCGCGACGGTCACGCCGGTCACGACGCCCAGGGCCGCGACGCCGCCGGACGTGGTGGCGCGGTCCAGCTCGAACAGCGCCACGTCGCTCACCGGCACCGACAGCGCACCCGTGCGCACCAGCGCCCGGTTGGGGTCGAGCTGGCGGCCCGTCCCGGTCACGAGCGTGCCCGTGGAGTCCACGCGCCAGTCGTCCAGCACATAGACGCCGCCGTCGCGCAGGTGCGCCTTCAGGTGGCCGCCCTCCGAACGCGCACCCGCGATCTGGGCCGGCGTCACGGCCCTGCGCTGCAGCGTCTTCACCGAGCAGCCGACCGCCCATGCGGCGGCCGCGAGCGCCAGCCACCATGCACGTTGCGCCATGCACACCTCCGGGGCCTCAGTCTCCGGGCACGACCGCCACGACGTCCCGTTCGCGGTCGCGTTCCCGCGGCAGCGTCGAGCCGCGGCGACAAGGTGCCCGCCCTGCGTCAAGCGACCGTCAAGCCCAAGCCCCGAGACACGAAGGGCGCGCCGTCGGGCGCGCCCCTCGATGCGTCACTGCGATTCCCGCCGTCTCAGCTCATCGCCCGCGGCCACAGCCAGCCGAACGTCCCGGCCGTCAGGCAGCCGTAGATCAGCGCCGAGATCATGCCCTTGATCGTGCTCTTCCAGGTCCGGCCGAACCAGATGGCCTCCTGCACCAGGCCGAGCCCGTAGGCCATGAATCCCGTGGCGCCCGCGATCTGGAACACCCGCAGGTAGTCGGTGCCCCTGGGCAGCGCGTGGCTCGTGACGTAGGCGACGAAGAAGGACACCACCAGGTAGAAGATGAACGCCTGGACGAGCATCGGCGTCATGCTCCACTTGGCCGGCTTGCGGAGCAGCAGCACGCCGTTCGGCCCTTCCTCCACCTTCTTCATGGCCGCCTCGGCCCCGCCCTCGCCCATGATGTGCGGGAAGATGTACTGCCCCGGCGCCTTCAGGTTGAGCTTGCGGATCACGTCCCGGAGCTGGTCCTCGCCGGGAATCGGCTTCCACTCGGCGTTCTCGTACTTCAGCGCCATCCACACCACCGAACTGCCGATCATCACGAAGACGGCGGACAGGACGATCGGCAGCCACAGCATCGGCACCGTCACATCGGTCATGGCGAACTCCCTGGAGAAGTAATCCGACGAGGGCACTCGGAATGGACGAGAAAACTGCAGTCCGGCCGCGGTTGCGCAAGCCCCCACGCCCGCGCGAAGTTGGGGGCCGCCCTGGAGCCTGGAGCGAGCGTGGAGCAGCGGGTCTGGCACAAACACTACGATGCGATCGTCCCCCCGAGCCTGACTTACGAGCGCCTCGTCCTGCCGGAGCGCCTCGAGCGCTCGGCCGAAGCCTACCCGGACCAGCCCGCGATCCTGTTCCTGGGCAGCCGGCTGACCTACCGCCAGCTGAAGGACCAGGTGGACCGCTTCGCCACGGCGCTGAGCGCGCTGGGCGTCCGGAAGGGGACCCGGGTCGCGATCCACCTGCCGAACATCCCCCAGACGGTGATCGCCTACTACGCGGTACTCTCGCTCGGCGGGCAGGTCGTGATGACCAACCCGCTGTACGTGGAGCGGGAGCTCGAGCACCAGTGGAACGACGCGGGCTGCGAGGTCGCGATCACCGCCGACTTCCTGTTCGCCGCCCGGCTCAGGCACATCCGCAGCCGGCTGCCGATCAAGCACTACGTCGTGGCGTCCATCCCGGAGTACCTGCCCTTCCCGCTCCGCCAGATCGCGCCGCTCAAGCTGCGGCGGATGAAGCCGGCGGCGATCGCCCGCGTCGCACCGGCGCCCGGCGTGCACTTCTTCCGGAAGCTGGTGAGCGCCACCGAGCCCGATCCGCCGGCGGTGTCCATCGACCTCGACGACGTCGCGACGCTGCAGTACACGGGCGGGACCACGGGCGTCTCCAAGGGGGCGATGCTCACCCACCGCAACCTGTCGGTCAACGTGCAGCAGTGCATCACCTGGCTGCACTGCACCCACGGCACCGAGGTGGTGCTGTCGGCGCTGCCGCTGTTCCACGTGTTCGGGATGACGGTGTGCATGAACTTCCCGATCGGCGCGGCGGCGACGATCGTGCTGCTTCCGAACCCGCGCGACATCCCGGCGCTGATCAAGGCGGTGGTGAAGGACCGGGTGACGCTGTTCATGGGGGTGCCGGCGATGTTCAACGCCATCAACGAGTCCCCCGGCATCGAGCACAGGGACATCCGCTGCGTGAAGTCGTGCTTCTCGGGCTCCGCGCCCCTGCCGACGCCGGTGGTGGAGCGCTTCGAGGCGCTGACCGGGAGCCACATCGTCGAGGGGTTCGGCCTGACCGAGACCTCGCCGGTGACGCACGTGAACCCGTGGGAGGGGCTGCGGAAGCCGGGCAGCATCGGCATTCCCTTCCCCGACACCGATTCGAAGGTGGTGGACCTCGAGACGGGCACGCGGGCGCTGCCGCCCGGCGAGGCCGGCGAGCTGCTGATCCGGGGCCCGCAGGTGATGGCGGGCTACTGGAACATGCCCGGGGAGACGGCCGAGGTGCTGAAGGACGGGTGGCTCCACACCGGCGACATCGCCACCATCGACGAGGACGGGTACCACCGCATCGTGGGCCGGAAGAAGGACATGATCCTGGCGTCGGGCTACAACGTGTACCCGGACGAGGTGGACGGCGTGCTGATGAAGCACCCGGCTGTGCTCGAGGCGGCGACGATCGGCGTGAGCGATCCCAAGCGCGGCGAGAGCATCAAGAGCTTCATCGTCCTCAAGCCCGGCGAGCACGCCACGGCCGAGCAGATCATCGCCTACTGCCGGAGCAACCTGGCCGCCTACAAGGTGCCGCGCCTGGTGGAGTTCCGGGACAGCCTGCCGAAGAGCGGGATCCTCAAGATCCTGCGGATGACGCTGCGCGAGGAGGAGCGGGCGAAGGCCGGGGCCGGCGTTACGGCGTAGCCGGCGCCTTGCCGGTCGCCGGCCGATGCGGGCCGGTTCCGGGGGCCGTCGCCTTGCTCCGCGCCGGCCGATCCGCTTTCATTCCCTCACCGTGACCACCGACGCCCTCGCACGCCCGCTCGGGAGCCTGCGCGTTTCGCTCACCGACCGGTGCAACCTCCGGTGCCGCTACTGCATGCCGGAGGAGGAGTACGTGTGGCTGCCGCGGGCCTCGATCCTCACCTTCGAGGAGATCGCGCGCCTCGTGGGCGTGTTCACCGGCCTCGGCGCGCGGAAAGTGCGCCTCACGGGTGGCGAGCCGCTGCTCCGGCACGACGTGCCGACGCTGGTGTCCCTGCTCGGGCGCAACGCGAAGGTCGCGGACCTCGCGCTCACGACCAACGGCATGGTGCTGGCGGCGCAGGCGGCGCCGCTCCGCACGGCGGGCCTGGAGCGGCTCACGGTGAGCCTGGACACCCTGCGGGCCGACCGCTTCGAGGCCTACACGCGGAGCAAGCGGCACGGCGACGTGCTGGAGGGGATCGCCGCGGCGCGCCGGGCCGGCTTCGCGCCCCTGAAGCTCAACACGGTGGTGGTGCGCGGTTACAACGACGACGAGCTGGCCGACCTGATCGAGTTCGGCCGCGGCGTTTCCGCCGAGGTCCGGTTCATCGAGTACATGGACGTGGGCGGGGCGACGCAGTGGTCGCCGGAGCAGGTCGTGTCGCGGCGCGAGATGCTGGCGGCGCTCGAGCGGCGCTACGGGCCGATCGAGGCGGTCCCGCAGCCGGCGGGGAGCGCGGCGCCCGCCGAGCGCTTCACGCTGGCCGACGGCACGACGTTCGGCATCATCGCCTCCACGACGGCGCCCTTCTGCCGCGCCTGCGATCGCAGCCGCCTCACGGCCGACGGGACGTGGTTCCTGTGCCTCTACGCCGAGCGGGGGGTGAGCCTCAGGGATCCGCTGCGCGACGGCGCGAGCGACGAGGAGCTGGCGGCGCTGGTGGCGGCGAGGTGGGGGGGGCGGGTGGACCGAGGAGCGGAGGAGAGGCTGGCGGCGGTTGAACGCCGGGCGCTCTACTCGGTCCAGAGTCTTCGGGCCGACCCTCACAGGGAGATGCACACGAGAGGCGGGTAAGAGGTGAGGGGCGAGACGTGAGAGGTTCAAGTGAGAGGTGAGAAGTGAAAAGGCGTGAGAAGTGGCCCCTCTCACGCCTTGACCTCCTCACCTCTCACAAACCTCTCACGGCCTTGCCTCTCACGTCTCACTTGAACGTCTCACTTCTCACCTCTCACGCATCACCTCGGCGATGATCCTCCCCTGCTCGGCGAGATGTGCGCCCGGGTATCCCTCGGCCGAGCTCGCGCGTTCCGGCCGCCCCACATACCTCAGCCGCACATCGCCGTCCTTGCCGCGGGGCGCCAGGTCCCGCAGGTGGTGCGCCACGTAGCGCCACGGCCCCTTGTTGCGCGGCTCCTCCTGCAGCCAGACCAGCTCCCGCAGGTTGGGATACGACGCCACCAGCGCCGCGAGGTCGGCCTTGGGTAGCGGGTACAGCAGCTCCAGGCGTGCCAGCGCGGTGCCCGTGGCGGCCTTCCGGGCCTCCGACGCGATCGTGTCGTAGTAGATCTTCCCCGAGCACAGGACCAGCCGCTCGA
>DASPSV010000261.1:0-9541 GCA_035623755.1 Gemmatimonadales bacterium
CGGTTCACGTCCTGCTGGTAGCACTCGAGGTTCAGCTGGCACAGCGGGCAGGCCGTGGCGATGACGTCCGCCTTCGCCTGCACGGCGCCGCGCAGCAGGTCCCGCACCATCGCCAGGGCGGCGCGCCGGTTCGCGACCATCAGCGACGCCCCGCAGCAGCGCAGCCGGTACGGGAAGTCCACGGCCTCGGCGCCCAGCGTCTTGAGGAGGTCCTCGAAGTAGGTCGGCGCCTCGGGATCGTACCCGTCCTGCCGGTCCGGCCGCACCAGCTGGCAGCCGTAGTAGGCGGCGACCTTCAGGCCCTTGAGCGGCTGCTGCACCTGCTTCTTGATCGCGTCCAGCCCCACGTCCTTCACGTACACGTGCATCAGGTGGTGGACGTCCACCGTCCCGCGGTAGCTCAGCCCGTCGGCCTCGAGCGCGAAGTTGATGTGCTCGGCGAGCCCGGGGTCGGACTGCAGCTCCACGTTGGCGTGGTGGAGGTTCTTGAAGCACGCGTTGCACGGCGCCACGACGTCGAGGCCGGCCTTCTCGGCGATGGCCAGGTTGCGGGCGCACAGCCCGTGCGCCAGCAGCTCGTCGATGTTCGTGTAGGGGGTGGCCCCGCAGCAATTCCAGTCCTCGACCTCCTGGAACTCGAGGCCCAGCCGGGCGGCCGTCTCGAGCGTGGAGACGTGGTAGCTCGCGGACACGGTCTCCGCCGAGCACCCCGGGTAGTAGGCGTACCGTTTCATGCGATCCCTTCCAGTGGCATGATCCGGCTCAGCATGCGCCGGAAGTTCTCCAGCCGCTTGACGCGCGAGGGCAGCAGGGCGATCCGGCGTTTGCCCATCAGCCGCAGCGCGAACCGCATCTCGCGCACCAGGCCCCGGAGGCCGCCCTCGAAGACGAACGCCGGCGCGTAGCCCGGCTCGTACGACTTGCCGTTGCGCATGATGGTGCGGACGAAGCGGCGCGAGAAGTCGGGCCCGACGAGCTTCCCCCGGGTGCGGTTCTTCCAGATCGAGTAGCGCTTCAGGGCGTACATCAGCTCGGAAGGCTTGATCTCCTTGGGGCACCGCTCGGAGCACGCGTAGCACGAGGCGCAGGTCCAGAAGGTGTTGCTGGCCAGCACCTCGTCCTTGAGCCCGGCGTTGATCATCGCGATGAGCCGGCGCGGCGTGTGGTCCATGGCGTCCGCCGCCGGGCAGGTGGCCGAGCACGTCGCGCACTGGATGCAGCTGTTCAGCCCGCGCGTGCCGGTCGCGTACATCATGTTGGAGATCTCGTCCGCGAAGGACAGCGTCGTCTTCATGAGCGTTCCCCTCAGGACACCGGCTGCGCCGTGGCGGCCGGGTGGAGCAGCGCCGCGACGCGCTCGAGCAGCGCCTCCGGCGTCACCGGCTTCTCGACCAGGTCGTCGAGCGGAATGTCGTCCGCGTGCACCGCGCGGCGCGGGAAGATCGAGGCGAGCTGGGTGCGGAGCCCCGTGACGACCAGGATCGGGAGCTTCTTGAGGGCGGCGTCGGCGCGGATCACGCGCGCCACCGTGACGCCCTCCGCGCCGCGCCCCATCAGCAGGTCGAGCAGCAGGAGGTCGTGCCGCCGCGCCCGCAGCGCCGCCAGCCCCTCGCGCGGGTTGTAGGCGACGTCGGTCTCGTAGCCGGCCCCCTCCAGCACGGCGCGGGTCGCCGCGACGTACTCGGGGTCGTCGTCGATGATCATCAGCCGCTTCCGCTCGCTCATGCCCGTCCTTCCTCTCGAGTGCCGCCGCGGGCCCTGCCCGCGCGGCGGCGTTCCCTGCCTTACGCCTCGTGCCCCGCCGGCGCGCCCAGCCGCCGGCGCCGCAGCAGCGACGCGGGCAGGCTGTAGCGGTAGAAGGTGCCGATCGGATCGGGGATCGCCGCCAGGATGCGCTCGATCTCCGCGGCGTCGTTGCTGCCGATGGTGGAGGCGATGCCCGACATCGCCTTCGCGCCCTGGTCGCGCACCCGGCTGGTGGCGCCGAAGCATCCCGTGCAGGGCATGTTGCCCTTCGGGCACAGCGCCTCGCAGCCCGCGCGCGTCGCGGGGCCCACGCACAGCACGCCCTGCGCGAGCAGGCACTCCTCCTCGTTCAGCACCACCTCGGAGGGCCGCTTGAACGCGCTCAGCGCCAGCTTCTCGGGCTTGGTCTTCTGCCGCGGGCACTCGTCGCACAACGCGATGTCCGGCGCCAGCACGCTGCCCTTGGCCGGCAGCTGGCCCGACAGCAGCGCCATCACCGCATTGGCGATCAGCGGCGGCGTCGGGGCGCAGCCGGGCAGGTAGTAGTCCACGTCGATCACCTGGTCGAGCGTGCGCACGGTGTCGTACAGCCCCGGCAGGCCGACGCGGTGCCCGTTCTCGGCCCAGCTCGTCTGCGGCATCGTGCCCTCGGGATTGACGAGGCTCGGGCTGTCGCGGTACGCGGTGGCGAGCACGGCCTCGCGGTCGGCGAGGTTGGCGAGCCCCGGGATGCCGCCCAGGTGCGAGCACGAGCCGAAGGCGACCACCACCTGCGCCTTGCGGCGCAGCATGTGGACCATCTCCTCCTGCTCGGTGCTGCGGACGGCGCCGTTGATGAACGCCGCGGCCAGCGACCCGTCCGCCATCGCCTCGACGTCCTTGCGCTTGAAGTCGAGCGCGACCGGCCAGAACACGATGTCGACCGCGGCGGTCACGTCGAGCACCTTCTCGGCGAGGTCCACCACCGCCTCCTCGCACCCGCCGCACGAGGCGCACCAGTAGAAGGCGACCTTCGGCTTGTCCGTCATGGCACCGCGACCTCCTCCACCTCGTGCGCGATCCGCTCCGCCGGGACCCTGAGGTCGAGCGGCCCGAGCGCCCGGATCTTCTCCACCATGTCGTTCACCACCACCCGCAGCGGCTCGGCCTCGGAGGCGGAGATCCACTCCAGCCGGAACCGCTCCTCCTCGATGCCCAGCTCCGCCAGCATCCGCTTGAGGATCGGGTAGCGGCGCAGCGTCTTGTAGTTGCCGGACTCGTAGTGGCAGTCCCCGGGGTGGCAGCCGCCGATCAACACGCCGTCCGCGCCCTGGGCGAACGCCTCGAGCACGAACTGCGGGTCGATCCGCCCCGAGCACATCACCCGGACCACCCGCACGTTGGGCGCGTACTTGAGCCGCGTCGTGCCCGCGAGATCGGCCGCGAGGTAGGTGCACCAGTTGCAGAAGAACGCGACGATCCTCGGCTCGAACCGCCCCTCCGCTGGGGCCGCCGCCGGTTTCGTGGTCGTCTCAGGCATACGCCAGCACTCCCCCGATCTCGTCGTAGATCTCCTCGTCCTCGAACAGGTTCTGCCGGGCCGAGCCCGAGGGGCAGACCGACACGCAGGTGCCGCAGCCCTTGCACAGCACCTCGTTCACCCGCGCCACGTTCTTCGCCTCGTCGAACCCGATGGCGCTGTAGGGGCACATCGCCACGCAGGTCTTGCAGCCGGAGCAGTCCTCCTCGACGATGTACGCCGTGTTGGGCTCCAGCTCGATGTGGCCCGCGTTGATCAGCGACAGCGCCTCTCCCGCCGCCGCGCCCGCCTGGGCCACCGTGTCGGGGATGTCCTTCGGCCCCTGGCACGCGCCGGCGATCCACACCCCGTCGGTGAAGGTGGAGACCGGGGCGAGCTTGGGATGGCGCTCGGTGAACCAGCCGCCGGAGGCGCAGGTGATGTTGAACATGCGCCGCACGTCCTCGGCGTCGGCCCGCGGCTCGAGCCCGGTCGCCAGCACCACCATGTCCACCGGGATGTCGCGCATCCGGCCGACCAGCGTGTCCTCGGCGCGCAGCACCACCCGGCCGTCGCCTTCGGGCGAGGGCAGCACCTCGGCGACCTTGCCGCGGATCATGTGCGTGCCCTCGTCCGCGACCCGGTTGTAGAACTCCTCGAACGCCTTCCCCGGCGTCCGCATGTCGATGTAGAAGTTGTAGACCTCGGCGCCCGTCCGTTCCTGCAGCAGGTGCGCCAGCTTCAGCGAGTACATGCAGCACACGCGCGAGCAGTGCTTGTTGGTGTGCTCGTCGCGGCTGCCGACGCAGTGGATGATGCCCACCGTGCGCGGCACCTTGCCGTCGCGCAGCGTCACCTCGCCCGACGTCGGCCCGGAGGCGTTGAGCAGCCGCTCGATCTCGAGCGCCGTGTACACGTTGGGGTATTTCCCGTAGCCGTACTGCGGCACCCGCTTCGCGTCGAACACCTTGAAGCCGGTCGCCAGCAGGATCGTTCCGACCTCGATCTGCTCGATCTTCTCCTGCTGGGTGAAGTCGATCGCGTTCCGGTCGGCGCACGCCTCCACGCAGGTCTTCTTGCAGTGGTGCGACTTGAATTCGATGCACGCCTCGGGATCGATGGTGACGATCTGCGGCACCGCCTGCGGGAACGGGAGGTAGATCGGCCGGCGCTTCGACATCCCGAGGTTGAACTCGTCGTCCCAGCGCCCCTGCTTGTAGATGCAGGCGTCGATGCACTCCTGGCACCCGATGCAGGCCTCCTCGACGATGTAGCGCGGCTTGCGGCGCACCTTCACCGTGAAGTTGCCCACGTAGCCGCCGACCTCCTGCACCTCGCTGTACGCCCACAGCGTGATGTTCTTGTGGCTCTTCACCTGGGTCATCTTGGGCGTCAGGATGCAGGCCGCGCAGTCGAGGGTGGGGAACGTCTTGTCGAACATCGCCATGTGGCCGCCGATGGTCGGCTCGCGCTCCACCAGCCACACGTGCTTCCCGGCGTCGGCCAGCATCAGCGCCGCGTGGATGCCGGCGATCCCGCCGCCCACCACCAGCACCGTGTCCTTCACCGGCACCCGCCGCGTCTCCAGCGGCCGGTGGTGCCGCACCCGCGCCACCGCCGCCCGCACCAGCGCGTCGGCCTTCTCGGTCGCCGCCGCCTTGTCGGTGTGCACCCACGAGGCGTGCTCGCGGATGTTCACCATCTGGAACTGGAACGGGTTCACGCCCCCGGCCCACACCGCCCCGCGGAACGTCTTCTCGTGCAGGTGCGGCGAGCAGGACGCCACCACGATCCGGTCGAGCCGGTGCTCCTTGATGTCGTTCTTGATCAGCTCCTGGCCCGGATCGGAGCACATGTACTTGTACTCCCGGGCGACCACCACGCCGGCCAGCTTCGACGCGTGCTCCGCCACCGCGTGCACGTCGATCGTCGCGGCGATGTTGCTGCCGCAGTGGCAGACGTAGACTCCGATCCTCACGGCGTTCCCGTCACCGTGCTCAGGCGTAGGCATGGGCGCTCCTCACATCGGACTGCGGCGGCTGGTGATCGCGGGTGGCACTGGCGGCCCGCCCGCGGGCGCGGGCGTCGTCACGGCGTTGCGCTTGGTTTCCGCCGGTGGCGTTCCGGCTCGTGCATCTCACGCCAGGCCTCCCGCGGGGTCGGTCACTCCAAGCCCTGCAACCCGTTCAGGGAGCAAGGGATATGCCAGTAAGACTGGTCGCCGGTTGCCAGGGGGAAGTTGCCAGGAAGGCCAAGACACGCCACTTGCGTACGACGGGAACGAAACCGGACAAACGTGCGCGGCAAAAGGGCACAGCAGCGGCGCGTGGGTCGGGTGCTTTTGCTTTCGAACGAACGACCGCCCCGAATCGCGTTCCCTGCGCCGGGGCGGTGTCCAGAATCGCGCGGATTATTGAGCGATGAAGTCGGCTATCCGGCCTTGCCCGCCACCGCGAGCACCGGCTCGAGCAGCTCGTCGAGCGTCACGCCCTTGAGCGCGATCGAATAGCTCACGCGCGTGGCGGGAATCGGGATCCGGATCAGCCGCGCGAGGTCGATCGGCGTGCCGATCGCCACCGCCTCGACGCCGTGCTCGGCCGCACGGGCGATGGTCGTCTCGAGGTCCTTGACCTGCCTGTCGCCGTAGCCCAGGGCCGGGAGCGCGCGCTTGACGTGCTGGTACTTGTTCAGCGCCTCCGCGATCTCGCCCACCGCGAACGGCCGCGGGTCCACCAGCTCGCGGGCCCCCGCGTCCCAGGCCGCGAGCACGGCCGCCCCGAACGCCATCCCGCCGTGGGTGAGCGTCGGGCCGTCGTCGATCGCCAGCACCTTCCTGCCCTTGAGGACCGACGGGTCGGCCGCCTTCACGGGGCACGCCGCGTCCACGATGCGGGCCTTCGGGTTCAGCTGCTTCACGTTCTCGCGGACCTTCGCCACGGCCTCGGCCGGGGCGGTGTCCACCTTGTTGACGATCACCACGTCGGAAAGGCGGACGTTGGTCTCGCCCGGGTAGTAGCTGGTCTCGTGGCCGGCGCGGTGCGGGTCCACCACGGTGCAGTAGAGGTCGGCGTGGATGAACGAGGTGTCGTTGTTGCCTCCGTCCCAGAGCACGACGTCGGCCTCCTGCTCGGCGGCGCGGAGGATGGCCGCGTAGTCCACGCCCGCGAACACCACCGAGCCGGTGGCGATGTGCGGCTCGTACTCCTCGCGCTCCTCCACCGTCGCCTTGTGCTTCACCAGGTCCGCCTCGGAGGCGAAGCGCTGCACCGCCTGCTCCGCCAGGTCGCCGTAGGGCATCGGGTGGCGGATCACCGCCACGCGCTGCCCGTGCTCGCGCAGCCAGGGCACCACCGCGCGCGACAGCGGGCTCTTCCCCGCCCCGGTGCGCGAGGCGCAGATCGCGACCACGGGCTTGCCGGACCGCAGCACATGCTGCGCGCCGAGCAGCACGAAGTCGGCGCCGGCGGCGTTGCACCGCGCCGCGAGGTGCATGACGTCCACGTCGGCGAGGTCGGAGTAGGCGAGCACGCACTGGTCGGCCTTCAGCGAGCGGACCAGCTCCTCGAGCTTGTGCTCGGGATGGATCGGGATGCCCTTCGGGTAGCGCGGGCCGGCCAGCGAGGCCGGGAAGCTGCGCTCGGCGATGTGCGGGATCTGCTGGGCGGTGAAGGCCACGACCTCGACCTGCGGGTCGTCCCGGTACACCGTGAGGAAGTTGAAGAAGTCCCGCCCGGCCGCGCCGAGGATGAGGACGCGCTTCACGCGGCACCTCCGCGCTTCTCCATCGCCACGTAGGCCCGCTCCGGGGCGCCGACGTACACCTGCCGCGGCCGGGCGATCTTCTGCTCCTTGTCGAGCAGCATCTCCTGCCACTGGGCGATCCAGCCGGCGGTGCGCGCGATGGCGAACAGCACCGGGAACATCGCCACCGGGAAGCCCATCGCCTGGTAGATGATGCCGGAGTAGAAGTCCACGTTCGGGTACAGCTTGTGCTTGATGAAGTACTCGTCGGCCAGGGCGATCCGCTCCAGCTCGAGCGCGATGTCGAGCAGCGGGCTCGAGCCGGTGACCTCGAGCACCGAGTGCGCCGCCTGGCGGATGATGCGCGCCCGCGGGTCGTAGTTCTTGTACACCCGGTGGCCGAACCCCATCAGCCGCAGCTCGCCCTTCTTGACCCGGGTGATGTAGCCCGGGATGTGGTCGGTGGAGCCGATCTCGCGCAGCATCTTCAGCACTTCCTCGTTCGCCCCGCCGTGCAGCGGGCCGTACAGCGCCGCCGTCGCGGCCGACACCGCGCAGAAGGGGTCGGCGTGCGAGCTGCCGACCGAGCGCATGGCGTTGGTGCTGCAGTTCTGCTCGTGGTCGGCGTGGAGGATGAACAGCAGGTCGAGCGCGCGCTCGAGGACCGGGTTGGGGATGAACGGCTCGCAGGCGCCGGCGCGCTGACCGAGCATCGAGATGAAGTTGCCGACGTACGACAGGCTCGGGTCGGGATACGCGTAGGGCAGCCCGCGGCTGTGCCGGTACGCGTAGGCCGCCAGCGTCGGCATCTTCCCCAGCAGGCGGTAGATCTGGTGCTGCCGCGACGCCGGGTCGGCGATGTTCTTGGAGTCCTGGTAGAAGGTCGAGAGGGCCGCCACGGTGCTGACCAGCATCCCCATCGGGTGCGCGTCGTAGTGGAAGCCGTCCATGAACTTCTTGATGTTCTCGTGCACCATGTAGTGCGCCGCGATCTGCGCGTTCCACTCCTTGAGCTGCTCGCGGTCCGGCAGCTCCCCGTGCACGATCAGGTACGCGGTCTCGACGAAGCTGCTCTTCTCCGCCAGCTGGTCGATCGGGTAGCCGCGGTAACGCAGGATGCCGCGGTCGCCGTCGATGTACGTGATGGCGCTGTGGCACGACGCCGTGTTCATGAACGCGGGGTCGTACGTCATCAGGCCGAAGTCGTCGGCCCCGGCCTTGATCTGGCGGAGGTCCATCGCCTTGATCGTGCCGTTCGCGACCGGGACCTCGTAGCTCGTCCCGGTGCGGTTGTCGGTGATGGTCAGCGTGTCCTTGGGCATCGCGGCACCTTGCTCTTGGAGCGAAACCGAACGCCGGTCGATGGGAGAATCTGCCTTCCGGCGTCCCCAGCAATCGGCATGCCAGGCAGGCTTAAGTATCGCCGGGCACGACGATCTTGACGAGTCCGGTGGCGATGTCGTACACCCATCCATGCAGCCGCGGTGCAGCGGGGGCCTCGGCCCCCCGGCGGACCAGGCCCGGCCGCGCGAGGTGGCGGACCTGGAGCCGCACGTTCTCCTCGACCACCCGGCGGTGATACTCCTCCGCGCCGGCCGCGCGGCCCTCCCGCGCGAGCGCCTCGTCCACCGCGGTGCGGGCCGGCCGTGCAAAGCCCAGCCAGTCCCCCAGCGGGCCGTCCGGCCAGGCCGCGGCGCAGGCCGCCTGGATCCCGCCGCAGCCGTAGTGCCCGCACACCACGATGTCGGCGATCTCCAGCACGCCGGTCGCGTACGCGAGCACCGACGCCAGGTTGGTGTCGCCGTCGGCCACGATGTTGGCCACGTTGCGGTGCACGAACAGCTCGCCGGGGCCGCACCCGAGGACCTCCTCGGCGGGCACCCGTGAGTCCGAACAGCCGATCCACAGCAGGCGGGGCCGCTGGCCCTGCGCCAGGCGCTCGAAGAACCCGGGATCCCGGGCGCGGCGCGCCTCCGCCCAGCGGCGGTTCCGGTCGAGCAGGTCGTCGAGGGGCATCGGCGCAGTATTCACCGGCCGTCCCCGGGCGGCAACCGGCGGGCGCCGGCCGGCGGCGCGCCGCCGGAGCGCCGCATCCCGGAGCGCCGGCGTGAGCCGGCCCCGCGCCGCCTTCGACGGCCTGCTCGAGGCCGTGCTGCAGATCCGGCCCGGCGAGGCGCGGCGCACCGCCCTGCTGTTCGTCCACCTGTTCCTCGCGTCGGCCGTGTTCTTCCTCGGCCGCACGGTGCGCGACACCCTGTTCCTGAGCCGCTACTCCCTCGCCGCCCTGCCGTGGATGTTCGTGGTCTACGGCGTGGCGTCGGCCGCGACCGTGGTCCTCTACGACCAGGTCGCCGACCGGATCCGGCGCGGGCGGCTGATCCCGCTCACCGCCGCGGTGGGCATCGCGACCTACCTCGCGACCTGGGCCGTGGTGCGCGCACGCCAGCCCTGGATCTACCCCGCCTTCTACGTCTGGGCGGACATCGTCGCCAACCTGTTCATCGTGCAGTTCTGGACGCTGGCGGGAGACCTGCACGACGCCCGCTCGGCCAAGCG
>DASPSV010000264.1:0-3783 GCA_035623755.1 Gemmatimonadales bacterium
GCACGTCCTCGGCTGGGACCATCCGGACGGACCGGCCCGTACCCGGAGCCCGATGTGGCGCCGCCAGGAGCAGCTGCTGGCGCGCGCGCGGCGGCGCCGGTGACCCCCGGCGTCGCGGTCGCGCTGACGGGGGCCGTCCTCGCCACGGCGTGGGCCGCGCTGCTCGCGCTCGCCGACGGCGCGCTCGCGGCCGACCCGGCCCTCGCCGAGACCGCGCTCTCCGGCGCCTACGCGGAGAAGCCGGAGCGGTTCCGGCGCGCGCTGGCCCTCGGGCGCATCGTGTTCCTCGCGCTGGCCGCGGTCGGCGCCTCCGGCGCGCTGGCGTGGTGGCACACCGGCACCGCGTTCGCGGCCCTGGCCTCCGCCGTCGTCGTGATCGCCGTGGCCGCGCTCGGCGACCTCGGCCCCCGGGCGCTCGGGCTGTGGCGCGGCCCGCGGCTCGGGCCAGGCGCGGTGCGCACCGCCGCCGCCTCGCTCGACGTCATCGTCCCGCTCATCGTCGCGGCCGGCATCCTCGACCGCGCCCTCGGCCGCCTGTTCGGCGTGGCCGGCGGCGGGAAGGCGGCCGCGCCCGACCCGGCGCAGCGCGACATGCTGCTCGGCGTGTTCGCGCTCGCCGACACGATGGTGAGCGAGATCATGACGCCGCGCGTGGACCTGACGGGCGTGGACTGCGCCCGCTCGTTCGAGGAGACGGTGGCAACGGTGGCCGCCGCCGAGCACGCCCGCCTGCCCGCGTTCGACCGCGACCTCGACCACACCGTCGGGGTGCTGTACGCCAAGGACCTCCTGCCCGCGCTGTTCGGCGCCGATCCCGAGGCGCGCCGCACCTGGCGCTCGCTGGTGCGGCCGGTGGACATCGTGCCCGAGACCAAGACGCTCGACGCCCAGCTGCGCGACTTCCAGCGCGGCCCCGGCCACCTCGCGGTGGTGGTGGACGAGTACGGGGGCACGGCCGGCATCGTGACCCTCGAGGACGTGCTGGAGGAGATCGTCGGCGAGATCCGCGACGAGTACGACGCCACCGAGGTCGGGCACGTCTCCGGGCAGCCGGACGGGACGTGGATGGTGGACGGCCGGACGCCGCTGGACGAGCTGTCGGCGGCGCTCGGGACGCCGTTCGCGCACGAGGAGGTCACCACCGCGGGCGGCCTCGCCTACTCGGCCCTGGGCCACGTGCCCGTCGCCGGCGAGCGGCTCGAGCTGCACGGCTGGCGCGTGACCGTGGACCTCGTCGTGCGGCGGAGCATCCGCCGGCTGCGCTTCGAGCGGGCGGCCGGGTGAGCGCCCTGCTCGTGCTGATCGGACTCGCGCTCGCCGCGCTCGGCGCCACGGCCTCGGTGGCGGTGCGGGCGGTGAGCCGCCTCGAGCTGACGCGCTGGGTCGCGCGGCGGCTGGAAGGCGCCGACGCGGCGGTGACGCTCCTCTCGCGGCCCGGCGACGTGGCCGCAGCGGCGGACGCCCTGGTCGCCGTGGGCGTCGCCCTCGCGGGTGTGTGCGCGCCGTGGGCGCTGCGCAGCGCGGAGCTCGGCACGACCCTCGCCTTCGAGCTGCTGCTCGGCGTCCCCGTGCTGTGCGTCGTCGCCTACTTCCTGCCGCGGGCCGTCGGCCGGCGCTGGCCCGAGAAGCTGGTGCGCGACCTGGTGCCGCGCCTGCGTCCCGGCGGCACGCTGGTGGGCCGGATCGTCCGCGGCCGCGCGGCCACGGAGCGCGCGGAGCTGGCGGCGCTGCTGCGCGACAGCGCCACGGCGGGCCTGGCGGGCGAGGACGAGCTGGAGATCGTCACGGGCGTCATGGCGTTCGCCGACCGCGTGGTGCGGGAAGTGATGACGCCGCGCACGCGCATCGTGGCCGCGCCGGAGAACGCCGGGGCGGCGGAGCTGGCGGCGCTCGTCACCTCGTCCGGCTACACCAGGATCCCCGTCTACCGGTCGTCGCGGGACGAGATCGTCGGGATGGTCCACGCCTTCGACGTCATCAAGGCCGGTCCGGGCGGCAAGGTGGGCGTCCGCCCGGTCTCGGTGGTCCCGGGCTCGCGCCGCTGCGCCGACGCGCTGCTCGACCTCCGGCGGGATCGGCGGCACATGGCCGTCGTGCTGGACGAGTTCGGGGGCACGGCCGGACTCGTGACCATGGAGGACCTCCTCGAGGAGCTGGTCGGGGAGATCTTCGACGAGCTGGACGAGCCCCGGCAGCAGACGGTCGCGCCGGAGCGGGGGGTGCTGGTGGTGGACGCGGGGTACCCCCTCGAGTCCGTCCGGCAGCACTTCGGTCTCAGCCTGGAGGCGCCGCCGCGGGTCGAGACGGCGGGGGGGTACCTGGCCTGGGGCGTCGGGCGGATCCCGAAGGCGGGGGAGCGCACGCTGCTCGGGGAGCTGGAGTTCGACGTGCTGGAGGCGACGCCCACCAGGCTCGTCCGGCTGGTGATCCGGGCGGCGGCGCCGGCCGGCGCGGTGCCGGCGAGCGTCCCGCGCACCGCCCGATGAAGTTTCTCATGTCGCTTGACCTAGCCCTATGTGGTGACGCAATTTAGATGGTGGACCCAGCGAACATCCTCGAAGGTCTGAAGGCCCGCAGGCCGGCATCGCTGGCGCGCGCGATCTCGATTGTGGAAAACGCGTCCGCGGGCTCGGAGGCGTTGCTGGGCGGGCTGCACTCGCTGGTGGGGGGGGCACGCCGGATCGGCATCACCGGGCCGCCCGGGGCGGGCAAGAGTACCCTCATCGAGCGGCTGGCGGCGCACTGGCGGACGGGCGGGCTGACCGTCGGGATCATCGCGATCGATCCCACGAGCCCGTTCACGGGAGGGGCGCTCCTGGGGGACCGGATCCGGATGGAGCGGGCCGCGCTGGACCCGGGGGTGTTCATCCGCTCGATGGCGTCGCGCGGGTCGCTGGGCGGGATGGCGACGACGACCGGCGAAGTGGCGGACGTGATGGACGCGTACGGCTTCGACCGGATCCTGGTCGAGACCGTGGGAGTCGGGCAGTCGGAGCTGGACGTGGCGTCGGTGTCCGACACGACGGTCGTGGTGCTGGTGCCCGAGTCGGGCGACGGCATCCAGGTGATGAAGGCCGGCCTGATGGAGATCGCCGACGTGTACGTGGTCAACAAGGCCGACCGGCCCGGCGCCGACCGGCTGCGGCAGGAGCTGGAGGTGGCGATCGGCCTCAAGAGCGGACAGGCGTTCCGGCACGTGCCGGGGCATCACGGACACGACAGTTCCGAGACGCGGAGTTCCGAGGGAGGCAAGGCCAAGGCCAAGGACATGGCCTGGGAGCCGCCGGTGCTCGCCACCGTGGCGCCGAGGGACGAGGGCGTCGCGGAGCTGAGCGGTGCGCTGGACCGGCACTTCAGGTGGCTGGAGCGCGACGGCGGGCTCGCGGCGCGCCGGGCGCGGCAGCTGGAGCGGCGCACGCGCGAGGTGCTGGAGCGCGCGGTGAGGCGGTGGGCGTGGTCGGACGCGGCCCCGAGGGCCGCGCTGGAGGCCGCGCTCGCGGACGTGGCGTCGGGACGGCGCAGCCCGTACGAGGCGGCGGCGGCCGCGGTGGAGCGCATCCGGAGGAGCGAGCGCGCATGAGCGTATTCGAGTCCGATCTGGCGGTCCGGCGCCTCGCCGAGCAGCTCGAAGCCAGGCAGCGCGAGCTGGACGAGCTGCGTCGCCGGCTCGCCGACTGGCAGGCGAAGGTCGAGCGGGGCGAGGTCCGGGACGTGGACTTCACGACCGTGTCGGGCCGGCCGGTGGCGCCGGTGTACACGCCGCTCGACGTGGCGGACCTCGAC
>DASPSV010000272.1:0-8185 GCA_035623755.1 Gemmatimonadales bacterium
CGCCTTCAAGGAGCTGGGGATGATGGTCACCGTCAACCAGCGGCTGGACTTCGACCAGATCGAGCTGATCTGCTCGGAGTACGGCTTCCAGGCGGTGCGCGAGGAGGAGTACGCCGCGGCCGACGCCGCGCCGGAGGCCCAGGAGCCGGAGGAGAACCTCCAGCCGCGGCCGCCGGTCGTGACCGTGATGGGGCACGTGGACCACGGCAAGACGTCGCTCCTGGACTTCATCCGCAAGACGAACGTCATCGCGGGCGAGGCGGGCGGCATCACCCAGCACATCGGCGCCTACAACGTGCAGCTGGCGGACGGCCGGCGGGTGACCTTCCTCGACACGCCCGGCCACCAGGCGTTCACGGCGATGCGGGCGCGCGGTGCCCAGGTCACCGACCTCGTGGTGCTGGTGGTGGCGGCGGACGACCAGGTGATGCCGCAGACCATCGAGGCGATCAGCCACGCCAAGAACGCGGGCGTGCCGCTGGTCGTCGCGATCAACAAGATCGACCTGCCCACGGCGAACGTCGACAAGGTCAAGCGCGACCTGCTGCAGCAGGGGGTGGTGCTCGAGGACTTCGGCGGCCAGACGCTGGCCACGCCGATCTCGGCCAAGAAGGGCACCGCCGTGGACAAGCTGCTCGAGCAGATCCTCCTCCAGGCCGACCTGCTCGACCTCAAGGCCAACCCCGACAAGGCCGCCACCGGCACGGTGCTCGAGGCCTCGCTCGATCCCGGCAAGGGGCCCATGGCCACGGTGCTGGTCACCGGCGGCACCCTCAAGGTCGGCGACGCGTTCATCTGCGGCATGTACTCGGGCGTGGTGCGCGCGATGTTCGACGAGCGGGGCAAGCTGGTGAAGGAGGCGGGCCCCTCCACGCCGGTGCAGGTCCTCGGGTTCCAGGGCGTGCCGGAGGCGGGCGACTCGTTCGCGGTGGTGGCCGACAGCGGCCAGGCGCGCGAGACGGCGCAGAAGCGGCAGCGGCTCGACCGCGAGGCGCAGCACCGGCGCGGCAGCCGGGCCGGCGTCTCGCTGGAGGAGTTCTTCCAGAAGAAGGACGAGGCGGCGGGCGCGGCGCTCCGGATCATCATCAAGGCCGACCAGGGCGGCCCGGCGGAGGCGCTGGCCGACGCGCTGAGCCAGCTCTCGACCGCGGAGGTGAAGGTCGAGGTCGTGCACCGCGGCGTGGGCGCCATCAACGAGAGCGACGTGCTGCTCGCCAAGGCGTCGCAGGCGATCATCATCGGCTTCCACGTGCGGCCCGACTCCAACGCGCGCAGCGCGGCCGAGAAGGAGCACGTGGACATCCGCGCCTACCGCATCATCTACGAGGCGGTCGACGACGTGAAGGCGGCGCTCGAGGGCCTGCTCAAGCCGGAGCAGAAGGAGGTCGTGCTCGGCGAGGCGGAGGTGCGCCAGCTGTTCAAGATCTCGGGGGTGGGCACCATCGCCGGCTGCTATGTCCGGAGCGGCGTGATGCAGCGCGGGGTCAAGGCCCGGGTGATCCGCGACGGCACGGTCGTCTACACCGGCGGCTTCGGGTCGCTGCGCCGCTTCAAGGACGACGTGAAGGAGGTCAAGGACGGGCTGGAGTGCGGCATCGGCATCGAGAACTTCAACGACGTCAAGGTCGGGGACGTGATCGAGGCGTTCCGCATCGAGAGCGTGGCCCGCAGCCTCGAGACGGCGGGGCCGGCCCGGGTCGAGTAGCCCGTGGTCGTGGGCGTCCGGACGTGGGAGCTGGCGCTGGCCGGCTGCCAGTCCCTCAAGGACAAGCGGCGGATCGTGAAGAGCCTCAAGGACCGCCTCCACCGCGAGTTCAACGTCTCCGCCGCCGAGGTGGACCACCAGGACGCGTGGCAGCGCGCCGCCCTCGCCTGCGGCGTGGTGACCACCGACCGGCGCCACGCCGAGCAGGTGCTCGCGTCGTGTGACCGGCTGATCGCCGGCGAGCCGCTGGCCCACATCGTCTCCACCGAGCTCTCGTTCGCATGAACCGCACCCCCGGACGCCGGCCGCAGCGCGTGGCCGAGGCCATCCGCGAAGCCGTGGCGGAGTTCCTCACCGCCGAGGCGCGCGATCCGCGCATCGGCCTGGTGACCGTGACCGCCGTGAAGGTGACGCCCGACCTCAAGCGCGCCGTGGTGCAGGTGATGGTCCACGGCGACGACGAGACCAAGGAGCGCAGCCGCAAGACGCTCAGCCACGCCGCCGGCGCGATGCGGCACGTCATCGGCGCGCGGCTGCGGCTCAAGACGCTGCCCGAGGTGGTCTTCGAGCTGGACCGCGAGGAGGAGCGGGCCTCGCGCATCGACACGCTGCTGGCGCAGCTGCGGGACGCCGATCACGCCGACGACTGACGATCCGGCGCTCGCACGGGCGCGGGGGCACGGGGGCGCGGGCGCGGACGGGCTGCTGCTGATTGACAAGCCCGCGGGCCCGACGTCGCACGACGTGGTCGCGGCCGCGCGCCGCGCGCTGGGCGAGCGCCGCGTCGGCCACGCGGGCACGCTCGACCCGGCGGCCACGGGCCTGCTGATCGTGCTCGCCGGCCGGGCCACCCGCCTGGCGCGGTTCGTGGCCCTGCTGCCCAAGCGCTACCGGGGCACCATCCGCTTCGGCTCCGAGACCAGCACCGACGATGCGGCCGGGGAGCCGGTGGCGTGCGACGAGCGCTGGCGCGAGCGGAGCGACGCCGAGGTCGCGGCCGCGCTCGCGCGGGTGGCCGCGCGGCCCACCCAGGTGCCGCCGCGCGTATCGGCCAAGAAGGTCGCGGGAGAGCGCGCCTACCGCCGCGCGCGGCGGGGCGAGGCGGTGGACCTGGCGGCGGTGCCGGTCTCGATCGCGCTCGCGGCCGGCGGGCCGCTGGACCGCGCCTCGGGCGAGCTGGTGGTGGACGTCGCGTGCGGATCGGGGACCTACGTGCGGGCCATCGCCCGCGACGTGGGGCGCGAGCTGGGCTCCACGGCCCACCTCGCGACGCTGCGGCGGCTGGCGATCGGGCCGTGGCGGGTCGAGGACGCCGTCCCGCCGGCGGCGCTGGAGGCGGGGGGGGGGCCGCCCCCGCTGCTGCCGCTCCCCGACGCCGTCCGGCACCTGCCGGCGCTCGAGGTGGACGCGGCGCGCGCCGAGGCCATCGCCCACGGGCGGAAGATCGAGGCGGAGCGGCGGCTCGAGGGCCCGGTGGCCGTGTTCGGGGCCGGCCGGCTGCTCGCGGTGGCCGAGTGGCGCGAGGGCCGCTACGCGCCGCTGGTGGTGGTGGCGCCGTGAGGGGCTGCACCTGCTCCGCCAGCGTGCTTCGCGCCGCCCCCGCGATGGCGGGCCGCGGCCGGGAGGCCACCACGGAATGAGCGGCGACGTGCTGACGGTCGGCACGTTCGACGGCGTGCACCTCGGGCACCAGGCGGTGCTCGCGGAGATCGCGCGCCGCGCGGCCGCGTCCGGCGGGCGCAGCGTGCTCGTGACCTTCGAGCCGCACCCGCTGGAGGTCGTGAACCCGCGCGCGGCCCCGCGGCTCCTGACCACGGCCGACGAGAAGCGGGCCGTGCTGGCGGCATCGCCCGTGGACCACGTCGCCTTTCTGCCGTTCACCGCGGCGCTGGCGCAGCTGCCCCCGGAACGGTTCGTGCGGGAGGAGCTCGAGCGGCGGTTCGCCATGGCGGAGCTGGTGATCGGCTACGACCACGGGTTCGGGCGCGGACGCGCGGGCGGCGTGGACCTGCTGCGGCGCATCGGCCGCGAGGACGGCTTCGCGGTGGACGTGGTGCCGGCGGTCGAGATGGACGGGCGGCCGGTGTCCTCGACGCTGATCCGCCGCGCCGTGGCGGGCGGCGACCTGGCGACGGCGCGCCGCGGGCTGGGCCGCCCGTACGCCGTGACCGGCGTGGTGGCGCACGGGGCGGGGCGGGGACGGGGGCTGGGCGTGCCGACGGTGAACCTGGCGCCGCCCGACCCCAAGAAGCTGCTGCCGCCGGACGGCGTGTACGCCGCGGGCGTCGCGTGGCGGGGCGGGCGCCGCGGAGCGATGTTGAATCTCGGCCCGCGGCCGACCTTCGCCGAGGCGGACCGCGTCCTCGAGGCGCACCTGTTCGACTTCGAGGGGGACCTGGTGGGCGAGACCGTGACGGTCGAGTTCGTCCGCCGGCTGCGGGACCAGAAGGCATTCCCCTCGGTGGAAGCGCTGAAGGAGCAGCTGGGGCGGGACCGCGCCGACGCCCTGCGCGCGTTGACTGAGCCGGACGGCGCCGTTAACCTCTGACGTTTGCCTCTTTCCAGGGCCGCACATGCTTGACTCGATTCGTGCTCGTCTGATCGTCATCGGCGTCCTCGCCGCCGTCTCCGTGTTCAGCCTCTGGCCGCGCGACGTGAAGATCCGCACCCGCGGCAGCGACGGGCTGATGCACGACACGACCGAGCGGCGGGTGGCGCTCAAGGAAGGCCTCGACCTGCAGGGCGGGATCCACCTCGGCCTCGAGATCGACCAGAGCAAGGGCAAGGTGCCCAACGTCGCGGACGCGATCGACCGGGCGCTCAAGGTGATCCGCACCCGGATCGACGAGTTCGGCGTGGCCGAGCCGCTGGTGCAGAAGCTCGGGACCAGCCGGATCATCGTCGAGCTGCCGGGGCTCAAGGACCCGAACCGCGCCAAGGCGATCGTGCAGCGGTCGGCGTTCCTGCAGTTCGAGATGACCGACGTGGAGGGCCAGTTCCGCCGCGCGCTGCCCGGGATGGACCGCGCGCTGGCGGCCGCGGGCGTCACCGAGCGCAGCATCGGGCTCGCCGTGGCCGAGTCGGCGCACCGCGCCGCGGCCGCACCGGCGGGCGCCCCCGTGTCCGCGCCGTCGGTGGAGCGGATCCTGGGCGGGCCCGCCCGCGACACCGGCCGCGCCGCCGCGCGCGACACCTCCAAGGCCGCGGCCCCGGCGATCCCCGGCGCGCCGGCGTCCGACACCGGGGGCGCGCTGTCCAAGCTGCTGTTCGAGGGCACGATGCCCGGCGAGTTCATGGTGCCGCAGGAGAAGGTGGCGATCGTGTCCGCGATGCTGGAGCGCGTGGACTCGATGCGGCTGGTGCCGCGGGGCATCGTGATGCGGTGGAGCGCCCAGGCGTCGGCGCGCGCCGCGCGCGGCTACATGGGCCTCTACGCCCTGGTCGAGAAGCCGATCATCACCGGCGAAGAGCTGACCGACGCGCGGGCGCAGCTCGACCCGCTCACCAACCAGGCGGTGGTGAACTTCACGCTCTCGCGCCGCGGCGGCCGGGTGTTCGAGCGCGAGACCGGCAAGAACATCGGCCACAACATGGCCATCGTGCTCGACAACCTGGTGCAGAGCCAGCCGCCGGTGATCCGCGGCCAGATCAGCACCCACGGGCAGATCGAGCTGGGCAGCGCCAGCCTCCAGGACGCGCAGGACCTGGCGCTGGTGCTGAAGGCGGGCGCGCTGCCGGCGCCGCTGATGATCGTCGAGGAGCGCACGGTGGGGCCGTCGCTCGGCCGCGACTCGATCCACGACGCCACCATCGCCGCCGCGGTCGGGGTCGGCCTGGTGATCATCATCATGATCGGCTACTACCGGCTGGCCGGCGCGCTGGCGGTGGCGGCGCTGGTGCTGTACGTGCTGTTCACGGTCGGCGGGCTGGCCGGCCTGGACGCGACGCTCACCCTGCCGGGCGTCGCGGGCTTCGTGCTGTCGGTCGGCATCGCGGTGGACGCCAACGTGCTGATCTTCGAGCGCATCCGCGAGGAGCTGGCGCTCGGCAAATCGGTGCGGCTGGCGATCGACGCCGGCTACAAGATGGCCATGAACGCCATCGTGGACTCCAACGTGTCCACCATCCTCACCGCCGCGTTCCTGTTCCAGTTCGGCACCGGCCCGGTCAAGGGCTTCGCCGTCACGCTGATCCTCGGCATCATCGCCTCGATGATCACCGCGATCTACGTGACCCGCACCTTCTACATGATCTACCTGGCGCGCCGGCCCGGGCTCCAGACCCTGAGCATCTAAATGACCAGATTCTTCGCGAACGCCAACTACGATTTCATCGGCCTGCGGCGGTTCGCCTACGGGCTGACCGCGGCGGTCATCATCCCGGGCCTGATCTGGATCCTCGCCGGCGGCCTGAACTACAGCATCGAGTTCACCGGCGGCTCGCTGGTGCAGGTGAAGACCGACCAGGCGACCACGGCGGGCGACATCCGCACGGCGCTCGACGCGGGAGGCCTGCACAACGCCGAGATCCAGCAGTTCGGCTCGTCGCAGGACTACGTGATCCGGGTGCGGCTGTCGGCGACCGAGGCGGTGGACCAGGCGCAGGCGGAGCGGACCAGCGCGGCAGTGGACTCCGCGCTGACGCACCACTTCGGCGGGCACCACTTCAGCATGGGGCGCGCCGAGGCCGTGGGGCCGAAGGTGGGAGGCGAGCTGCGGCAGAAGGCGCTGGTCGCGATCCTGCTGTCGTTCCTCGCGACGCTGGTCTACCTGGCGTTCCGGTTCGAGTTCCGGTTCGGCGTGGCGGCGACCATCGCCACCGCGCACGACATCCTCACCACCCTCGCGTTCATCAGGTACATGAACCTCGAGGTGTCGCTGGTGGTGGTGGCCGCCATCCTCACGGTGGTCGGCTACTCGCTCAACGACACCATCATCATCTTCGACCGGGTGCGCGAGAACCTGCACAAGTACAAGCGCGACGACCTGGCGGGGATCCTCAACCGGAGCATCAACGAGACGCTGCCGCGCAGCGTGCTGACCCACGGCACCACGATCGCCACGACGCTGGCGCTCCTGATCTTCGCCGGCGAGGTGATCCGGCCGTTCGCGTGGGTGATGACGTTCGGTATCTTCACCGGCACGTTCTCGTCCATCTACATCGCCTCGCCGATCCTGCTGGCCATCGAGCACCGCTGGCCCGGCAAGGAGGCGCGGGGCGTCCGGGCCCGGGTGGCGGCGGCCGGTGGCGCCAGGGCGCCCGCCGTGGCCGCGCCCGAGCCGCCGCGCGAGCCCGCGCGGCCCGCCTAGCGCACCACCCTCGCCGCGGGGGCACGGGACCGGCGTCCCGGGCCCCCGTGCCTGTGCGCCCCCCGTGCCGCTGATCGATTCCCACTGCCACCTGGCGGACGACGCCTTCGCGTCCGACCGGAGCGACGTGCTGGCGCGCGCCCGCGCCGCGGGCGTCGCGGCGGTGGTCTGCGTGGCGGACACGGTCGAGGCCTCCGCGCGCTGCCTGGAGCTGGCCGGCGCGCACCCCGCGGCGACGGAGGCCGCACCGCGCCTCGTGGCCACGGCCGGGCTGCACCCCCACCACGCCTCCGCCTTCGACGCCGCGGCGGCGGCCGCGCTCGAGCGCCTGCTCGCCGACCCGCGGGTCGTGGCCGTGGGCGAGACGGGGCTGGACTACCACTACGACCGCTCGCCGCGCGAGGCGCAGCGCACGGCGTTCGCCTGGCACCTGGCGCAGGCGGCGGCGCGCGGCAAGCCGGTGATCGTGCACTCCCGCGAGGCCGACGAGGACACGGCGCGGCTGCTGGCCGAGGCGCCGGCGGGACTCACCGGGGTGCTGCACTGCTTCAGCGCCGGCCGGGCGGTGCTCGAGGCCGCGCTGGCGCGGGGGCTCGCGGTGTCGTTCAGCGGGATGATCACGTTCCGGAGCTGGGACCAGGCGTGGGCCGTGGCGGCGGTGCCCGACGAGCGGCTGCTGGTCGAGACCGACGCGCCGTACCTGGCGCCGGCGCCGCACCGCGGCGCCCGCAACGAGCCCGCGTTCGTCGCGGCGACCGCGGCCCGGCTGGCGGCGCTGCGGGACGCGGCGCCCGAGCGGCTGGCGGAGTTGACGGCGGCCAACGCGCGACGTCTCTTCGGTCTGGGGAGCGGGTGAAGACGGGCGCACGGGCGCACGGCTGATGCGGCGACGGAGAGGACCGGCATGAGCGACATCAAGAGCGTGGCGACGCGGCACGCGCCGCAGGCGATCGGGCCCTACAGCCAGGCGGTGACCGCGGGCGGGTTCCTGTTCGCCTCGGGCCAGATCGCGCTCGATCCCGCCACGATGCAGATCGTCGAGGGCGACATCCGCGCCCAGACCGAGCGCGTCCTGCAGAACATCGCCGCCGTGCTCGAGGAGGCCGGCAGCAGCTTCCGGCACGTGGTGAAGACGACGGTGTTCCTGGCCAGCATGGACGACTTCGGCGGG
>DASPSV010000001.1:0-37618 GCA_035623755.1 Gemmatimonadales bacterium
CGCTTGAGGACGTCGATGTCGATCACGTACCCGGTCGCGGGGTCCACCTCGCCCGCCACCGACACGTCGAGGTTGTAGTTGTGCCCGTGCGCGTTGGGGTTGGCGCACGGCCCGAACACCCGCGCGTTCTCCGCGTCGGACCACGCCGGGTTGTGGAGACGGTGAGCGGCGTTGAAGTGCGCGCGCCGGGTGACGACGACCTGTGGGCTCATGCGCCGCGTGCTTGTTGAGGTGAGAGGCGACCGTTAACTTCGCGCGCCAAGAGAGATAATGCCCCGCCCCGCATGATCGTCAAGCCGCTCGGCATCGCCGCCGCGCGCACCGCCCAGGCCGGCGCCGCGCTCTCCGCGCTGTGGACCTTCCCGGCCATGCTGCTCTCCGCCTTCCTGGTCGCGTGGGGCGCGGAGGCCGCGGAGTTCCTGATCTCCCAGGGCCTCGCCCTCGCCGCGCTCGCCTGGCTCCAGACCCTGCCGGAGTTCGCGGTCGAGGCCGTCATCGCCTGGGAGGCCGGCCGTGACCCGGGGCGCATGCACCTCGCCGTCGCCAACCTCACCGGTGCGATCCGCCTCCTAGTGGGCGTCGCCTGGCCGATGATCTACTTCGTGGCCGCGTTCGCGGGCCGCCGGGAGCGCGGCCGGCTCCCCACCATCACCCTCGACCGCGAGCACGCCGTCGGGGTGATGGGCCTCCTGCCGCCGCTGGTGTACTTCACCTTCGTCCTGCTCAAGCGCTCCATCTCCGTCGTCGACGCGGCGGTGCTGATCGTCCTCTACCTCGCCTACCTCGTCGCCCTGCTCCGGATGCCGCCGCACGCCGAGGAGGAGCTGGCCGACGCGCCCGCCGTCTCGCGCTGGGCCTACGGCCTGGGCGGCGGGCGGCGCGTGGCCGCGATCGCCGGCCTGTTCGTCCTGGGCGGCCTGCTGCTCTACGTCGCCGCCGCGCCGTTCCTCGAGTCGATGATCGCCATCGCCGCCGCCGTGGGCGTGAGCGACTTCGTGTTCGTCCAGTGGGTGGCGCCGTTCCTCTCCGAGTTCCCGGAGAAGGTCTCCGCCTTCGCCTGGGCGCGGCGGGTCGACAAGGCGCCCATGGCGCTGATGAACATGGTCTCCAGCAACATCAACCAGTGGACCGTCCTCGCGGCGATGATCCCGCTGGTGTTCGGGTGGTCGCACGCGCACGCGGGCGGCGGCTGGGTGCGGTTCGACTTCGACGCCGAGCAGCAGCTCGAGATCGCGCTCACCCTCGCGCAGTCGCTGCTGGCGATGCTGCTCCTGATGGAGATGCGCTTCGACTGGTGGGAAGCCGCGGGCCTGTTCCTGCTGTGGCTGGTGCAGTTCGCCTGGCCCGGCACCCGCGAGGTGGTGGCGGGCTGCTACCTGGCGTGGTCCGCGGGCCTCGTGGCGGCGGCCGCCCTCGGCCGGCGGAAGCTCCGGGCGCCGCGGATCGTCGTCGAGGTGCTGCGCGAGAGCCGCGCGCGGCGGCCGGGGGGAAACGAATCGCCCCGAGCCTGAGCTCGGGGCGAAGGATCGGGAGCGAAGAGGATTATTGAAGCCCGAATCGAACCCCTGGCCCCGCACATCGGATTCCGTCTACCCCACCGAAGGGGCCTGACGTCCACCGGCGCATATGGGACCACCATCGGACCTGTTGGCTCAATAATTTGTCTCTCCGCTCCACTTCCGATAACCTGCGGCGAAGGTAGGATTCACCCCGGAACGTGTCAAGACCGTGGCGCACAGGTGAGGTGGCTCACATCGATGAGAACCCGAAAGCTCGGACGCACTGGCTGCACAGTGTCGGAAATCGGATTCGGCGCCTGGGGCATCGGGGGCGCGATGTGGCAGGGCGGCGACGACGGCGCCGCGCTCGCCGCACTCGGTGCCGCGTACGACCTCGGCGTCACCTTCGTGGACACCGCGCTCGCCTACGGCGACGGCCACAGCGAGCGGCTGGTGGCGCGGTCGCTGGCCAGCCGCGCCGAGCCGGTCGTCGTCGCGACCAAGCTGCCGCCCGCCAACCGCATCTGGCCGGCGCCGCCGGGCACGGCGCTCGCGGCCGCGTTCCCGGCCGGCCACGTCACGCGCAGCGCCGAGACGAGCGCGGCGAACCTCGGGCGCCCGATCGACCTGCTCCAGTTCCACGTGTGGCGCGACGAGTGGCTGCGCGAGGACGAGTGGAAGCGCGTCGAGCGGGCGCTCGACGCGCTGGTCGCGGCCGGCACCGTCCGCCACGTGGGGATCTCCATCAACGACCACGACCCCGACAACGGGATCGAGGCGGTACGGCACTGCGACCTGATCGAGGTCGTGCAGGTCATCTACAACGTCTTCGACCAGTCGCCGGAGCGGAACCTGTTCCCCGCCTGCCGGGACCGCGAGGCGGGCGTGATCGTGCGCGTCCCGCTCGACGAGGGCGGTCTCACCGGCGCAGTGCGGCCTGGCGTCCAGTGGCCGCGCGGCGACTGGCGCAACCGCTACTTCGGCGGCGACCGCGCGGCTGAGGTGGCGCGCCGGGTGACGCGGCTCGAGCCGGTGCTGCGACGCGAGGCGGCGAGCCTCGTCGAAGGCGCGCTGCGGTTCTGCCTCAGCCACGACGCGGTCGGCACGGTCATCGTCGGGATGCGGACGCCGGAGCACGCGCGCGCGAACGCGGCCGTGAGCGACGGGCGCAAGCTGAGCCCCGGGCTGCTCGCCGAGCTGAAGGAGCACCAGTGGGACAGGAACTTCTACGGATGACAGTGGAGTTCCCAGACGCCAGGTTGCCAGTGGTTCCAAGATCCTCGGAAACAGGAGCGCCATGAACCTCTCGCTCGCCGTCGCCATCCTCGCCCTGCTGGCGTGGATCTTCCTGGCCTTCCTCCACCCGCTGCAGACGGGCTGGGTCCACCTGCTCCTGGGCCTCGCGGTCGTGCTGCTCATCCGGCGGGTTGTGACCGGCCGGTCGGCGTGGTAGCATAGCGCCGTGATCACGCCCGACGCCGCGCCGGCCACCGGCATCGCGGGCCGCGGCATGCGGCTCGCGGCGCTGGTCGCGCCGGCGGTCCTCCTCGTGGCGCTGCTGCTGTGGACGGTGCGCGAGGTGCTCTCGCCGCTGGTGGTGTTCGCGCTGCTGTGGGCCGTCCTGTGGCCCGAGCGGCGCAACCCCCACGTGGCGCGCTTGCTCGCGGTCGCCTCCGCGCTCATGGCGGTGTGGCTGCTGTGGGTCGCGGGCACGCTGCTCGCGCCCTTCGTGCTCGGGCTCGCGCTCGCCTACCTGCTCGCGCCCGCCGTGGCGTGGCTCGCCCGGCGCCGCGTCCCGCGCTGGCTCGGCAGCCTGCTGGTAGTGCTGCCGTTCCTCGCCGCGCTGGCGCTGCTGCTGGCGCTCCTGGTGCCCGCGCTGCAGCGGCAGCTGGTCCAGGGGGCGCAGCAGCTCCCGGTGCTGCTCGGCCGCCTCGCCGACTGGCTCGAGCGGCTGCGCACCAGCTTCCTGGCGAGCAACCAGGGCCTGCTCACCGACGCCCAGGCGGCGAAGCTCCGCAGCCTCCAGGCGAGCGACCTGGTGGCGATCGTGCAGGCGCGGTGGCAGGACATCGCGCACGCGGTGTGGGGCGGCGTGCTGGGGATCGGGAAGGGCGTCAGCCTCGCCCTCACCGTCGTCGGCTTCGCGGTGGTGACGCCGGTCGTGACGTTCCACCTGCTCAACACCTGGGAGCGGATCATCGCGTGGGTCGAGGGCCTCATCCCGCCGGCCCGGCGCGAGGAGGTGCTGGGCTTCGTGCGGCAGTACGACGCGCAGCTCGGCCGCTACGTGCGCGGGCAGCTCACCGAGGCCACCCTGGTCGGGACCCTCGTTGGCGTCGGCCTCGGCGCGCTGGGCTTCCCCGGCCCGCTGCTCATGGCGGTGGCCGCGGGCCTCGGGAACCTCATCCCCTACATCGGCCTCCCGCTGGGCCTCCTGCCCGGCGTCGTGCTCGCGCTCACCTCCGGCGCGATCGGCACGTCGTTCCTGCAGCTGCTGGTGGTGGAAGGCGTGGTTCAGGTGATGGACCAGGTCGTCACCGGGCCCCGCATCGTGGGCGGCGCCGTGGGCCTCAACCCGGTGTGGGTGATGATCGCGCTGGCCGTGTTCGGCCTGCTGCTCGGCTTCGTCGGCCTGCTGGTCGCCATCCCGCTCGCCGTGCTGGTCAAGCTGCTGGCGACCCGCGCCGTGGCACGCTACCGGGCGTCGGTGTATTACGGGGCGACCCCCGCACGAGGCGCGACGTGAAGCATCTGGCCGTTCTCGCCGCCGTGGCCGCCCTCGGCGCCACCGCGGCCCGGGCGCAGCCGACGGTCACCGAGTACCACATCCCGACGCCCAACGCCTTCCCGCACGATCCCGCCGTGGACCCCGCCGGCGGCGTGTGGTACACCGACCAGGCCAACAGCCGCATCGGCCGCCTCGATCCGGGCACGGGCCGCTTCACCGACCAGCCGACGCCGAGCGCCGGCGCGGGCCCGCACGGCATCGTGGTCGCGCCCGACGGCGACGTGTGGTACACCGGGAACGGCAACGGCACGATCGGCCGGCGCGACCACCTGACGGGCACGATCCGCGAGTACCGCCTGCCGCACACGATGCCGGACCCTCACACGCCGCTCCTGGCCGGCGGGTACCTGTGGTTCACCGTGCAGCGCGGCGGCGTGATCGGACGGCTCGATCCCGCGACCGGCGAGGTCCGCACCATCGCGGTGCCGACCCGCCGCGCGCTGCCCTACGGGCTGGTGGCGGCGCCCGACGGCACGCTGTGGGCGGCGCTGTTCGGCACCAACAAGCTCGCGCACCTCGTGCCGCCCGACGGCGCGCTCACGGAGGTGGTGCTGCCCCATCCCGGCGCGCGGCCGCGCCGGCTGGTGGTGGATGACGGCGGCCGGGTGTGGTACACCGACTACGCGCGCGGCTACCTGGGGCTCTACGATCCCGCCGCGCGCACCTTCGCCGAGTGGCCGACGCCCACGGCGGACGGCGCGCCCTACGGCATCGCACTCGGCCCCGACGGGCGGCTGTGGTTCGACGAGGTGCGGAGCGGCACGATCGTCGCGTTCGATCGCACCACCCACGCCATGGAGGCGGTCAGGATCCCCACGCCCGGCTCGATCGTGCGGAACATCGCGGTGGACCGGCTGCGGGGACGCCTCTGGCTGGCGGAGAGCGGCGTCGAGCGCCTGGGCCGGATCGACGTGGCGCCGGCCGGGCGCTGATGGCGCGGCAGCGCGTCTCGAGCGGGACGCCGTGGGAGCCGGTGGTGGGCTACTCGCGCGCGGTGCGGGTGGGGAGCCACGTGTTCGTGGCCGGGACCACGGCCACGGACGAGCAGGGGACGATCGTGGGCCGCGGCGACCCCTACGCGCAGACGGTGCAGGCGCTCCGGAACGTCGAGCGCGCGCTGCGCCAGGCGGGCGCCTCGCTCGCCGACGTGGTGCGGACGCGCCTGTTCGTCCGCGACATCGCCGCGTGGGAGCAGGTCGGCCGCGCCCACGGCGAGGTGTTCCGCGAGATCCGGCCCGCGTCGACGATGGTGGAGGTCAGCGGGCTGGTGGATCCGGAGATGCTGGTCGAGATCGAGGCGGATGCAGTGATCGACTAGAGCAGTCGGCCTCTGTCTAGATCTCCCAGTTGCTCCACAGGATGCCCTGCTCCGGCACGGCCTCGGGGAATCCCGCGACCGTCATCCTGAGGTCCGACCAGCGGACCCGGAAGCCGCACTCGATCAGCGCCCGGTAGGCGGTCTCGTACGCGGTCTGGCATCGGACGGCCACGCGGCGCGTGCTCTGGGTGGCGGCCCACGCCCCCACCGCGTCGAGCACGTCGAGCAGCGCGTCGGTGTCGGTCGCGGCGATCTTCAGCACCCGCAGCTCGTCGCGGTTGCCGCCCTCGGCCAGCGGCGCCGTGTGGCACAGGGCGAACCCGGCCAGGCGCCCGCCGCGGCGCACCGCGATCAGGTTGCCGAGCAGCATGTCCAGGGTGAGCTGGATCTCCCGCGAGAAGTCGTAGCCGGCCGCGAGCGACTGCACGAAGGCGCCGATCTCGGCCAGGCGCATGCGACGCTCCGCCGGGTCGAGCAGGCCGAGCACCTCGTAGCCGACGCGCTGCCCGAGGCGCTGCACCTCGCGGGTCATCGTCAGCGTGAGGCGCCCGGGCACGAAGCCGAGGCGGCTGTAGAAGCCGATGTTGTCCACCGTCCGCGGCATCGTCTCCAGGCCCAGCGTCGTCACGCCCTGGCGCTTCAGCCACTCCGCCGCGGTCTGCACGATCTCCTTGCCGAGGCCGGCCAGCTGCCGGTCCGGGCGCACCGCGAGCGGCCCCATCCACCCCTCGGTGCCCGAGCGGTGCGCGACGTTGAACGCGACGACCTTGTCCTGCTCGTCCCGCCACACCATCGCGCCTTCGCCCGCGTCCGCGATGGCGTAGCGCCAGATCGAGGCGTGGAGGAACGGCACGCGCACGCCCACCAGGCCGTCCCGCCGGTAGCGGTCGGTGAAGGCGTCCGCGAACAGCCGGTTCAGCCCGGGAATGTCGTGGTCCGTCACCGGCTGCGGCCCGTGGGCCGCGCGCTCAGGCTGCCACATCCGCATCGCCACCCCCGCCCAGGGCCAGTGCCCCCCGCTCCTCCTCCACGACCGCCGCCCCCGACCCTTCGTCGAAACGCACACGCAAGACGCGGTCCACGGCCTCGCGCACGGCCTCGATGTGGGTGATGAGCACCACCTGCGGGAACCGCCCCTCCAGGGCGCGCAACAGCTCCAGCACGTGGGCGCGGCGCGCGTCGTCCAGCGAGCCGAAGATCTCGTCCAGCACCAGCAGCGAGAGCGGCTGGCCGGACCGGTCCGCGATCATCTGGCTCACCGCCAGGCGCAGCACCAGGTTCGTCAGGTCCTCCTCGCCGCCCGAGATCACCGGCGACGGCTCGCCGTGCTCGAGCACCGTGATCCGGTAGTCCTCGTCCAGGTCCACTTCGTCGTAGCGGCCGTCGGTGAGCGAGCCGAGGAACTCGCCCGCCAGCGCGGCCAGCTCGGGCCGCATCTCCTGGTTGAGCTCGGTCCGCAGGTCCCCCAGCGCCCGGTCCAGCTCGGTGTGCAGCTGCAGCTCGACCTGGAGCCGCGCCGCGTCGGCCGCGCGCGCCGCCGCCTCCTCCTCGGCGGCCTCGGCCGCCCGCAGCCGGTCCGCCGCCGCGGACGCCTCCGCCCGCGCCACCGTCAGGTCCAGCTCCGAGCGCCGCACCGCCTCCTCGAGCCGCTGCATTTCCCGCGCGGCCGCCTGGAACGCGTCCTCCGTGTACGCGAGCCGCGCCACCTCGCGCGCGGCGGCGGCCAGCCCCTCGACCGCCGCGGCGCGGCGCCCCTCCGCCGCCTCCAGCTCCGCCGCGAGCTTCGGCGCGCGCTCCGCCTCGGCCGCCAGGCGCTCGGCGCGCGCGGCCAGCGGCTCGAGCGCGGTCGCCCGGCGCCGCAGCTCGTCGTGCCGCGCCGCGTCGTACCCCGGCCGCAGGCGCGCCGCCTCGCCCGCGAGCCGCGCGGCACGCTCGTCGTGGCGCCGCAGCTGCTTCTCGAGCGCCACCGCCTCCTCGGCGGAGCTGGTCGCGACGGCGAGCGCCTGGGCGCCGCGCTCCACCGCCTCGCGGGCGTCGCGCCGCCGCCCATCGATCTCGGCCAGGTCCGGCGGCGTCCCCTGCAGCTGCTCGAGCCGGCTGCGGAAGTACTGGCCGTTCGCCCGCACGTCCTCGAGCTGGGAAGCGAGCAGCTCGAGCACCGACGCATACTCGTCGCCGAGCGGGCGGCCGCACGTCGGGCACGCCCCCTCGGCCCCCGCCTCGGTGATACGCCGCCGCTGCGTCTCCAGGTCCCGGAACTGGTCGAGCAGGGACTGGCGCTTCGACTCCGCGTCCTGCCGCTCGCGGACCCACCCGTTCTGCCGCGCCTCGTACTCCCGCTCGATGCCGTCCTGGCGCTGCTTGTCCGCGTCGAGCTGCTCGGCCAGCGACCGCACCTGGCCGGCCGCCGCGCTCGCCCCGGCGAGGCGCCGCTCCACCTCGCCGCGCTGCAGCGCCACCTCGGCGAGCTGCGCCTCCAGCGTCTGGCGTCGCGCCGCGTCGCGCGCCAGCTCCTCCATGCCGGCCAGCTCGACCTTGAGCGACCCGTGGCCCTCGAGCCGCGGCAGCAGGGCCGCGCGCTCCCCCGCCGCCGTCGCGGCGGCGGCGTGCTCCGACGCGAGCCGCGTCGCCAGCTCCACGGCCTGCCGCACCCGCTCCTCGAGCACCCGCCGCTCGGCCACCAGCGCGCCGTGGCGGTCGCGGAGCTCCGCCAGGCCGCGGAACGCCGGCGCGTGACGCTCCCGTGCCGCCTGCGCCTCGCCGAACCCCTCGGCCAGGGCGCCTTCCTGCCGCTCGGCCGCCTCCAGCTGGACGGCCGCGCGCTCGCGCGCCGCGCGCAGGGCGGCCGGGTCGGGGCGCGACGCCTCCACGGCCCCCAGCTCCGTCCTGAGGCTGCTGCGCCGCGCCCGCACCCGCTCCTGCGCCAGGCGCAGCTTGTCGTACCCCAGCAGCCGCGACAGGAACTGGCCGCGCTCGGTCGGCTTCATCGCCGCCATCACCGCCAGCTCCTTCTGGCCGGTGAAGTAGGTGTTGAAGAACTCGTCGCGCGACATCCCCAGCACCCGCGTGAGCCGGAGCGTGACCTCGGCCAGCGACGTGGTCATCGGGCGCGTGGCGCCGTCGAGGTACAGCTCCGCGGCGTACAGCGTCCGCACCACCCGGTACTCGTGTGCGCCCAGGCCGAACTCCAGCTCGACCTTCACCTCGGAGCGGGGCCGGGCGCGGCGCCAGCGGATCGAGTCCCGGTTGCCGCGCGCGGCGTCCATGCCGTAGATCGCCCACGCGATCGCCTCGAGCAGCGTGCTCTTGCCGGCGCCGTTGGGCCCGATGATGCCCGTCAGCCCGGGCCCGAACTCGAGGTCGGTGTCCCGGTGCTGGCGGAAGTTGACGAGGTGGAGGCGGTGCAGGCGCATCAGGCCTCGCCCTCGAGCAGCGCGCGCTCCACTTCCTCGAGGTACCCGCGGCCCAGCGCCACCAGCCGCTCGCGATCGAGATCGGCGTCCAGCGGTCGGCGGCCCAGGTAGTCCGCCACCAGGTCGGGGAGCGGCTTGCGCACGCCGGGCGCGCCGACGCCGACGCTGCGCCCGCGCGGCTCCGGGCGCCGCAGGTCGAGGTGGAAGTGGAGCGCCTCCGCGCGCAGGGCGCGCAGCGCCTCGTGGTCGAGCGCCTGCGCCAGCGCGCGGGGCACGTCGCGCACCACCTGGCGCACCACCGCGCCGGCGACCGGGAACGGCAGCACGGCCAGCCGCGCGCGGATCGCGGCGTCCAGGTCCGCGGCGGTCATGCCCCCGGCGTCGAGCCACTCGCCGTCCCAGACGTTGCGCTCGGGGCGCAGCGCGACGCGGGTCACCCGGCCGCTGTCGAGGTCCGCGACCAGGAAGCCCTTGGTGACGCCGAGCCGCTGCTCCTCCTTCCACTCGCCCCACAGGTTGGGGCTCGTGTACTCCAGCGAGCCGGCGTACCAGATGCGCGGCGCGACCTCGTGGACGATGTGGTAGTGCCCGAGCGCCACGTAGTCGAACGCGCCGCCGCCCGCGCCCCCCAGCTCCGACGCCTCGACCCGGGCGCCGCCGTAGTCGGCGACGCCCTCGGGGAACACGCCCGGGATCTCCGGGTGCAGCATCAGGACGTTGTAGCGGACGCCGGGCTCCCGCCGCCACGCGTCGCCGTGCCGCTCGCCGAACAGCGCGGCGTGCGGCACCGCCAGCACCGACAGGTCGAGCGCCGGGTAGTGCAGCCGCCGCGCCGCGTCGTCCACGACGTCCACGCCCAGCGCGCTCATCAGCTTGAGGATGGAGCCGGCCTCCACCGACCGCGGCGTGTCGTGGTTCCCGGCGATGAGCGCGACCGGCGCGGCCGGCAGCGCCTCGCGCAGCCGCCGCAGCCCGGCGAACGCCTCGATGATCGCCCGGTTGGTGGGACGCACCGAGTGGAACAGGTCGCCCGCGATCAGCACGGCGTCGGGGCGCTCGGCGATGACGGCGTCCACGGCCCGCCGGAACGCGGCGGCCACGTCCGCCTCGCGCTGGTTGACGCCGGAGGCGTCGAGCCGCTGGAACTGGCGGAGCCCCAGGTGCACGTCCGCCAGATGCGCGATTCTCATGGAAGGAAGGGGGCCGCCCGCGCCGCCGGCGGCCTTAGCGCTCGCCGAGCGTGAACCCGGCCTCCCGGTCCGCCTTCGAGTAGACGCGGAAGGCGCTGATGGTGTGGGTGCGCATGATGCCGGGCACCTTGACCAGGCGCTCCGTCACGACCTTGGCGATGTCGTCGTAGGCCTTCACCTTCACGATCGCGACCAGGTCCCAGTCGCCCGAGACGGAGTACACCTCGGCGACGCCCTCGAGCGCGGCGATCGCCTCCGCGGTCTCCGGAATCAGGTCCCGCGAGCAGCGCACCTGCACCAGCGCCGTGATCATACCACCGGCTCGTCGGCGGGGAACGGCGGCACGTCGAGCAGCCACAGCCCCGCCAGCTCGTCCTGCTCGTCCACCTCGACCAGCAGCCCGTCGGCCACCCGCACCGCGCGGGTCGCGCGCGGCGGGCCGAGGCGCACGTGGAACAGGGACTCCGACGGATTGGTCTCGATCGTGAGGGCGGTGTCCACCTCGACCGCCGCCACCGAGGGCTGGGAGCGCCGGGTCGGCAGCATCACGTCGCCGTTCTCGACCTCCGGCGGCGCGGCGAGCGCGGCGGCGGTGCGCACGTCGGGCCACACCACGACTTCCACGCCGTGGATGGCGCCGCCGACCACGTCGAGGAGGATGAAGGACCCGTCGCTGCCCTCGAGCTCGACCGAGCCCGTGAGCCCGCTGGCCTTCTTCGGCCCCGCCTTGATCGACCCGGTGAGGATGTCCGTCTCCGGATCCCACCGGTAGCTGATGTGCGGTACCCGGCCCGTCCGCTCGACGACGCGCCCGCCCAGACCCATGCAGACCTCAAGTTGATGCGCCGGAAAATATAGGGCGCGTCCGGAGAGGTGGCCAGAATCGGGGCGCAAAGGGGAGAAAGGAGGTCTTAGAAGATCGGTGGACCGGGCAGTGGCCAGACGCAACCGCTGGCACCTTGGCGTCCTGGCAACTACCCTGCCCTCTGCGTACTCCCCTCCGCCTTCTCCGCCGCCAGCCGCGCGAACTCCCGCACCAGCCGGTCCACGCCCTCCTTCAGCGCCTCGTCGCTGGCCGCGTAGCTCAGCCGCACCCACCGGTCGTCGCCGAACGCGGCGCCGGGCACGAGCGCCAGCGCCTCGTCGGCGATCAGCCGCCGGCAGAACTCGGTGGCGCTCGGCACGGCCCGGCTGAACACGTCGTCCACCCGGAAGAAGAGGTAGAAGGCGCCCATCGGCTCGACGAACTCCACCCCGGGCAGCTCCTTCCGGAACCGCGCCACCAGGGTGTCGCGCCGCCGCCGGAACGCGGCGGTCATCGCCTCCACCTCCGGCTGCACCAGGTCGTCGCCGAACGCCTCGGCCGCCGCCCACTGGGCCATCGTGTTGGCGCCGGACGTCGTGTGCGACTGCAGCGCCGCCATGGTCTTGGCCAGCTCGCGCGGCGCCAGCGCCAGGCCGATGCGCCAGCCCGTCATCGCGTACGCCTTGCTGGCGCCGTCCACCAGCACCACGCGCTCCAGCAGGTCGTCGGGCAGGTCGAGGAACGAGGGCGCGACGCCGTCGCCGTAGTGGATCCGCCGGTAGATCTCGTCCGCGACGATCCACACGCCCTTGCGCTGCGCCCACTCGGCGATCGCCTTCAGCTCCGCCAGCGTGTAGACCGCGCCGGTGGGATTGCCCGGCGAGTTCACGATCAGCCCCTTCACCGACTCGTCCCACGCGCGGTCCAGGTCGCGCACCGAGACCTTGAGGCTCCACTCCGGGTCCCCGGCGATCTCGACCGGCGTGGCGCGCGCGACGTGCACGATCTGCGGGTACGACGTCCACGCCGGCGAGGGGATGAGCACCTTCTCCCGGCCGCCGAACAGGCAGAAGCAGGCGTTCATCAGCGACTGCTTCGCGCCGTTGGACACCACGATGTTGTCCGCGTTCACCGGCCGCCCGCCCGACAGCAGCGACAGCCGCCGCGCGATCGCCGCCCGCAGCTCCAGGATGCCCTCATTGGCCGCGTACTTGGTCTTCCCCTGCTCGGTGGCGCGCATCCCGGCCTCGGCCACCAGGCGTGGCGTCGGGAAGTCCGGCTCGCCCGCGCCGAGGTCCACGACGTTGATCCCCTCGCGCCGCAGGCGGGCCGCCTCGGCGGACACGGCGAGGGTGGCGCTCGGCGACAGCGCGGCGACGTTGCGTGAGAAGAGCGCGTTCATGGGATGACCCGGTGCTCCCGCAGGATGGTCAGCGTCGAATCTACCGGCAGCGCCGCGATCGTGCCCCGGTACCCGTGCACGGTCTCGGCGCGGAGCAGCGAGTTGACGATCGCCTCCTCCGTCGCCTCCACGACCGCCTCGAACAGCGGCGAGATGGCCTCGCCCGCCACGGTCTCCCCGCTGCGGGTGCGCTGGCCCTCGGCCAGCGGGCCGCGGCGCACCGCGGGCGAGGTGGAGAAGGCGAGCGCGAAGTCGCCGCTGCCGTTCGCCTCGGGTGAGCCGGTGCGCGCCATCCCGAGGAACGCCCGCCGCGCCAGGCGCTCGAGGCCGAGCGGATCGAGCGGCGCGTCGGTCGCCACGACGATCATGCAGGAGCCGTCGCCGTGCTGCAGCTCGTTGCGGAGGTACCACCGCCCCAGCGCGCGGCCCACCGGCGCGCCGCCGATGGTGAGGATTCCGCCGAAGTTGGTCTGCACCAGCACGCCCACGGTCCAGCCGCCGAGCGTCGCGGGCAGCCGCCGTGACGCCGTGCCGATCCCGCCCTTCCACCCGAAGGCCACCGTGCCCCGGCCCGCGCCGACGCTCCCCTCGTCCACCGGGCCGTCCCGCGCCTCGCCGAGCGCGCGCCGCACGTCGGCCGCGCCGACGGCGCGGCGCCGGATGTCGTTCAGGTACCCGTCGTTGGTCTCGCCCACCACGACGTTCACCGACTGCACGTCCTCGTTCCCCGGCAGTGCGAGGATCCAGTCCAGGACGGCGTCGGCGACCCGCGGCACGCACAGGGTGCAGGTGAGCACGACCGGCGACTCCAGCTCGCCCAGCTCACGGAGCTGCGCGATGCCGGTGAGCTTGCCGAACCCGTTCCCCACCGCCACCGCCGCCGGCACCTTCTCCCGGAACGGGTTGCCCCCGTGCGCGAGGATCGCAGTGACGCCGGTGTTGATCGAGTCGCCGGACGCGACCGTGACCTGGCCGACCCGCACGCCGGCGACGTCGGTGATCGCGTCGAGCGGGCCCGCCGGCAGGACGCCGATCACCAGCCCGACGTCGCGGGCGCGCGGACGCGCGACAGACGCCTGGGAACGGAGCGCGTCGGGGACGAGGACGAGGAGGGCGAGGAGCACGGCGGGCCGCACGCGCTCAAGATGGCGCGGCGGTCCCCGCTGTCAACACGGCCGCGATCCGCTACGGCGCCAGGCGGCGGGCGGCCCAGTAGCCGACGAAGATCCCCGCGATGGACCCGAGGAGCATCCCGGTCAGCCCGAGCACCTGCTGGCCGAGCGCCCCGAGCAGGGTGGCGGCGATGAAGACGAGCAGCGTCCGCAGCAGCTTCACGCGGCCTCCTGGCCGATGGTGAGCCCGCGGCCGCAGCTCCGGCAGCGGACCCCCTGCGGGAACCGGAGCCCGCCGCCGAGCTCGAAGTCCTGCACGACGCCGCAGTCGGGACACGCGGCGTGGGCCCCGCGCACCAGATCGCGCCGGCGCAGGCGGCGGAAGAACTGCCAGATCCCGATCCCGAAGAACGACGGCACCAGCACGAAGTGCGCGACGGGGATGAACACGCTGACCACCATCGCGCCCCAGAACCCCGCCAGCCCCTTCGCGGCGCGCCGCACGCGCTGCGGCCGGTCGAAATGCACCACCACCAGCTCGGCCCGGGTGGGCGAGCCGTGGTAGCCGCTCACCCGGAGCGGGCGCGGCCCGGTCGACGACGCAGCGGCGGGTTCGCTCACGCGCCATGTACCGCGAACGGCGTCGCGAGGTTCCGCCGAACTTTGTATGACAAAGTACTTGACAGTCTCGCGGCGCCCGCCTATCCTCGCGGCATGAGCCGCACCGACCCGCCGGTCCCGCCGCCGGACGCCGCCCCGCGCCCGCCGGCCGCGCTGCACGCGCGGGCGATGGACGACCTGCGGTACATCCGCCAGACCATGGAGGGGGCGGCGTCGTTCACCGCGCTGTCCGGGTGGGGCGGGTTCATCATCGGCCTGACGGCGTTCCCGGCGGCCTTCCTGGCGTCCCGGGCGCCGACCAACAAGGCGTGGATGCGGGTGTGGCTGATCGAGGCGGTGCTCGGCGCGCTGATCGGGTTCGCGATGACGGCGCGCAAGGCGCGCCGCGCGCGCCAGCCGCTGTTCGGGCGTCCGGGCCGGCGGTTCGCGCTCACCTTCGCGACCCCGATGGCGGCGGGCGCGATCCTCACCATCCCGATGTACTACGCCGGGCTGCGGGACTTCCTGCCGGGGATGTGGCTGCTGCTGTACGGGACGGCGTTCGCGACGGCGGGCGCGTTCTCGGTGAGCGCGGTGCCCGTGATGGGGCTGTCGTTCATGATGGCGGGAACGGCGGCGCTCGCGGCGCCGGCGGCGTGGGGCGACCGCCTGATGGCCGTGGGCTTCGGCGCGCTGCACGTGGTGTTCGGCGTCGTCATCGCGCGGAAGCACGGTGGCTAGGGCGAGCGCGATGCGGAAGGAGGCCGAGCGGCGCCGGGGCGAGGAGCGCGAGAAGGCTCCTCCGGCGAGCCACGCGCCCGAGCTCGACCGGCTGATCCACGAGCGGCTGCGGCTCGGGATCGTGAGCGCGCTGGCGGTGAACGAGGCGCTGAGCTTCGCCGACCTCAAGAAGCTGCTCAAGACCAGCGACGGCAACCTCAGCGTCCACGCGCGCAAGCTGGAGGAAGCCCAGTACGTCGCGTGCACCAAGTCGTTCGAGGGCCGCCTGCCCCGCACCGAGTACCGCCTCACGGCCGCGGGCCGCCGGGCGCTGGAGCGCTACCTCGAGCACATGGAGGCGCTGATCCGCGCCACCCGCGAGGGGTAGCACGCCGCGTCGGCGCGCGGAGCGGCGCAGCGCCGCGCTAGCGCACCGGGTGCCGCAGGATGGTCCGCAGCTTCGCCGGCTTCACCCGCCGCGGATCCGACAGGTAGATCTCGTGGTGCTTGCCGGTGAACCGGAGCCCCTTCGCCTTCGCGAACGCCAGCATCGCGTCCATCGTCGGCCCCTCGTCCACGTAGGGCCCCACGTGCAGCATCTGGACGCAGCGGCCCTCGGCGAGTCGCTCCAGCTTCACCTGCCGGACCGCCGTTCCCTTGCCTCTGGCGAGCAGCTGCTGCACCGCCGCCGCCACGTCGGCGGCCGTGACGAAGGCGGGCATGCGGATCAGCACTTTCCAGCGCCACCCGCCGCGCGACTGCTCGATCATCCATCCCTTGCCGCCGACGCCCCACCACAGCCCCTCGAGCCCCGCGACCTTGAAGTCCCGGCCCGCCTTCTTGCGGGCCATCTTCACGGTGTACGCGACGGCGTAGAGCGCGCCGACCTTCTCGCCGAACGCCGGGGCGTTGGGATCGCCCGAGCCCGCGGCGGCGAGGTAGCGCGCCGGCTTCGTGGCCACCAGGGCGGGCGCGCGCGGCGCCACGTACTCGGCGGCGTGGAGACGGGTGAGATCGACTTTCGCGGCGGCCATCGGCGGCTTCCCCGTTGACAGGACGGGTGCCAAGATGGGCCGGCGGCGGAGCGGCGGCCAGCCCCCGCGCCGCCCATTCCCGGCGGCGGCGCGGCTATTTCGGCGCCGTGACCTCGACGGTGCCCTGCATCATCTGCCCGTGGAACGCGCAGTCGTAGTGCACCAGGCCCGGCTGCGTGAAGGTGTACGACGCGCTGTCGCCCGGCCGCAGCACGAGGTTGGTGTCGCCCAGTTCCCGCAGCCGCACGGAGTGCGTGAACACGTCCGTGTTCCTCCAGGTCACCCGCGTGCCGGCCGGCACGGTGATCGCCGCCGGCGCGTACCGGTACGAGCGCGGCAGGTCCACCGACGCCGTGGCCACGGGCCGCGCCGCCCCCGCGGGGGCGCACGCGGCGGCCGCCAGCAGCGCGGCCGCCGCCACCCGCCCCGTCACGCTAGCGCCGCGCCGCCGCGCCGAACACCCGCCGCGACAGCCCCGCGAAGATCAGGATGAACGCCACGAGGTCCAGCACCTCGGCGATGGTGTGCGCGAACAGCACCACGGTCCAGTCGAGGTGGTAGGTCAGGTACGACAGCTCGGCCAGCGCGTAGAGCGCGAAGCCCCACCCGACGTCCGACGCGCCGGCCGCGAACGCCTTGCGGGCGAAGAACGCGCCGATCAGCAGCGCGACCGCGTGGATCACCAGGAAGACCGGCATGGGGACCGCGTTGACGAATCCGCCGATGGGCATGGCCTGCTCCTCCGGGACGGGGTGTCTATAACTAGGAGACGCTATCTTAAGAGACGTCCGGCCGGGCTGTCAAGCCTCTACCGCCAAGGCACGTTCGTGATACATTGCGGCATGGCCCAGGCCCTGGAACGGCAGATCGCCGGCATCGCGGCGCTCGAGGAGCCCGCGCGCCGCGCGCTGTACCGCTACGTGGTGGACCGCGGCGACGCCGTCTCGCGCGACCAGGCGGCGCGCGGGGCCGGTGTCTCCCGCGCCCTGGCCGCCTTCCACCTCGACAAGCTGGTCGCCAGCGGCCTGCTGGTCGCCGAGTACCGGCGCCTCACCGGGCGCTCCGGGCCCGGCGCCGGCCGGCCGGCGAAGCTGTACCGGCGCTCGCCCGAGCCGGTCGCGGTGAGCCTCCCGCCGCGCAGCTACGCGCTGGTGGCCGAGCTGTTCGCCGAGGCGCTCGAGCGGGACGGGCGCGACGGCCGGGACGTGGGGCGGGTCGCACGCGCCTTCGGGCGGCGGCTCGCCCGCGAGGCCGGCGCGCCGCGCGGCCGCCGGCCGGGCCGCGGCTCCCTCGAGGCGGCCATCGCGGCCCTCGCGCCGCTCGGCTACGAGCCGGCGCGAGAGGGCACGGGCGTGCGGCTGCGCAACTGCCCGTTCCACGCGCTGGCCGTGCGGCATCGCGCGCTGGTCTGCGGCGCGAACCACGCCCTGGTGCAGGGCCTGCTCGCGGGGCTCGGCGTCACCGGCGTCGCCGCCGTGATGGACCCCCGCCCGGGGACGTGCTGCGTCGCGCTGCGCCGGGCGGGCCACCCGGTGCGCCGCCCCTCTTGAGGAACGCCGCGCGCCGCGGTAGCGTCCCGGCGTCGGAAGCTTCTCTTTGACAACTCGGGGGTCGCCGTGGACGCCGCACCGGTCGTTGCTCGAGGCCACAACCTGGCCGCCCTGGTTCCGCCCGTTCCGGCGGCCGCCGCGCCGTTCCTCGAGGCCATCCCCGAGACCCGTCCCACCCTGATCCTCACCGCCGACGCCGATCGCGCCGTCGCGCTGCACGACGCCGCGCCGCGCGCCGCGTCGCTCGCCGTCACCGGCATCGCGCGCGCCCTGCGCCGCCTCGCGGCCGGGCTCCCGGGCCGCCTCGCCGTGTCGGCCCCCGACGCGCTGCGGCTGCTCGCCCGCTCGGCGCTCCGGGCCGCGGAGTTCCAGACGGTGGTGCTGGCCTGGCCGGAGCAGCTCGACGACGAGGGGCGCGAGGCGCTCGAGGCCGTGATGGCGGAAGCGGCGCGCGACGCGCAGCGGATCATCCTCGCGTCCGTGCCGGGACCGGAGACCGAGGCCCTGGTGGAGCGCTACGCCTTCAAGGCGGTCGCGTTCGGCTTCCCGCCCAACGACCCGAGCGACGTCCCGGCGCCCCCCGGCCTCGGGCCGGCGGGCTACGTCGTGGCCCGCCCCGGCCGCTTCGAGGCCGTGCACCGCGAGATCCTCGACGCCCTCGATCCCGCGTCCGACGACGACGTCACCGTCGCCCTGTGCCCGCCGAGCCGCGAGGCCGCCGAGGCGCTCGCGCGCGCGGCCGGCGCGGGGGGGGTGGGGGGAGCCGCGCGGCGCCTGGTGTTCGTGATCGAGCCGTGCCAGCTGCCGTGGCTGCGGAGCGCGTTCGCGCCACTCTCCGCGCTGCGCCTGCCCACGGCGCTCGACGCGCTGGAGCGGCAGGCGGAGGCGCTGCGCGCGCGGCTGGCGCGCACCATCGAGCGGGAGCGGCTCGACCGGGAGCTGTTCCTTATCGGGCCGCTGCTCGACCGTTTCGATCCCGCCGAGGTCGCCGCCGCGGCCCTGCACCTCGGCGCCCCGGCGCCCGGGGCCGCGGAGAGCCTCGCCGACGCCGCACCGCCGGGCGCGCTCGCCGAGGCGCCGGGCAGCGTGGCCGCGTGGGCCAAGCTGTGGGTCGGGGTCGGGAAGAAGGACGGGGTGCGCCCCGGCGACGTGCTCGGGGCGATCGTGGGCGAGGCCAAGCTCGCGGCCGACCGGGTCGGGAAGATCGAGGTGCGCGAGCTGTTCTGCCTGGTCGAGGTGCGCGCGGAGGAAGCCGAGCGGGTGGTGCGGGCCCTGACCGGGACCACGCTCCGCGGGCGGCGGGTCGCCGCGCGGCTCGATCGCGGCCACGCGCCGGCGCCGCCGGGGCGCTCCGGCCGGGCGTGAAACACGAGGCGCCGCCCCGGGAAACCCGAGGCGGCGCCTCAACGATCGGGCTGCGGCGTCCGGACTACTTGCCCTTCTTCACCGCGTCCTTGAGGCCCTTGCCGGCGCGGAACACCGGAGCCACCGACGCCTTGATGGTGATCTCCTTGCCGGTGCGGGGGTTGCGACCCTTGCGGGCGCCGCGCTTCCTGGTCTCGAAATTCCCGAAGCCGGTGATCTGCACCTTGGCGCCCTTCTTCAGCTCGTTGGCGATGACGCCGCTCGGAGCGAACAGCGCCTCGACCGTGCGACCGGCATCCGCCTTCGACATCTTCGTCTTGCTTGCCAGCGCGCCGACGAGATCGGACTTGTTCACCGGAGGACTCCTTCGCAGTGGGGGGTGCGCATCGCGGGGCCGTGCCCCGATATGGCCGAAAACCTAGGTATTTCCTCGATTCTTCGCAATAGGGAAATCCCGCGCTTGACCCTCTCGGGACCGACTTTCATACTTCCCCACCCCCTCCCGCCCACCCAGGATCGACGATGTTTCACGGTACCAAACCCGGCTGGATCGAAGTCATCTCCGGCGTGATGTTCAGCGGCAAGAGCGAGGAGCTGATCCGCCGGATTCGCCGGGCGGTCATCGCCCGGAACAAGGTCCAGGTCTTCAAGTCGCACCTCGACGCGCGCTACGCCGGCGTGTACACGGTCTCCAGTCACGACGGCGGGATCGCCGAGGCCGAGCCCGTGAAGGAGGCGCGCGAGATCCTGCTGCGCCTCAAGCCCGACACCCAGGTCGTCGCGGTGGACGAGGCGCAGTTCCTCGACGAGGGCATCGTGGAAGTGGCGAACACGCTGGCCGATCGCGGCGTGCGGGTCATCCTCTCGGGACTCGACACCGACTTCCGCGCCGAGCCGTTCGGCGCGATGCCGGCGCTGATGGCGGCCGCCGAGATCGTGGACAAGCTGCACGCGATCTGCGTGGTGTGCGGCGGGCCCGCCACCCGCAACCAGCGGCTGGTGAACGGCAAGCCCGCGCCGTACGACTCGCCGCAGATCATGGTCGGCGGGCGCGAGGCCTACGAGGCGCGCTGCCGGCACTGCCACGAGGTGCCGCGCAAGGACGAGCTGCAGCGCCGGCTGTTCGAGACCTCGGCCCGGGCCTGATGCTCTCCGTCGCGCTCACCGGCAACGTCGCGGCGGGCAAGAGCACGGTCCTGGCGCAGTTCGCGCACTGGGGCGCGACCGTGGTCGACACCGACCAGCTGGCGCGCGAGGCGGTCGCCCCCGGGCGGCCGGCGCTGCGGGCGATCCTGGCGCGGTTCGGCGACGACCTCGCCCTCGCCGACGGCTCGCTCGACCGCGCGCTGCTGCGGCGGCGGGTGATGGGCGACGACGAGCGGCGCGCGGTGCTCAACGCGATCGTGCACCCCGACGTGATGCGCCTGCACGCCGAGCGCCTCGAGGTCGCCCGCAAGGCGGGCGTGGCCATCGTGGTCTCCGACATCCCGCTGCTGTTCGAGGCTCTCGATCCCGACGCGTGGGACGTGGTGGTCCTGGTGGACGCGCCGGAGGAGACCCGGCGGCGGCGCCTGGTCGAGTTGCGCGGCTACTCCGACGAGGAGGCGCGCGACGTCATGGACGCGCAGCTGCCGAGCCGCTTCAAGCGCGCCAAGAGCCACATCGTCATCGACAACGACGGCTCGCTGGAGGCGCTGCAGGCCAACGCGCGGGCCGCGTGGCAGGCGCTGGTGACCGAGGCGGGACGCCGCCGCAACGCGCGGCGCTAGCAGGCGCGCGCACGCCAGTCGCGGCGCGGGTTTTTCGCTTGACACCGGCTGGCACCCCGAATACCCTTGGGGGCCGAAAGGAACCCTCGCAGCACGTGGAGCCCCGATGTCGAAGATTCCGGACGACCTCACCTACACCGAAGAACACGAATACGTCCGCCAGACCGGCAAGCCGGGCATCGTCGAGGTGGGGATCACGGACTACGCGCAGGGCGAGCTGGGCGACGTGGTCTACGTCGACCTCCCCAAGCCCGGCACCACGTTCGGCAAGATGGAGCCGTTCGGCACCATCGAGGCGGTGAAGGCCGTCTCCGAGCTGTACTGCCCCGTCGCGGGCGAGGTGGTGGAGGTGAACGGGGCCATCGAGGGCGACCCGTCGGTGATCAACAAGGATCCCTACGGCGCGGGCTGGATGATCCGCCTGCGGGCGACCAGCGCCGCGGAGCTCGGCGGGCTCCTCGGCCCCGCGGACTACGCCGCGCACATCGGACAGTAGACCACGGCGCCCCGGGCCACTCCCCGGGGCGCTGCACTTTCTCCCTCAGGCTCGGCTTCCCATGTCCTACGTCCCCCACAGCGCCGCCGACGTCCGCGAGATGCTCCAGACGATCGGCATCGCGTCGCTCGACGACCTGTTCGCGGCGATCCCCGCCGGGCTCCGGTCCCTTCGCCCGCTCGCCGTGCCCGAGGCACTCCCCGAGTGGGACACCGTGCGCGCGGTGACCGCGCTGGCCGATGCGGACGCGCCGCTGGTGTGCTTCGCCGGCGCCGGCATGTACGACCACTGGGTGCCGTCGATCGTCGACCACGTGCTGCGGCGCTCCGAGTTCTACACCGCCTACACGCCCTACCAGCCCGAGGTCTCCCAGGGCACGCTGCAGGTCATCTACGAGTTCCAGACGCTGGTGTGCGAGCTGTCGGGCATGGACGTCGCCAACGCCTCGATGTACGACGGCGCCAGCGCGTGCGCCGAAGCCGCGATCCTCGCCGGCAGCGTGAAGAAGGACCGGCCCCGGGTCGTGATGGCGCACACGGTCCACCCGCACTACCGCCGGGTGACCGAGACCTACATCGGGGCCACCGGCCGCACCGTGGCCGTGGCGCCGCGCCGCGCCGACGGCACCCTCGACCTCGCGGCGGCGGCCCCGCTGCTGGCGGGCGCGTCGTGCCTGGTGGTGCAGCAGCCCAACTTCCTCGGCGTGATCGAGGACCTGCGCGCCTGCGCCGCCGCGGCCCACGACGCCGGCGCCCTCCTGGTGGTCGCGTTCAACCCCGTCGCCGCGGCGCTGCTCGAGAGCCCCGGCGCGTGCGGCGCCGACGTCGCGATCGCCGAGGGCCAGCCGCTCGGCATCCCGATGAGCTTCGGCGGCCCCGTGCTCGGCATGTTCGCGGCGAAGCAGGAGTACATCCGCCACATGCCGGGCCGCATCGTCGGCCGCGCCACGGACCACGACGGCCGGCGCGGCTTCGTGCTCACCCTCCAGACCCGCGAGCAGCACATCCGGCGCGAGAAGGCGACCAGCAACATCTGCACCAACCAGGGGCTGCTCGCCCTCGCGGCCACCGTCTACCTCGCCACCGTCGGGCTCGAGGGCCTCCGGGGCGTCGCGGAGGCGTCGTGCGTCAACGCGCACGCGGCGTTCGACGCCGTCACGAAGATCAAGGGCTACGCGCCGCTCTGCCCCGGCGGCCGCTTCTTCCACGAGTTCGCGGTGAAGACCCCGAAGCCCGCGGCCGAGATCGTCCACCGCGCGGCCGGCCTCGGCGTGCTGCCCGGCGTCGCGCTGGACCGCTTCGCTTTCCCGATGGAGGACGACCACGCGCTGCTCATCGCCGCGACGGAGAAGCGCACCGCGGCCGACGTGGAGCGCCTGGTCGACGTGCTGACGCAGGCCTGAGGTCCGCCGTGCCGACGCTCACCTACCACGGCCACGACTGCTTCGTCCTCGAGCACGACGGGAAGCGGATCGTCTTCGACCCGTTCCTGACCGGGAATCCGCTGGCCGACATCGAGGCCGCCGCGCTGCCGAAGCCGGACGCGATCCTCCTCACCCACGGCCACGGCGACCACGTCGGGGACGCGATCCCGCTCGCCAAGCTCCACCGGGCCACGGTGGTCGCGCCCTACGAGCTCGCCATGTGGTGCGTCGAGCAGGGCGCGCCCAACGTGCACCCGATGCACATCGGCGGCGCGCGCGCGTTCCCCTTCGGAACGGTCAAGCTGGTGGTCGCCTTCCACGGCGGCGGCGTCGACGGCGACGACGCGGGCCGGTTCACCACCTTCCCCTGCGGCTACGTGGTCACCGTCGGGGGGAAGAGCGTGTACCACACCGGCGACACCGCCCTCACCCTCGAGATGCAGCTGTTGGAGGGCCGGGTGGACGTCATGCTCGTGCCGATCGGCGACAATTACACCATGGGCATCGAGGACGCGGCGCGCGCGGTGTCGTTCGTCAAGCCGCGCGTCGCCATCCCGATGCACTGGGGCACGTTCCCCGTGATCGAGGCCGACCCGGAGGCGTTCCGGCGTGCGGTCGGCTCCCTGGCGCGGGTCGAGGTGCTCCGGCCCGGCCAGGCGTACGACTTCTAGAGGACGACCATGCAGCCGTTCCCGCTCAGCCCCGTCCCCACGCCCCTGATCTTCGAGCGCTCGCGCCCCGGGCGCGGCGGCACCCGCGTGCCCCGGCCCATCACGGCGCAGCGCGCGACCGACGTGCTGCCCGCCGCGGCGCTGCGGAAGGCCCCGCCCCGGCTGCCCGAGGTGCCGGAGTTCGAGGTGATGCGGCACTACGTGGAGCTGTCGCTCAAGAATCACCACGTGGACCGCGCCCTCTACCCGCTGGGGTCGTGCACCATGAAGTACAACCCCAAGGTGAACGAGGACATGGCGCGGCTGCCGGGCTTCGCGGCGCTGCACCCGTTCGCGCCCGACGCGGCGTGCCAGGGCGCGCTGCGCCTCGTCCACACGCTCGGGGAGTGGCTCAAGGACGTGAGCGGGATGGACGCGATCACGCTCCAGCCGGCCGCCGGCGCGCAGGGCGAGATGACGGGCATCTTCCTGATCGCCGCCTACCACCGCGCGCGCGGCGACGCGGCGCGCAAGACCGTGATCATCCCCGACAGCGCGCACGGCACCAACCCGGCCACCGCCGCCCTCGCCGGCTTCGTGGTCAAGGCGATCAAGTCGGACGCCCGCGGCCAGATGGACCTCGCGGCCCTGCAGGCGGCGCTCGGGCCCGACACGGCTGCCGTGATGCTCACCAACCCCAACACCGTCGGCCGGTTCGAGACCGAGGTGGTCGAGATCGCCCGGCTGGTGCACGGCGCCGGCGCGCTGCTCTACATGGACGGGGCGAACATGAACGCCCTCATGGGCGTCGTGCGCCCCGGCGACAGCGGCGTGGACGCGATGCACTTCAACCTCCACAAGACCTTCTCGACGCCGCACGGCGGCGGCGGGCCCGGAGCGGGCCCCGTGGCCGTGAAGCGACACCTCGAGCCGTTCCTGCCCGTGCCGCTGGTGGTCAAGGACGGCGACCGGTACCGGCGGGAGTGGGACCGGCCGCGGTCGATCGGCAAGCTGCACGGCTACTTCGGCAACTTCGGGATGATGGTACGGGCGTACACGTACATCGCGATGCTGGGCCGCGAGGGGATCCGCGAGACCGCGCAGGCCGCGGTGCTCAACGCCAACTACCTCGCCGCGCGGATCGAGGGCGCGTACCCGCTGCCCTTCGGCCGCGGGATGCACGAGTGCGTCGCCACCGGCACGCCCTTCAAGGAGCGGCACGGCGTCAAGACGCTGGACATCGCCAAGCGGCTCCTCGACTACGGCTTCCACGCGCCGACGGTGTACTTCCCGCTGATCGTGCCGGAAGCGCTGATGATCGAGCCGACCGAGACGGCCACGAAGGACGAGCTGGACCGGTTCGCCGACACGATGCTCCAGATCGCGAAGGAAGCGGAGACGGAGCCCGAGCTGGTGACCGGCGCGCCCCGCCTGACGCCGGTCAGCCGGTTCGACGAAGCCGCGGCGGCCCGGAACCCCGACGTGCGGTTCGCCTTCGGAGCGTAGGCCCGTTCGCGGCCCCGCCCCGCGGAGGCCCTGAAGGACGACGGATGCCGCTCTCGACCCTGCCGTTCGCGGGCGCGACGGCCATCGCGGCCGGCTGCGCCATCGTCGCCGCGGCTCGCGACGACCGGCCGGGGTTCGCTTTCTTCAAGCCCCTCACCACGCTGATCATCCTCGTCGGCGCCGCCTGGCTGGTCCGCCCCGGCGGCCAGCCCTACCGCGGCCTCGTGGTGCTCGGCCTGTCGGCGTCGCTCGCCGGCGACGTGCTGCTGCTGCCGCCCGCCCGCTTCCTCGCGGGGCTCGTCGCGTTCGCCGCCGCGCAGCTCGCGTACCTCGCCGCCTTCACGCTCGGCAGCCCGGTGGTCCCGGGACAGCTGCCGCTGCTCGCGCCGTTCGTCGTCGCCGGCGCGGCCGTGGTCCGCTACCTGTGGCCCGTGCTCGGCGCGCGCCGCGTCCCCGTGCTCGCCTATCTCACCGTGCTGTGCGCGATGGCGTGGCGCGCGGCCGCGCGCGGCCAGGCGCCGGGCGTCGGCCACGCCTCCTTCGTGCTCGCGCTGGCCGGCGCCTGCTGCTTCTTCACCGCCGACGTGATCCTGGCCGTGCGGCGCTTCCGCCGGCCCTCGCGCGAGGCGCACGTGGTCGAGCTGGTCGCCTACTGGGCGGCCCAGCTCCTGATCGCGCTGTCGATCCGGAGCTGAGCGGCGCGGCGTCCCTTGTCCTCCTGGCCCGCGCTTTGCTAGAGTTCTGGCCGCCTGCCGTGCGATTCCACCCGAACGTCCGGGGAATTCCCGTGTCTCCTAAGTCCAAGTCAGCCAAGAAGGTGGCCTCCAAGACGCCGGCCGCCTTCCATCTCACCTACGCCACGATGTTCGAGCCGCCGGAGGAGCTGCATACCAGCTACGACCGTGCGCTCGCCCGGGTGCGCGGCGACCTCGGGCGCGAGTACCCGCTCCTCGTCGGCGGCGAGGAGCGGCGCTCCGCCGAGCAGTTCGAGGACCGGAGCCCGATCGACACCGACTGGCTGCTCGGCCGGTTCCAGAAGGGCGGCGTGGAGGACGCCCGCGCCGCCATCGCGGCGGCGCGCGCCGCGTTCCCGACCTGGAGCGCGCTGCCGTGGCAGCGCCGCGTCCGCTACCTGCGGGCCGCCGCGGCCCTGATCAACAAGCGCGTCTTCGAGTTCGCCGCCATCGACTCGCTCGAGGTCGGCAAGAACCGGATGGAGGCGCTGGGCGACGTGCAGGAGACGGCGGACCTGATCGCCTACTACTGCGACCTGATGGAGCGGTTCGACGGCTACGTGACGCCGATGGGCCGCGATCCGCTCAAGGGCTTCACGGCCTCCAACACCAGCCTGCTGCGGCCGTACGGCGTGTGGGTCGTGATCTCGCCGTGGAACTTCCCGGTCGCGCTGTCGGGCGGGCCCTCGGGCGCGGCGCTGCTCGCCGGCAACACCGTCGTCGCCAAGCCGGCGACCGACACGCCGTGGGTCGGCTGGTTCCTCGCGCGCTGCTTCCTCGACGCGGGCCTGCCGAAGGGCGTGTACAACTTCGTCACCGGGCCGGGCGGAACGCTGGGCGAGGAGCTGATCGCCAACCCGGGCGTGGACGGCATCACCTTCACGGGCTCGTTCGACGTCGGCATGCACATCTACCGCGGCTTCGCCGGCGGCAAGTGGCCGCGGCCGTGCATCGCGGAGATGGGCGGCAAGAACGCGACGATCGTCTCGCGCCACGCGGACCTCGACCAGGCCGCGCTGGGCTGCTACCGCTCGGCCTTCGGCCTGCAGGGCCAGAAGTGCTCGGCCACGAGCCGCATCTTCGTCGAGCGGGCGGTGAAGGACAAGCTGATCGCCCGGCTGCTCGCGCTGCTCGAGCGCACCAACATCGGCGATCCCACGGTGCGCGAGAACTGGCTGGGGCCGGTGGCCAACGCGGCCGGCGCCCGGAGCTACGAGAACTACTGCGCCGAGCTGCGCCAGGCCGGGACGATCCTGTTCGGCGGCCGGCGGCTCACCCAGGGCCCGCTCGCGAAGGGGTACTTCTGCGCCCCGACGCTGGTGGACAACGTGCCGGCCGCGCACCGGCTGTGGCGCGAGGAGATGTTCCTGCCCATCGCGATGATCGCCGGCGTCGAGTCGCTCGAGGAGGGCATGCGGCGCGCGAACGACGCGGACTACGGCCTCACGGCCGGCTTCTACGGCAGCCCGCGCGAGGCGCAGTGGTTCTTCGATCGCGTCGAGTCCGGCACCTGCTACGCCAACCGGCCGCAGGGCGCCACCACGGGCGCGTGGCCGGGCCTGCAGCCGTTCGGCGGGTGGAAGGGCTCGGGCTCCACGGGCAAGAGCGCGGGCGGGCTGTTCTACCTGCCGCAGTTCATGAGAGAGCAGAGCAGGACGCTGATCAGCGAGAAGAAGTGAGAGGTGAGCAGTGAGCCGTGAGACGTTCAAGTGAGAAGCGAGAAGCAACGACGTGAGAGGGACGTGAGAGGGCGCGGGCCGGCCCTCTCACGCTTTTCCACCTCTCACGCCTTTCCACCTCTCACGTCTCACGTGAACGTCTCACCTTTCACCCCTCACCTCTCACAGCCGTGAACGGGTGAGGAGTCAGAAGTGACCTCCGACTGGCTCGTCCTGGTCGACTCAGCCGCGTCCGGCCCCCGCAACATGTCGACAGACGCCGCGCTGCTCGCGGCCGCCGAGCGCGAGGGACAGCGCACGCTGCGGCTCTACGCCTGGGACCCGCCGACCCTCTCCTTCGGCCGCAACGAGCCCGCCCTCGTCCGCTACGACCGCGCCGCCATCTCCGCGCGCGGCCTCGCGGTCGTGCGCCGCCCGACCGGCGGCCGCGCCGTGTGGCACCACCGCGAGGTCACCTACGCCGTCGCCGCGCCCGCTGCGGCGTTCGGCTCGCTGCGGGCCAGCTACCGCGAGATCCACGCGATGCTCGCCGACGCGCTGACGGCGCTCGGCGCCGACGTGCGGCTCGCCGACGACCGGCCGGCCGACGGCGTCGGCTCCGGCGCCTGCTTCGCCAGCGCGGCCGGCGGCGAGGTGATGGCGCGAGGCGGGGGCAAGCTCGTCGGCAGCGCCCAGGTGCGCGGCGACGGCGCGTTCCTCCAGCATGGCTCGCTGCTCCTCGCCGCCGACCAGGACGTCGTCGCCGCCGTCACGGTCGGGGCCGCGAACGCTCCCGCCGCCACGGGGCTCGCCGAGCTGCTCGGGCCCGGGCGCGCCGCTTGGGCCGCGGTGAGCGCCGCGATCCACGCCGCGGCGGCCGCGCGCTGGGGGGCCCCGGCGCGCGCCGGCATCCTCCCGGCCGGCGTGCGGCGCGAGGCGGAGCGCCTCGCGCCCGCCTACGCCGACCCGGCCTGGACCTGGCGGCGGTAGCCAAGGCCAAGCCGATCAACGGCATCCGGTTTCACCCGTCGCACACCTGACGCCCCTGTGACGCCCGCTGCATAGTAAGAGCCTCGACCGCCGTCTTGCCGCCGAACCTCGTCGCTCCACCCGGTCGCCCGGAGGTCCCATGCGCCTGCTTCCCGTCCTGCTCGTCGCGATCGCCGTCCCCCTCGCCGCCCAGCAGCCGAGGCCGGCGCGGCATCCGGCCCCGCGGCCGGCGCATCCCGCGCCGCCCGCGCCGGTGCGCGGCCCGACGGTGGAGGGCATCACCGAGTACGACCTGGCCAACGGCCTCCGGGTGCTGCTGTTCCCCGACTCGTCCAAGCCGACGATCACCGTGAACGTCACCTACCTGGTGGGGTCGCGGAACGAGGGCTACGGCGAGACCGGCATGGCGCACCTGCTGGAGCACATGGTCTTCAAGGGCACGCCGCACCACCGCAACATCCCGCAGGAGCTGACCGAGCACGGCGCGCAGCCGAACGGCTCCACCTGGTTCGACCGCACCAACTACTTCGAGACGTTCGCCGCCACCGACACCAACCTGACGTGGGCGCTCGACCTCGAGGCGGACCGGATGGTGAACAGCTTCGTCGCCCGGAGCGACCTCGAGTCGGAGATGACCGTGGTGCGCAACGAGTACGAGTCGGGGGAGAACGACCCGTTCAACGTGCTCCTGGAGCGCACGTTCTCCACGGCGTACCTGTGGCACAACTACGGAAAGTCCACGATCGGCGCGCGCAGCGACATCGAGCTGGTGCCGATCGAGCGGCTCCAGTCCTTCTACCACCGCTACTACCAGCCGGACAACGCGGTGCTGGTGGTCGCCGGCAAGTTCGATCCGGCGCGCACCCTCCAGCTGGTGACGAGCCGGTTCGGCGCCATTCCGCGGCCCGACCGCAGCGGCGTGCTGAAGATCTGGCCGACCTACACCGTCGAGCCGACGCAGGACGGCGAGCGCACCGTGACGCTGCGGCGCGTGGGCGACGTGCAGGTGGTCGCCGCCGCCTACCACGTTCCCGCCGGCTCGGACTCGGACTTCGCCGCCGTGGACGTGCTGAGCGAGGTGCTCGGGAGCGCCCCGTCCGGGCGACTCTACCGGGCGCTCGTGGAAACCAAGAAGGCGGCCGACGTCGGGGCCATCAGCTTCCAGTTCCGCGATCCGAGCCTCCTGTACCTGTACGCCCGGGTGCGCCAGGGCGACCCGCTGGACAGCGCGCGCGCCGCGCTCGAGCGCACGGTGGACTCGGTGCTGGTCAGCGTGCCCACGGCCGAGGAGGTCGAGCGCGGCAAGACGAGCCTGCTGCGCACCATCGAGCTGAACCTCAACAACTCGTCCCGCGTCGGCCTCCAGCTGTCGGAGTGGGCGGCGATGGGCGACTGGCGGCTGCTGTTCCTCAACCGCGACCGCCTGCGGGCCGTGACGCCGGCCGCCGTGCAGCGCGTCGCCGCCCGCTACCTGGTGCCCTCCAACCGGACGCTGGGCGTGTTCGTCCCGACCCCGTCGCCACAGCGCGCCGAGATCCCGCCGGCACCGGACGTGGCCGCCCTGGTGCACGACTACCACGGCGACACGGCACGGGTGGCCGGCGAGGTCTTCGACCCGTCCCCGGCGAACATCGACGAGCGCACGACCCGCACGGCGCTCGCCAACGGCCTCCAGCTGGCGCTGCTGCCCAAGCGGACCCGGGGCCAGACCGTCAACGCGATGCTGCGGCTCCGCTACGGCAGCGAGGCGGCGGTGACCGGGAAGGCGGTGATCGCGGACCTGGCCGCGGACATGCTGATGCGCGGCTCGCTCCACCACACCCGCCAGCAGATCCGGGACTCGCTCGACAAGCTGCAGGCCCGGGTGAACCTGTTCGGCGGCCCCACCTCGACCTCGGTGATGATCGAGACCACCCGGCCGCACCTGGCCGCGGTGCTCGGCCTGCTGGGCGAGGTGCTGCGCGAGCCCGCCTTCGACTCCACCGAGTTCCGCACCCTGGTGCAGGAGAACCTGGCCAGCATCGAGGAGCAGAAGAGCGAGCCGACGGCGATCGCCTTCCGGCTCTTCCAGCGCCACCTCGCCAGCTACCCGAAGGGCGACCCGCGCTACGTCGCGACGCTCGACGAGCTGGCCGCCGACTACGCGGCCGCCACCCTGGACGGGGTGCGCCGGTTCTACGGCGACTTCTACGGCGCCACCAACGCCGAGCTGTCGGTGGTGGGCGACTTCGACCCCGCGCAGATCTCGCAGCTCGTGACCGCGCGCTTCGGCGACTGGCGCAGCGCGCAGCCGTACGCGCGGGTGGCGCAGCCCTACCAGGACCGTCCGGACACCACCGTCGTGGTCGAGACGCCCGACAAGGCGAACGCGATGTTCGTCGCGGGGATGAACCTGCACCTGCGCGACGACGACCCCGACTACCCGGCGCTCGTCCTGGGCAACTACATGCTCGGCGGCGGGTTCCTCAACTCCCGGCTCGCCACCCGCATCCGCCAGAAGGAGGGGCTGAGCTACGGCGTCGGCTCGATGCTCAGCGCGGCGGCGCTGGATTCGAGCGGCACCTTCGCCGCCTACGCGATCTACGCCCCGCAGAACGTCCGCCGGCTCCAGACCGCGTTCCGGGAGGAGATCGACCGGATGCTGCACGACGGGTTCACGGCCGTCGAGGTGGAGCAGGCGAAGGCGGGGTGGCTCCAGTCCCGCGAGGTCGCGCGGGCCCAGGACCAGCAGCTGGCGAACACCCTGATGGCGTACCTGTTCTACCACCGCACGCTGGCCTTCGACGCGGACCTCGAGCGGAAGGTGCAGGCACTCACCACGGACCAGATCAACGCCGCGGTGCGCCGGCACCTCGATCCGGGCAAGTTCACCATCGTGGAGGCCGGGGACTTCGCCCACCACCCGGCGCCCTAGCCGGTTCCGCCGGCCGAGTCGCACGAGGGGGCGCCGCGGCGCCCCCTCGTCGCGTCCGGACGGGCCGCGGGCGCCGGTCGGCCGGCGTCCGGCGCTGGACGCCGCCGCTCGGCGGCGGCTAGATTCGCCCCGTGAGGCTCCTCCCCGCCGTCTTCGCGGCCGCCGCGATCGCCGCCTCGTGCGAGCGATGCGCGGCGCCCCCGGGCGCGGCGGGCGGGACGATGGTGATCGCCGCCACCGGCGACGCCGACGTCCTCCTCCCGCCCGTCACGTCGCTCACCACCGGCATCAACGTCTCCGATCTCCTGTTCTGCAGGCTCGCCGAGCTGAAGCTCGGCCTCAACACGATCGACGACTCCGGCTTCCGCCCGGTGCTGGCGCGGAGCTGGGAGCACCCGGATTCGCTTACGATCGTCTTCCGTCTCGATCCGCGGGCGCGCTGGCAGGACGGCGCCCCGGTCACCGCGGCGGACGTGGCGTACACGTTCCGCGTCTACCGCGACCCGGCGGTGAACGCGCCGCTCGCCCCGTTCCTGGCGGCCATCGACACCGTCACCGCCGCGGACAGCCTCACGGCCGTGTTCCGGTTCCGCCGCTGGTACCCGGAGCAGCTGTACGACGCGACGTATCACATGCGGATCCTGCCGCGCCACCTGCTGGACACGATTCCGGCCGCGCGGCTGGCGACGGCGCCGTTCGCGCGCGCGCCGGTCGGCGACGGGCCGTACCGGTTCGTGAGCTGGCGGACGGGCGCGGAGATCACGCTCGCCGGCGACACCGCCTTCTTCCTGGGGCGGCCGGGCCTCGACCGGCTGATCTGGCGGATCGTTCCCGAGCTGCCGAGCGCCGTGAGCCAGCTGCTGGCCGGCGAAGCCGACGCCATGGAGGTGATCCCGGCGCGCGGGCAGCTGGAGCGCGTGCAGCAGGCGCGGAACGTACGGCTGGTGCCCTACGCGTCCCCGTTCTACGGGGCCATCGTCTTCAACCTCCGCCGCCCGCCGTTCGCCGACCGTGAGGTGCGGCGCGCCGTCGCGATGGCCGTGGACCGCCAGACCGTCGTGCGATCCGTGTTCGGCCCGTTCGCCGACGTCGCCGCCGGCGCGGTGAGTCCGATGCAGTGGATCTGGAGCGACTCCATCCGCCAGCTCCCGTTCGACACGGCCGCCGCCGCCCGGATGCTCGACCAGCGGGGCTGGCGGCGGACCGCCGGCGGCGCGCGCGGGCGGGCCGGCACGCCGCTCCGGTTCACGCTGCTCGTGCCCACGTCGAGCCAGTGGCGGCAGCAAGCCGCGGTGATCGTCCAGGACGAGATGCGCCGCCTGGGCGTGGAGCTGCACATCGAGCCGGTGGAGTTCACGGTCATGGAGCGGCGCACCACGTCGGGCGACTTCGACGCCGCGCTGGTGTCCCGGACGACCGACCCGAGCCCGGCCTCGGTGCTCCAGTGGTGGAGCCCGGGTGCGGGGGCGAACATCGGCGGCTTCGCCGACAGCGCGTTCCAGGCGCTGACCGCGACCGCGCTGCGCGCCCGCACCCGCGCGGAGGCCGCGCCGCGCTGGCGGCGCGTGCTGGAGCGCCTCAACGACGAGGCGCCCGCGGTGTTCCTCGTCTCGCCGCGCAACGAGGCGGCGATCGGCACGCGCTTCGCCGACGTCACGATCCGGCCCGACAGCTGGCTCGCCACCGTCACCGAGTGGCGCGTCGCGGGGGACCGGGGCGCCGCCGGGCGGTAGCCGGTGCTTCGATTCGTCGCCCGCCGGCTCGCCTTCGCCGTCGTCAGCGTCGCCGCCGTCGTCCTCGTCACCTTCCTCCTCGTGCACGCCGCGCCGGGCGCGCCGATGCTGGGCACGCCCGAGACCATCGCGTCACCGGAGGTGGTCGCCCGGCAGCGCGCGTTGTTCGGGCTCGACCGCCCGCTCCCGGAGCAGCTGCTCCGCTACGCCGTCAACCTGGCCCGCGGCCGGCTCGGGGAGTCGTTCGTGCTCCACCGCCCCGTCGCCGACGTGCTCGCCGAGGCCGTGCCGAACACCCTGCTGCTCGGCGGCACGGCGCTGCTCGCCTCGCTGCTGCTCGGGCTCGCGGCCGCCGCCGCGCAGGCCGCCCGCCACCACACCCGCACCGACACCGTCCTCGGCGTCGTCACCCTGGTGTTCTACTCGGTGCCGGTCTTCTGGCTCGGGCTGGTGCTGCTGCTGGTGTTCGGCGAGCACCTGCACTGGCTGCCGGTGGCCGGCATGACCAGCGCCGCGATCCACGACCGGCTCCCGCCGCTCGGCCGCGCGCTCGACGTCGCGCGGCACCTGGTGCTGCCGGCCGCGAGCCTGGCGCTGGTGCAGGCCGCCGCGTTCGCCCGCTTCCAGCGCGCCGCGCTGCTCGAGACGCTGGCGGCGGCCCACATCCGGAGCGCGCGCGCCAGGGGCCTGCCGGAGCGCGCGATCCTGCTGCGGCACGCGCTGCGCGGCGCGCTGGCGCCGACGATCACGCTCGCCGGACTGTCGGTGCCGTACTTCCTCGCCGGATCGGTGCTGATCGAGAGCATCTTCGGCTGGCCCGGCCTCGGCCGAGTGACCTACGACGCGATCTTCGCCCGCGACTACAACGTCATCACGGCGGCGGCGCTCGTGGCCGGCGTCCTCGTCGCGCTCGGCAACCTGGCGGCCGACGTGGCGGTCGCGGTCGCCGATCCGCGCATCCGGGTGGATCGGTGAGCCCCTGGCGGCTGGCCGCGCGCCGCTTCGCGCGCAACCGCCCCGCGGTGCGCGGCGCCGCGCTGGTGGCCCTGCTGGCGCTGGCGGCGCTCGTGGGGCCGCTGTTCGCCGCCGACCCGCTGGCGCAGCCCGATCCGGTGCGGCTGCAGGACCGCCCCCCGTCGGCCGACCACCTCATGGGCACCGACCCGTTCAGCCGCGACGTGCTGAGCCGCACGCTCCACGGCGCCCGCGTCTCGCTGGTGGTGGGCGTCGGCGCGGCCCTGCTCGCCGTGACCCTGGGCGCCGGCGTGGGCCTGGTGGCGGGACTCGCCGGCCGGCGCACCGACCAGCTGCTGATGCGCGGGGTGGACGTCGCGCTGGCGCTGCCGCGGATCCTGCTCCTGCTCGCGGTGTTCGCGGTGTGGGACAACGCCCCCGCCGCGGCGGTCGTGGGGCTCATCGCGGCCACCGGCTGGTTCCAGACCAGCCGCATCGTGCGCGCCGCCGTGCTGAGCCTCCGGGAGGCCGACTTCGTCGTGGCCGCGCGCGCCCTGGGCGAGCCGGGCTGGGGCATCGTGCGGCGCCACCTCTTGCCGCACGTCGCCGCCCCGGTCATCGTGAGCGCGTCGCTCGACGTCGGCAACATCATCCTGCTCGAGGCCGGGCTGTCCTACCTCGGCCTCGGGGTGCGGCCGCCCACCCCGACCTGGGGCAACATGATCATGGACGGCAAGGACGTCCTGCTCTCCGCCCCGTGGGTCGCACTGGCGCCCGGGCTCGCGCTGGTCGTCACCGTGGTGGCCTTCAACCTCGCCGCCGACGGCCTGCGCGACGCCCTCGATCCGCGGGCGGCCGCGTGAGCGGCGCCGCGACCCGCGCCCCGCTGCTCGCGGTGCGCGACCTCGCGGTGCGCTTCACCGGCCCCGACGGCGTCGCGCGCGCGGTGGACGGCATCGACCTCACGGTGGGCGAGGGCGAGACCGTCGGGCTGGTGGGCGAGTCGGGCTGCGGCAAGAGCGTCACCGCGCTCGCGCTGCTCCGGCTGGTGGAGCCGCCGGGGCACATCGCCCACGGCAGCAGCGTGCGGCTCGAGGGGCGCGACCTCCTGGCCCTGGGCGCGAAGGAGATCCGCGCCGTGCGCGGCAACCACGTCGCGCTGGTGTTCCAGGACCCGCTCAGCGCCCTCAACCCGGTGCTCCGGATCGGCGCGCAGATCGCCGAGGCGATCCGTGCCCACGAAGCCGTCACGCGCGGCACCGCGCACTGGCGCGCCGTCGAGATGCTCGCCGCGGTGGGCATCCCCGACGCGGAGCGCCGCGCCCGGGCGTACCCGCACCAGCTGTCGGGCGGCATGCGGCAGCGGGTGCTGCTCGCGATGGCGCTCGCCTGCCGGCCCCAGCTGCTGCTGGCCGACGAGCCCACCACGGCGCTCGACGTCACGATCCAGGCCGAGATCCTCGAGCTGCTCGACGGGCTGCAGCAGAAGCTCGGCATGGCGGTGCTCCTGATCACCCACAACCTCGGCATCGTGGCGGAGCGGACCCGGCGCGTGTACGTCATGTACGCGGGCCAGATCGTGGAGGAGGCGCCGACGCCGCGCCTGTTCGCGCAGCCGTCGCACCCCTACACCGAGGGGCTCCTGGCCGCGGTGCCGCGCCTCGACGAGCGCCGCACGCGGCTGCGCGCCATCCCGGGCCAGGTGCCGCCCGCGACCGCCTGGCCGCCGGGGTGCCGCTTCCATCCGCGCTGCCCGCACGCGTGGGAGAGATGTCGGCTGGAAGAGCCTCCGTTGCTCGACGCGGGAGCGGGACAGCGGGCGAGGTGCTGGTTGGTGCAGGAGCCGGCGCGGCGTAAGAAGTGAGAGGTGAGACGTGAGACGTTCACCCCTCACCTCTCACAGTTGAGGACGAGGTGATGAGTTGAACGGAACCAGAGGGCCACTCGTCGAGGTCCACGACCTCGTCACCCACTTCGTGCGCCGCACCGGCTTCCTCGGCGCCCGCCGCGAGGTGGTCCAGGCCGTCAACGGCGTGACGTTCGACGTCGCCGCCCACGAGACCCTGGGCCTCGTGGGGGAGTCGGGCTGCGGCAAGACCACGCTCGGACGCACCATCCTCCGGCTCGCGGACCGCACGTCGGGCGAGGTCCGGTTCGACGGCCAGGACGTGTTCGCGCTCGACCCCGCCGCACTGCGGCGGCTGCGCCGGCGCATGCAGGTCGTCTTCCAGGATCCCGACGGATCGCTCGACCCGCGCCAGTCCATCGGCCGCGCCGTCCGCGAGGGGCTCGAGGTGCACGGCCTCGCCCGGGGCGCCGAGGCCGACCGCAGGGTCGAGGCGCTGCTCGAGGAGGTGGGCCTGCCCGCCGGCTCGTCGGCCCGCTGGCCGCACGAGGTCTCCGGCGGGCAGCGGCAGCGCGCCGGCATCGCGCGGGCGCTGGCCGTCGAGCCCGAGTTCCTGGTGTGCGACGAGCCGGTCTCCGCGCTCGACGTGAGCGTGCAGGCGCAGGTCCTCAACCTGCTGTCGGACCTGCAGGCCCGGCGCGGCCTGTCTTTCCTCTTCATCTCCCACGACCTCGCCGTGATCCGGCACATCGCGCCGCGCGTGGCCGTGATGTACCTCGGCCGGATCGTCGAGCACGGGCCCACCGACGCGATCTACCGCCGCCCGCTGCACCCGTACACGCAGGCGCTGCTCACCGCCGTGCCCGTGCCCGACCCGGCGAAGGGGCGGCAGCGCATCGTGCTGGCGGGCGACCCGCCCTCGCCCGTGCACCCGCCGCCGGGCTGCCCGTTCCACCCGCGCTGCCAGCATCCGGGCAAGGACGTGACCTGCCGCACCGTGCGGCCGGAGCTGCGCGCGCTGGCCGCGGGCCACCAGGTGGCGTGCCACCTCGCCGGCCGCTGAGGCTCCCCCGGTGACCGCGGCCGTCCTCGCCCTGCTGGTCGTGGCGGTCGCCCTGCTCGTCGTGCTGGTGGCCCGCCGCCCCGCCGCGCCCGGCGGCGAGGCCGGGCTGCTGCAGCAGCAGCTGGTCGAGGTCCGCCGCCGCCTCGACGCGCTGGTCGCCTCGCAGGGCGGCGCCGTGGGCGACGTGCGCGAGCGCCTCGGCCGGCTGGCCGAGGCCACCGCGCGGCTCGAGGCGGTCGGGCAGACGGTCGCGAAGGTGCAGGAGCTGCTCCAGGTGCCGCGGCTGCGCGGCACCCTCGGTGAGGTCTGGCTCGAGGAGCTGCTGCGGCAGGTGCTCCCGGAGGGCCTCTGGTCCACGCAGTACGCCTTCCGCTCCGGCGAGCGGGTGGACGCCGTCGTCACCGTCGGCGACCGGCTCGTGCCGGTGGACGCGAAGTTTCCGCTCGAGGCCTGCCAGCGGATGCTCGCCGCCGCGGGTGCCGACGCCGAGCGCGAGCGGCGCGCGTTCCGCCGCTCGCTGCGCGAGCGCATCGACGAGATCGCCGACAAGTACATCCGGCCGGACGAGGGGACGTTCGAGTTCGCGCTGATGTACATCCCGGCGGAGAGCGTCTACTACGAGGCGGTGGTCCGCGGCGAGAGCGCGCAGGACGACGACAGCGTCGTCGGCTACGCCCTGCGCCGCAAGGTCATCCCCGTCTCACCCCATACCTTCTACGCCTACCTCGCCGCCGTCCTGCACGGCCTGAAGGGCCTCGAGGTCGAGAAGCAGGCGCGGGAGATCCTCGAGTCCCTGGGCGGCCTGCAGCAGCAATTCGCGCGGTTCGACGCCGCCTACCGGCTCGTCGGGAAGCACCTCGACCACGCCACGCGCCAGCACGCGGAGGCGGAGCGGCAGCTCGGCTTGATCCAGGAGCGGCTGGAGCGGATCACGGGAGTGGGCGCGGCGGCGCCCGCGGGAGTCGAGCAGCCGGCACTGCCGCCGGAGGCGGGAAGCGACAACAGCAGTTAGTGGGTTGTAGGTGGTCGGTGGTGGGCACGACAACCCACAACCCACCACCTACCGACCGCCTCTCACACGTACCT